>NZ_JBIAXG010000019.1:0-143358 GCF_042896465.1 Streptomyces sp. NPDC001292
CAACGGCCCGCTGCCGCCGTACAGCTTCGTCGAACCCGGCCCCGCCGAGCCCGCGAGCACCACGGCAGGAGCCGACGCGGGAACGGAGTGACGTCCCCGGCGACACCGGGCTCAAGAAAGGAAGGGAGCATGGCCGCGGAGGACACGCTGGCGGAGTACCGCCGGAGACGGAACTTCCACGCGACACGGGAGCCGAGGGGTGACGACCGGTCCGCGTCCGGCTCTGAGCCCCGGTTCGTGGTGCAGATCCACGACGCCAGCACCATGCACTTCGACTTCCGGCTCGAGGTCGACGGGGTTCTCAAGTCCTGGTCGGTCCCCAAGGGGCCGTCCGGTGACCCGCACGACAAGCGGCTCGCGATGCCCACCGAGGACCACCCGTTGGAATACCGGGACTTCGAGGGTGTCATCGCCGAGGGTGAGTACGGCGCCGGTACGGTGATCATTTGGGACGAGGGCACCTTCCGCAACCGCAGCACCGACAAGCGCGGTCGTGAGATCCCGTTCGCCGAGGCGCTGGAGCGCGGCCACGCGTCGTTCCGGCTGGACGGCAGCAAGCTGCACGGCGACTGGGCGCTCACTCGGTTCCGCCGGGGCGGCGGAGGCGAACGCGAGGCGTGGCTGCTGGTCAAGTCCCGCGAAACCGACGCTGCCCAGCAGCGCACTCCCGATCCCCGCCGAGCCCGTTCGGTTCGCTCCGGGCACACCCTGAGACAGGTCGCCGCGATGGAGGGCGAGAAGGTTTGAACAGGACCCATGAGCGAGGTGCACCATGACCACGGCCGAGATCCGCACGGGCAACCGCACCGTCGAGATCAAGCGGGCCGACAAGGACATGTTCCCGGACGACGGCATCACCAAGGCCGATCTGGCCGGCTACTACCGGCACGTCAGCCGACGCATCCTGCCGCACCTGCGCGGCCGCCCCCTGATGCTCGAGCGGTACCCGGACGGGATCGGCGACGGCCGGTTCATGCAGAAGGACACCCCCGAGTACTTCCCCGACTGGGTCCACCGCTGCGAACTGCCCAAGGAGGACGGCACCGTCACCTACCCGGTCTGCGACGACCTGGCGAGCCTGCTCTACCTCGTCGACCAGGCGTGCATCACCCCGCACCGCTGGCTGTCCAAGGCCGACCGCCCCGACCACCCCGACCGCCTGGTCTTCGACCTCGACCCGCCCGCCGGGGACTTCGCACCCGTGCGGGAGGCCGCCGCCCTCCTGCACGAACTGCTCGACGAACTCGGGCTGCCCTCCGGCCTGATGACCACCGGCTCTCGCGGACTGCACGTGCTGGTCCCGCTGGACCGCCGCGCCGGGTTCGACGAGGTGCGCGCATTCGCCCGCGGCGTCGCCGACCTGCTCGCCGACCGGCACCCCGGTCAACTCACCACCGCGCCCCGCAAGCAAGCCCGCAAAGGCCGGCTCTACCTGGACGTCCAGCGCAACGCCTACGGCCAGACCAGCGTCACCCCGTACGCCGTCCGCGCGCTGCCCGGCGCCCCCGTCGCCACGCCCCTGAGCTGGGCGGAACTGGACGACCCGGACCTCGGCCCGCAACGCTGGACGCTGACCACCATCGACGCCCGCCTGAAGGACGACGATCCCTGGCAGCCGGCACTGCGTCGCGGCCATGCGCTGGGTCCGGCCCGCCGGAAGCTCGAAGGAATCTGATCAGACCCCCGACCTCGGCACCGCAGACGGCGATCACCGCCGCGGCAAGCCCCTCATGGCTGACCGGCGGTGCCTCCGGCCACTAGGTCCAGCAGTACGGGCGGCCGCCGCCACGGACGGCGGCGCGCTGCCGGACCGCTCCCGTGCCGCCGTCCAGCAACCGGTGCAGGCCCTCGGCGACCCGGTCGTGGTCGCCGAACCGGCGCAGTGCGGGAGCGACATGTACAGCCTCTCCCCGACCTGTCCGGCCGGCGCGGGTCTGCCGCTGCGCGGATCGACCGCCGGCCTACGTACGACCCGGTCACGCCGAATCCTCGCGCTCAGATCTCTCGCTTCTCGAGCCGGTGCACGGCGGGGCCCTGGAGGACCCGGCCGTCCGGCGCGAAGCGGGAACCGTGGCACGGGCATTCCCACGCCTGCTCCGCACTGTTGAAGGACACGATGCAGCCGAGGTGGGTACAGCGGGCGGAGACCGCCCGGAGCTGACCCTGTTCGTCGCGGTGGACAGCGCACTGCCGTCCGTTCACGCGTACCACAGCGCCTTTGCCCGCGGGGATGTCCTCCGGCGCCGGTTCCGTCATGGACGGCATCCGGTCGCCGATGAAGTGCTTGGCCACGTGGGCCTGATGCTTCAGGAACGAGGCTCCTTCGCGGACCACTAAGGCCAGGCGGCGAGGATCGTAGAGGCCGCCCCACTCGACCGCGCGGCCGTTGACGAGCTCGCTGAGCGGCGGCCCGCCGTGATGCCGCCGCTCAGACCCCAGCCGCCGAACCCGGTGGCCACCCAGGTGTGACGGCTGCCGGGACGGAGCGGTCCGACGAGGGGGACCGAGTCGGTGGAGTCGTTGTCCTGAGTTGCCCACCGGTGGGTGAACGTGCGCCCGGGGAAGCGGTCGCCGGCCCACGCGGACAGTCGGGTGAACCGCTCCTCGACGTCGGCGGCCCCTGGGGTGAAGTGCTCGCCGGTGACGATCAGCAGGCGTTGGCCGTCACCGTACGGTGCGGTGCGGACGGACCTCGTGTTCTGCTCGGGCGTGATGTACATGTCGCGTGGGGCCCGGTCCTCCGCGATGGGCGCGGCGACGACCAGCTCACGGCGGGGAGAGAGCCGGGTGAAGAGAAGCGCGCGGTCGAAGACGGGGTAGTGCGTGGCGATCACCACTTCGTCGGCGCGGACCGACACGCCCGCGTCCGTCGACAGGACACAGGGCTCGTCCTCGGTGAGGCCCACGACGCGTGTTCCCTCGTACACGGCGCCTCCGCGCCGGCGCAGGTCGTCCGCGAGCGCCAGCAGGTACTTGCGAGGGTGGAACTGCGCCTGGTCGGCCACCGGACGGCACCGGCGACCGCGAAGGGCGCGCGCCGCGTCCCTGGCGGGCGGGGCGGGTACGCCGTTGCCCGTAGGCGGGCCGCGTTGCCCGCGGGTGTACCGCCTTGCCCGCGGGCGGTCCGGCTCCCGCACGGGTGTACCGCGTTGCAGGCCCGTTTCCGCGACGAACTCGGCAGGCAGGCCCGCCTCGCGCGCCGCGTCCGCCTCCGTCCGCAGCTTCTCCGCGTGCCGGGGGCTCTCGGCGTACGTGAAGGCGGCGGCCTCTTCCCACTCGCACTCGATACCGAGTTCGCCGACGATGTCGGCGGCGTGCCGTATGGCTTCGGTCTGTGAGCGCGCGTACAGCCTCGCGCCCTCGGGGCCGCGGGTACGGCGGAGGTGGTCGTAGATCAGGGTGTGCAGCGCGGTCGGTTTGGCCGTCGTGCAGCCGGTGACCCCTGCGGCGATGCGGTCCGCCTCCAGGACGGCCACCTCGCGTTCCTCCCGTACCAGCTCCCAGGCCGTGCTGAGCCCGGCGATTCCACCGCCGACCACGGCGACCTCGACGGCGATGCCACCGGACGGAGGCGGGGCCGGATCGCCTGGGGGCGCGGTCTCGAGCCAGTGGGATCCCCGGATTCCTGCCTCGTCGTTCATGGCCCGCCGAGTTCTGCCGCGAAGCCGTGCGGAACTGCGTCAGGACATCTCTTCACCGGCGGGTTTCCGGCCGCCGCACTCGTGAAACCCGCACTACGTTCCCCCGGACCGCACCCGGGCTTCGCCGACGTTGCGAGGCGTCATGAGCACCACGACCAGGAAGAACTCCCGCGACCGCACCGAGAAGGCGGTCGTGCGGGCGCTGCTCGACCGGCAGGGTTCCACCTACCTGGCCCAGGCAGGGGTCAGATTGCGCAACACCCCCGGCCCGCTCTACCAGACACTCGTCCTGGCCATCCTGCTCAGCGCCCGGATCAGGGCGGACATCGCGGTGGCCGCCGCACGGGCGCTCTTCGAGGCGGGCCTGCGCAACGCGCGCTCGATGGCGCAGGCGTCGTGGCAGCAGCGCGTGGACGCGCTCGGCGAGGGCGGATACCGGCGGTACGACGAGCGGACCGCCACCATGCTGGGCGAGGGCGCGGAACTGCTGCTGGAGCGGTACGGCGGCGATCTGCGCAAGCTCCGCGAGGAAGACGACCCGAAGAAGGCGCTACAGGACATACCAGGGCTCGGGCCCACCGGCGTCGACATCTTCCTGCGTACCGTCCAGACGATCTGGCCGGAGTTCGCGCCCTATGTCGACCGCAAGGCGCAGGACGGTGCCAAACGGCTCGGTCTGCCCACCTCCCCCGAGTACCTCGCGCACCTGGTGAGCAAGCGCGAACTGGCCCGGTTCACCGACGGACTGGTCCACGCCGCTCTGGACAAACCGCTCGCCGACGACGTCCTCGCCCGGGCGAAGGCCGCATAGCGGAGCTGTTCCGCGTGCCCCCCCATGGACGCGCGTGCCCCCACAGACGAAGGACTGAGGTCATGAACGCGAAGCATGCATACCGGGCCGGTGGTCCGAACGCCGACCGCCGGGATCCGCCGTCGCCCGGGGCGACACCGGAAGGGCCGCGCCGGCCGGGACCGGAAAACGGCGGGGCGCCCGAGGACCAGGGCCGCCCGGTGGAGGGCCTGGCCGTACCGGAGGACACCGCGATGGCCCCCGGTGCCACGCCTCCCGCCGAGTCCGGCGTGTCCGGGCTCGGTGCCCCGGAGCGCGAGGCACTGAGCAAAGGATGGGCGGTCGCGCCCCTCACAGTGATCTGGATCGTCGTCGCACTCGTCGCCATCGGTCTGCTGGCGATGGCGGTCGTACTGGCGACCAGCTGACGATCAGGACGGGCGGCCGTCACCGCCCGCGGAACGGGCGCGCTCGCTCGGCGTTGAGGGTGAGTCCCAGGCCGGGCGCTCCGTTACGGCCGACAGTGAGCGCACCTCCCGCGGGGTCCAGCACGCCGTCGAAGAGGAGCCGCTCGATACGGACGTGGTCGTGGAACCACTCCAGGTGCCGCAGGTTGGGGACAGCGGCGGCGACGTGGGCGTGGGCGTGCGGTGCGCAGTGGCCGGAGATGTCCAGGCCGTGTGCCTGGGCGAGGGCGGCGACGCGCAGCCAGACGGTGACACCGCCGCATCGGGTGACGTCCGCCTGGAGGCAATCGACAGCACCGGCGGCCAGCATGCGAGCGAAGTACGGGAGCGCGTAGCCGTACTCCCCGGCCGCGAGGTCAGGGGTGATCCGAGCGCGTATCGCGGCGAGCGTGTCGAGGTGATCGGAGGAGACGGGTTCCTCGAACCACGTCACGCCCTCGTCGGCGAGCGCGGCGGCCACCCTCACCGCTTGCTTGGCGCTGTAGCCGCCGTTGGCATCCACGTACAGGTCGGCCGCTTCGCCGATGCAGGCGCGGGCCTGCGCCACCCGCCGCAGGTCGCGCCTTTCGCGCTGCCCCCAGGACTCCCCGATCTTGATCTTGACGCGGGGGATGCCCTCCTCCTCGACCCAGCCCCGTAGTTGCCGGTCCTGCTGATGGTCGTCATAGGTGGTGAAGCCTCCGCTGCCGTACACGGGCACGTCGTCGCGCGCCGCGCCGATGAGCCGGACGAGGGGGAGGCCGAGCAGACGGGCCTTGGCGTCCCACAGGGCGATGTCGACGGCGGAGATGGCCTGTGCCGCGATGCCGGGCAGACCGGCGTTGCGTACGGCGCGTCGCATGGTCTCGTTCAGGTACGGCACGTCGAGGACGCTGGTGCCGGTGACCACGTCGGCGAGCAGGTCGTCGATGACGCGCGCCGTCGCCGCGGGGGCGTAGGTGTAACCGAGCCCGCTGACGTCGCCGCAGCGGACGCCGGCGAGGACGAGGGTGGTGCTGTCCCAGGCGAGCGTCCCGTCCGCTTCGGGCCCGTCGGTCGGAACCGTGTAGACGGCGCTGTCCAGCCGCTCCACGGCCTGTTTCCCGGTCACCGATGCTCCTCGCCGTCGCACCTGTCGGCTTACCCGGTCACCGAGTACCCGGGCCTTGCGGGGCGAACAGGGCACCAAGACTGCGATGCCACCCGTGCGCCCCCTCCGGTCTCGAGGGCGACCGAAGGGGAACGGTGGGAATCGACTCTCAGGACGTCACCGGCTGTTCCCGGCCCCGGGGGTGCCAGGTCCGACTGGTCGGCGTCCAGGCCCAGGTCGGGGGTCGGGCGTCGGAATCCCCGGGCGAACCCGGGTCTACGCCCGGCTGCGGCGGGGCGAGTACCCGGTCACCCACGCCCATATCGACGCGGTCAGCAGCGTCGACCAGGAGGCGGTGTACGACGCCGCGGTCGAAGCGGTCCTCTCCGCGGCCGCCCGTTCATCCGGAAATACTTGGGTTCATCGCCTACAGTCGGGCTTGTGGTACTGCATGAGGGAACATACGGATTCGGGTCGCCGACCGGCCGTCTGCTGATCAGGACCAGCCGCGCGGGGCTCGGACGGAAGGCGGGGCACGACCTCACGCTCGAGGCCACCCGGTGGTCCGGGGAGGCGGTGGTCGTCACGAGTGATCCCGGGAAGTCGTCGGTGACTGTGACGGTCGAGACGGGATCGTTGACGGTCCGGGAGGGGACGGGAGGGATCAAGCCCCTCACCGACGCCGACAAGGTGGAGATCAAACGCCTGCTGGCGGGCGAGGGCCTGCTGCACACCGCACAGCACCCCGTCATCGCCTTCCGCTCCACGAGCGTCACGGGAACTCCCGAGTCCTTCGAGATCACAGGGGACCTCACCATCAGGGGCCGGAGCCACCCGGTGACCGTTCACGGGGGCAGCGACGGGGACGGAATGGTGTGCGGCTGGGCGACCGTCACCCAGTCCAGCTGGGCGATCAAGCCGTACAGCGCGTTCCTGGGCGCGCTGAAACTGGCCGACGACGTCCGGATCGAGTACGCGGTGACCGAACTCGAACCGCTCCCCGGTCCCGGGCAGACCCCCGAAGGGCCGTGACGGACGACGAGCGCGCTCTCAGTGTCACCGGGCCCTACATGTGCTTGCCGTGGGCGACCGAGACGATGAACAAGACCACGATGCACAGCACGACGGCCGCGAAGACGGGCCAGCCGCGTCCCCGGTCCTCGTCCTCGCCGGGCCGCACGCCCGCTCCCACGGCGGCCGGTGCGGGGGAAGAGGCCACATGGCGCCAGCCGTGGCAGGCGGCGCAGGGCCGGGACGGGAAGGGAACCCGGACGTTCCGGCTGCTCAGCCCCGTGGTGGGGAAGGTGGCCCGGACGCCCGGCGAGGTGGGCGTCAGTCCGTGGAGGTAGACGGCGGTGCGCTGCGGATCGAGGATCGCCGAGCGGTCGTCGTCGGGGTGTGCCAGCGCGGTCACGACCTGGGCCGTGGCCAGGGCGACGAGTTGGATGTCCACCCGGGCACCGCGGGCCGCCTGGGTGTCGGCGGTCCCCTGCCGGAAGGCCACCGCGCACTCGTAGCAGGGTGTACGCCTGCCGGGGAGCACCCACAGGATCTCGCCGACCTCGGCGTCACGGATCCTCGGGTCCACCCAGACCGCCGGATAGACCGCGGGCCTGCCCACGGCGAGGGCCACGTGGTTGACGTGGCGCTGGCACACGGCCGAGTCGGTCGCCGCCACCACCACGTCCGCACCACCCACCAGCGACCGCTGCTGGTCCTCGGTCAGCTCGAGAAAGTCCGCGTGATGGCCGGTGGCGTCGCACGAGGGGAAGTCGCGACGGATCTTCCCGGCCAGTGCCAGAGCCTTGGGCTGTCCCAGGGCCGGGGCACCGAGTGGGTGGCGGATCAGATTCTCCACCGCGAGCGTGTCGGGGTCCACCAGCCGGAGCGGGCTGAATCCGATCCGCGCGAGCTCCTCGGCGAGAAATCCGCCGACCGCTCCCGCGCCGACGATCAGCACGGCTCCCGTACGCCGGTGGTGGCGCGCCCAGACCCGGTCCTCGGGCGGAGCGGTCAATCGAAGGTCCAGCGAGCCACGCGGACCGGGCCCGGCCCGGTCTGCTCGTCGCGGTCGGAATTCTCCTCCGGCTTCAACTCCCCGGTGTCGGCATCGAGGAACCACTGACGCTCACTGGCGCGTTGCTGCTCCTCCGTCAGTTCGGCCTTCTGCAGGGTCTCCGGTGCTGCGCCCACGAGAATCCCTCCCGCCTGGTCTCTCTGTTTTCCTGCTTCGCCGTTTCCTACGTAGCCCTTTCCACGCTACCCGCCGGTACGGGCGGCGCATCCCGAGCGCCGGGCCTGGCACGGGAGGCGGATCAGGGCGTCCTGGTGCCCGGGTCCTCGGGCGGCCTGGCGGCGGTGCGGTTGCTGCGCGTGGGGACCCGCCTGCTGTGGATGTACGGGCGGCGCCGGCGCCCGCCGCCAAGGGCAGCGGGGGGCCGCGCCGGTCCGCCCGGGCGGTCCCTCACGGGGTGCGTGGCGGGGTGGTCCCCGTGGAGGTGGAGGTGGGAGCGGTGGGCGCGGCGCTGGTGGGAGAGGTCGGGGACTCCTCGGGCCGCAGCACGCACAGGGCCCAGATGATGAACCCGGAGAACGCGATCATCACGACCGCCCAGACCGGGTAGTACGGCAGCGACAGGAAGTTGGCGAAGATGATCAGCCCGGCGATCGTCACACCGGCCACGCGCGCCCACATCGCCGTCTGGAACAGGCCTACGCTGATGATCACGGCGAGCACCCCGAGGACGAGGTGGATCCAGCCCCAGCCGGTGAGGTCGTACTGGAAGACGTAGTTGCGCGTGGTGACGAAGACGTCGTCCTGGGCGATGCCCATGATCCCGCGGAAGATGTCGAGCACTCCGGCGATCATCAGCATGACGGCGGCGAAGGCCATCAGGCCGGTGGCCCATGCCTGCTTCGCCGGATGCGGCCGTGCGGTGTGGGTCGCGGTCATCTTCTCCCTCGTTTCGTCTCGTCCGGCGTGCTCATCGACGGCCGGGAGTGGAGCTGACAGAGCTGTCGGGGCCCTCGGGGGTGGAGGTCACGGAGGTGGCGCGGCCCTCGGGGACGCCGCCGGTCAGGATCATGTCCTTGGCCCGGGCGAACTCCTCGTCGGTGATGTCTCCGCGGGCACGCAGGTCGGACAGCCGGGCGAGTTCGTCGACCTTGGACCCGCCCCCGCTCCCGGCCGCGGTCTGCCGGATGTAGGCGTTGAAGGCCTCCTGCTGCTCCCGCGCCTGTGCGATCTCCCGGCGGCCCATGCTCTTGCCGCGGGCGATGACGTAGACGAGGACGCCGAGGAACGGCAGCACGATGCAGAACACCAGCCACCCGGCCTTGGCCCAGCCGTTCAGGCCGTCGTCGCGGAAGATGTCGAGGACGACCCGGAAGAGCAGGACGAACCACATGATCCACAGGAAGAACCACAGCATCGTCCAGAAGGCGCTCAGCAGCGGGTAGTCGTACGCGAGGTTCATCTGCGTGCTCATTTCTCTTCTTCGTTCCGGGCCTGGGCCCGGCTGCGCTGTCTGCCCTCTGTCAGCGTGCGTACGGCAAGGCCCGGGCGCCTCACCCGATGCGGGTGACCGTGGGACGACACCCGCCGCGCGGACCCCGGGGGTCGAGGGCTCAGGACGTCGCGGGGTGTGCGCGGTCGGGTGGCGCGGACTCGGCGGGACCCGTGGCGGAGGCGAGCACGGCCAGGAGGATCAGGACGGCGAGGGCCACGCACAGGACGAGTGCGACGACCGCGGCCGTGGGACGGTTCCAGAGCACCAGGGCGAGCGCGCCGGCCGCGATGACGACGCCGGTGGTCCACTTCCGGTGCGCGTCCAGCCAGCGTCCGGCCGTGCCGGTGTGCACTCCTGCGCGACCGAGCGCCTCACCCGCGGCGGTGGTGCTGCGCCGGGACAGCGTCCGCGCCACGCGAGCCACGCGACCGGGACCGTACAGGTAGGCGGCCAGCGCCGTGATCACGGCGACGACCAACAGGGTGCGCGCGCTGTCGCGGAGGAACCGCACAAGGGTGTCGTAGATGACCGCGGCGGCGTCCGGAGGCAGTGTGGCCGGCGGGACGGAACCGAGGTAGACCCGGCGGGCCACGGCCAGGGCGATGAGCAGGACGATCATCATCACACCCACGCCGATGGCCGTGACCTGCAACATCAACCGGTGCGACGGAGCCGTCCACACGGTCAGCGCGGCGAGCACGATGGTGACGACGGGCAGCCAGACGCCGACGATGTCGAGCAGCCGCATGGCGTCCTGGGCCTTGCTCAGCTTCTCGGCCTTGAACAGCGTGATCGTACGGTCGGGTGCGGGGATGACGGACGCCTTCTTGAAGCCGGCTTCCTCCAGCCTCTTCTTGACCTGGTCGACGACGACCCCGATGTCCAGCTGCACGGCGTCGCCCTGGGCCCGCACGGCGCCCGTCTGGTTTCCGGTGAGGACGTTCATCAGGGCCGTCTGCGCCCGCCGGTTGGCGGTCACCCAGACCTCTTCGAAGGCGTCGCTGGTGACGACCCGCTTGACGACGCGGTGCACCACGTCGGTGATGGCGCTGCGCAGCGGGCCGGTCAGCGCGCTGGAGCCGTCCACGACGCGCGGCGGCGCCCCGGACTTCCTGAGGGCGTCGGTCAGCGACGCCGTCACCGCGTTCACGTCGATGTTGTCCACGACTCGCTTGGTCAGCCGGTCGGTCACGGCGTTCTGCACGGCCGGTTCGTGGGCCAGTGGGGTGACGGTCTGGACGTAGCGGTCGGTGTCGCCGACCGTCTCGTGCACCCAGGCCGCGACGACGGCCAGGGGGGCGAACACCAGCGTCACCACCAGCAGGACCGTGGCGCCCGCCCGGCGCAGCCTCCGGTGCTTGACCGCGGCCGCCCGGCGGAGCCGTTCGTACTCGGCGAACTCCGCGGAGGTCAGGGAGCGCCGGGGCTCCCCGGCGCCGCCCGGGGCCGGGGGGAGGGGGGCGTCGGCGGGGGCCATGGATTCTCCTTGGTCGTCGCGTGCGGGGCGGCGCGCCACACGGCGTGAGCCGCTTCGACGGGGGCTGGTCGACGCAGCCGGCCGGCGGGACGGCGGCGCGCGGCCCCGGACCGGCACGGCCGGCGGCGTACGAGGCTCAAACCGTGACCGCGGGCCCTGTCGGGGTCCCCGTGGCGGCCCCGCGCAGCGTCGACCGCCAGGCGAAGGCGACGCCCAGCTCGACCAGGCCGAGCAGCACGAGCCACAGGCCGAGCAGCCGGGTCAGCACCAGGGCCGACTGCGTGGGAAGCGCCAGCACCACGACGCCCGCGACGATGGCGAGCGCCGCCGCGCCGAGGAGGATGCCGCGGTGGGGCAGGCTCCTGAGGGCGAGCGCCGTGTAGGCGGTGAGCATGCCGGACAGCAGCCAGACGATCCCGACGATCAGCGAGAGCGCGGCGATGGTCTGCAACGGGTGCCTCAGGCACAGCACCCCGGCGAGCACGAACAGCACCGCGACCAGCAGCCGCGGCAGGCGCTCGCCGTGCTCCTCCCGGGAGAAGGCGGCGACGAAGCGGAACGCGCCGGTCACGAGCAGGTACAGCCCGATCACGATCGCCAGGACGTGCAGGGTCTCGTTCGGCCAGGCAAGCACGATGATCCCCGGCACCAGCGTCGCCAGCGCCGAGGCCAGCAGCCAGGACCAGGAACTGCCGAGTCCCGCCAGCACGTCGGCGGGGTCGCCGCCCGGGTGGGGGCCCGTCCCGCCGGGCCTGTGCTCCGCTCCGGCACGCGGTGCCGAACCACGCGACACGGTCATGGCTCCTCCTCGCGGGGATCGGTTGAAGGTCGCTGCCGGACCGCCGACGGGACGGTGTGTGAGGACCCGTACGCCAGCGTCCCGCGGGGCGGTGGCGTACGGGTCACCCATGAGGGGTGATCCGTCTCCCGCGCTGCCGCGTTGGTCTGGATGCGGACCGCGCGCGTTTCCCGGACAGCGGAACCGAAGGGACACGGGATGAGCGACTCGGCAGCTCCTCGCACCCCGGACAACGCGGGGAGGCGCCCGCCGCGGCGGGACCGGGAGCGGCATGTGCTCCGGTCGGCGGCCGTCATGGTGCTCGCTCGCTCGGTGCTCGTCACGACCGGTCTGGTGACCGCGTACTACCTGCTGCCTCTGGACGGCCGGGTGACGGCCACGACGGCGCTCCTGCTCGGGCTGGGGCTGGTCGGTGTCGCGCTGTTCTTCGCGGGGGAGGTGTGGGCCATCGCTCGCTCCCCGTACCCCCGGCTGAAGGCGGTGGAGGCGCTGGCGATCACGCTTCCGCTCTTCCTGCTGCTGTTCGCCGGCGCCTACTACCTCCTGGACCACTCCGACCCGAGCTCCTTCACCGAGCCGCTGACCAGGACGGACGCCTTGTACTTCGCGCTGACGACGTTCACCACCGTCGGGTACGGCGACATCGCGGCGCGATCGCAGACGGGGCGGGTGCTGACCATGCTCCAGATGACCGGCGGGCAAGCTCACGGCGCCCGTTGGAGTCACTCCGGGATGCGGCGCATCTCCAGGACCCGCAGGCCCAGTGACTGGCAGCGGGCCAGCAGCCCGTACAGATGCGCCTCGTCCACCACGGGGCCGAACAGGACGGTCTGACCGGACATCACCACGTGGTCCAGCTCCGGGAATGCCTTGGTCAGCGTCTCCGACATGTGCCCGTCGACGCGGATCTCGTAGCGCATCAGCCGCTCCCACGGTGACCTGGGACGGGCGTACCACGCCCCCTGTCCGAGGGTCCGCCCGGCCGGGCCGCCGGGCCTCACCCGGCGCAGGTGATACGGCGGGCGGTGAGGGCCCGCGTCAGTGGGTGAAGACGATCTTGAACGCGAGGATCAGCAGACCGATCACCAGGTTGACCGCCGCCGTCCCGGCCACCAGGCCCCAGGAGGCGCCGGCCCGGCGCGCCGCGGCCGCCGACCAGCCCACCTGTCCGGCCACGGCCACGGCGAGCGCCAGCCACAGACTGCCCGACAGGTCCAGGCCTAACAGCGGGCTGACGGCCAGCGCGAGGGCCGGCGGCAGGGCCGCCTCGACGATCGGCCACTCGTCGCGGCACACGTGCAGGACGGTGCCGCGGTCCGGGCGGCGCTGGGCCAGGCGGGCGCCGAACAGCTGGGCGTGTACGTGCCCGAGCCAGAACACCACACCGGTGAGCAGCAGCAACAGCGCCAGTCGCATCCGCGGGAAGGATTCCGGCGTGCCGGCGCCGACCACCACGGAGGCGGCGAGCATGGACCCGTACACCCCGCCGGTGTAGTCGGTGTCGGCCCGTCGCAGGCGGTTCACAGCAGGTGCAGTTCGCGGGCCCGGTGCACCGCTTCGTTGCGCCGGTTGACGCCGAGCTTGCGGTACACGCTCTTGAGGTGGGTCTTGACCGTGTTGACCGACACGAACAGGTCCGCGGCGATCTCCTCGGTCGTCATCATCAGCGCGAGCCGCTGGAGCACGTCCCGCTCACGGCCGCTGAGCTCGTCGACGACCAGGGCCGGCGGGCGGCCCGTCTCCGGCACGGTCCCGGGCCGGAGGCCCGGGCGGGCCGGCAGCCGGGGGAAGGCGTCCGTGTCCAGCAGACGGCGCAACCACGGTCCGGTCTCGTGGAAGGGGCGCCGCAGCCGCTCGTTGCGGGCGTCCAGCAGCGCGCGGGCCGCCAGCCGGCGCGCGGTGGTGTGGTCGCCCTGCCGGCCGGTGGCCTCGGCACGCACCAGCAGGGCCCGGACCGTGACGGCGGGACCGCTGCGCTGCCCGGCGGGAAGAGCGTCGAGCAGGTCCAGGGCGGTGCCCGGGTCACCCGCGGCGAGGTGGGCGCGGGCGGCCGCCACCGTGCAGGCGGCGTCCTGGCCCACGCCGTCCTCCAGCACCTTCACGGCCATCTCGGGGCGGCCCTCGGCGAGGTGGGCGGCGGAGACGACGAGCGCGGTGTGGGCCTCGGCCCAGGGCGAGGCCACGGCGGCGGGGACGGCCGACTCGGCGGTCTCCAGGGCGGCCCGGACCTCTCCGCGGGCCAGCTGGAGGCGTGCCCGCGCGATGACCAGACCGGCGGCCGTCACGGGATCCCACGGCACCGGCTGCGGGGCCGTCGCCCGGTCCAGCAGGGCCTGGGCCTCCCCCAGTTCGTCACGGTCGACGGCCACCGCGGCCAGGACCATGTGGCCGAGTCCGGAGCCGGTCGGCTCGGCCAGGCTGAACCGCTCCGCGTCGGTGAGCGCCGCCAGGACCCTGCGTTCCGCCCGCGTGGGCCAGCCGGTCAGGTAGTCGATGAGCGCGAGCTGGCTGAGGGACTCCTCCCGGGGCAGCGCCGTGGCCCCGTCGGACCCGGCGGCCGCGGCGGACAGTACGGCCCTGGCGTCCTCGAACCGTCCCGCCCACAGGCGGGCGGCGCCCAGGTGGGTCTGCAGCAGGGCGGCGAGTTCGGGGTGCTTGTCCAGGAGGTCGGCGGGGAGGTCCTGCTGCAGCTGCCGCGCCGTGCGGGCGGCGTGTTCGGCCCGGCCCGGGGAACCGGTCAGCCGGGCGGCGAGGGTGTCCAGGAGGGCGAAACTGAGCCGGGCCGCCACCCTGTCGGATCCGGCGCGGGCCAGCTCTCGACGGGCGTGCTCCAGGTGCGGGCGGGCGTGGCCGAGGTCGCCGTCGGACAGCTCGCGCGCCGCGCGGACGAGGTCGGCCTCGGGGCCGGTGGTCTCGGGGGTCATCCGTGAGAACAGCTCGCCCAGGTCACCGGAGCGCAGGCCGGTGAAGAACTGCCCGATCGCGAGGTCGTCCACCAGGATGCGGGCGGTGAACCTCCAGTCGCCGGCCTCGGCACCGTGGGCGAGCGTCTCGGGCAGCGGCCCGGTGTGCCGCAGCCACTCGGCGGCCCTGCGGTGCAGTTCGGTCTCCAGGCTGGGGAACCGCACCCGCAGGTGCGCCGCGAGGATCTCCGCGAAGAGCGGGTGGAGGCGGTACCAGGAGTGGCCGAGGTGCTCCACGAACGCGTTCGCCCGGTGCAGCTCGGTCAGGATGGGTTCGGCGTCCCGGCGCCCGGCGAGCGCGTTGGCCAGGTCCGGGCAGAACCGGTCCAGGACGCTGACCCGCAGCAGCAGGTCCTGGGTCGGGGCCGGCTGTCTCTTGAGCACCTCGGCCAGCAGGAAGTCGGCGATCGTGCTCTGTCCGGCCTCGAACTCCTTGAGGTAGGTCTCCGGGTCGCTGCTCTGCTGCGCGGCCAGGGCGCACAGCCGCAGGCCCGCCGCCCAGCCCCGGGTGCGCTCGACGAGCGCGCGGGCCGCGTCGTCGCCCAGCCGCAGCCCGTGCAGCTCCAGCAGAACCGCCGCCTCTTCGGGGGTGAAGGCCAGTTCCGCGTCCCTGATCTCGGTCAGGGTGCCGTCCGCGCGGTAGCGGTGCAGGGGCAGCGTCGGTTCGGTGCGGGTGACGAGGACCAGGTGCATGCCCCGTCCGGCGTGGTGCAGTACGAAACCGAGCTGATCGGCGATCTCCGGGGCGGTCACCCGGTCGTACTCGTCGAGGACGACGATCACGGGCCGGTCGCGGCCGTTCAGCTGCGCGGCGAGCCGGGCGAGCAGGCCGTGGTCCACCACGCCGGCCTCGGCCGGGCAGCCGACGTCGCGGGCCTCGTGCGCCCCGCAGGCGCGCAGGGCCTCCAGCAGGTAGGCCCAGAAGACGCCGGGTGCCTGCTCGGTGGCGCCCGCGGTGAGCCAGGCCACCGACCGGTCCAGGTGGGCGGCCCAGTCGGCGACCAGCAGCGTCTTGCCCGCACCCGCGCCGCCATTGACCATGGTCAGCGGTGTGGCCAGCGCCTGGTCCAGATGCTCGAGCAGGCGCTGCCGGCGCAGGAACGTGGTCGGCGGCACCGGCACGGCGAAACGGGTGCGCAGGAACGGGTCCCCCAGAGGATCCACGCCCGCGGCCGTCGGCCCGGGACCGTTGTCGCCGCATTCGGACACCGCGCTCACCACCACCGGTCATGTCATGGGCAGCGCTTCTCCCGCTCAGGATCTCAGTGATCGCCCGTACGCGCGCGCCGCGACGGGGCACGGCGGCGCGACCGCGCACGGCAGGCCCCGGGAACGCGTGCCGTGCAACCTTGTCGCAACCTCCGTGCTGCTTGTCTGGGTCCGGCTTCTTCTTCCGGAGCGGCGAAGGACGGCGACGATGTACGAGGAGATCCCGCGTGTGGAGCTCACCCCCGCGGCGGCCGACCTGGTGCGGCGGCTGAGCGAGGCGCACGGGCCGCTGATGTTCCCCAGTCGGGCGGCTGCTGCGACGGAAGCGCGCCGATGTGCTACCCGGAGGGCGAGTTCCGTACCGGCGGCTCGGACGTGCTGCTCGCGGAGCTGGAGGTCGAGGGGGTGGACCGGCCGGTTCCGTTCTGGATGTCGCGCAGCCAGTACGAGGTGTGGAGCCACACCCGGCTCGTCGTCGACGTGGTGCCCGGACGGGGCAGCGGTTTCTCCCTGGAGGCGCCCGAGGGAGTGCGTTTCCTCATCCGCTCCCGCGTCGTCGAGGCCTGAGCCCCGTACCGGGCATCACGTTCCGGAACCCGGGGCGCGGTTCCGGGACGATGGCAGAACCACACGTTCGGAGGACACGTCCAGCGCACGAGCTGACCTCCCGCTACGCCACACTTGCGGCCGAAAGCCGCGAAGTGGGCGTGGCGGAGGAGGACGACGATGGCCATTTCCATCTCTGTGGTGCTGCTGCTCCTGGTCCTTGCGGTGATCTTCGTGCGCAACTGCGCGCTGAAGTTCTCGCACGCCCTGGTCTGCGTCCTGCTCGGCTTCTTCCTGGCGGGTACGAGCATGGCGCCCACCATCCACGAGGGTCTGATGGCCACGGCGCAGATCGTCGGCAGCCTGCGCCCCTGACGCCCGGCCCGGGGGTCAGGGCGCCTCGAGGCCGACCAGTCGGGCCAGCGCCTCGCGGTGGGCGCCCGCGGTGCCGTACGCGATCGAGTCCGCCTTGGCCCGCTTCAGGTAGAGGTGGACCGGATGCTCCCAGGTCATGCCGATGCCGCCGTGCAGTTGCAGCGCCTGCTCGGCGGCGCGGACGGCGACGGGCGCCGCGTAGGCCTGGGCGACGGCGACCGCCACGTCGGCGTCCTCCTCCCTGGCGAGCGCGTCGGCCGCGGACCGGGCGGCGGCGCGGAGTCCGGCGGCCTCCAGCCACAGCTGGGCGAGCCGGTGTTTGAGCGCCTGGAATCCGCCGACGGGCCGGTTGAACTGCGTACGCTCCTTGAGGTAGCGCACGGTCTCGGCCAGCGTCCAGTCGGCGAGGCCGAGTTGTTCGGAGGCCAGCAGCCCGGCGCCGGCGCGCAGTGCCCGGTGCACGGCGGGCCCGGCGTCGCCCAGCCGGCGGCCCCGTACGGCGTCGAAGGAGACGGTCGCGAGCGGCCGGGTCAGATCCAGCGACAGCTGCGGGGTGATGGTGACGTCGTCCGCGTCGACGGCGTGGAGAGCGCCGTCCCCCGCCGGCACGAGCAGCACATCGGCGACCGCCGCGTCCGCGATGCCGGTCAACTCCCCATGCAGCAGACCGGATTCCAGTCGTACGGTCCTGAAGGCGCCCGGCGCGGTGTGCAGCCCGACCGCAAGGGCGCCGATCGCACGACCGGACGCCAGATGGGACAGCAGCCCGGTGGCGGCATCGCCCGTGCAGGCCAGCAGTGCCTCGGTGGCGACCACGGCGCTGGTGAGGTACGGGACGGGTGCCACCGCTCGTCCCAACTCCTCAAGGACGACGGCCGCTTCGCGGTGTGTGGCGCCGTGGCCGCCGTGTTCCTCGGGCACCAGCAGACCGGCCAGGCCCATGCCGTCGGCGAGCGTCTTCCACAGCGCGAGGTCGTGCGGGGCGTCCGACTCGGCGCGCGCGATCACGTCCGCCGGGGCGCAGTGGTCGGTGAGCAGGTCCCGGACGGCGGCGCGCAGCGCCTCTTCCTCCTCCGAGTACAGCAGGTCGGATTCGGCGCTCGTCGTACTCATCGGGCGAGGTCCTTCCAGGCGACGTCCTTGTCGGTGCGCGGTTCGGCGGGCAGGCCGAGGACGTGCTCGGCGACGATGTTCAGCAGGACCTCGCTGGTCCCGCCCTCGATGCTGTTGCCCTTGGCGCGCAGGTAGCGGTAGCCGGAGTCGCGGCCGGTGAAGTCGACCAGTTCGGGACGGCGCATGCTCCAGTCGTCGTACAGCAGCCCCTCTTCTCCGCGGAGTTCGACCTCCAGGCCGCTGATCTCCTGGTTGAGGCGGGCGAAGGCGAGCTTCATGCCGGAGCCCTCGGGGCCGGGCCGGCCCGCGGCCAGCTGCTGGCGCAGCCGCTCGCCGGCCAGGCGGGCGACCTCGGCCTCCACCCACAGCTTGAGCAGCCGCTGGTGCAGGTCGTGGGTGCGCAGCTCCGGACGCTCGCGCCAGGTCCTCGCGACCGGGCCGATCATGCCGCCCTCGCGGGGCAGCCGCATACCGCCGATGGACACGCGCTCGTTCATGAGCGTGGTCCGGGCGACCCGCCAGCCGTCGCCGACCTCGCCGAGGCGGTGGGAGTCGGGGATGCGCACGCCCGTCAGGAAGACCTCGTTGAACTCGGCCTCCCCGGTGATCTGGCGCAGCGGCCGCACCTCGACCCCGGGGTCGGTCATGTCGCAGAGGAAGTAGGTGATGCCCTGGTGCTTGGGCAGGTTGGGGTCGGTGCGGGCGATGAGGATGGCCCAGTGGGCGAGGTGGGCGCTGGAGGTCCACACCTTCTGGCCGCCGACCACCCACGTGTCGCCCTCACGGACCGCCCGGGTGCCGAGGGCGGCCAGGTCGGATCCGGCGCCCGGTTCGCTGAACAGCTGGCACCAGACCTCCTCCCCGGTCCACAGCGGCCTGAGGAAGCGCCGCTTCTGCTCCTCGGTGCCGTGGCGCAGGATGGTCGGCGCGGCCATGCCGAGGCCGATGCCGATGCGGCGCGGGTCGTTGTCCGGGGCGCCCGCCGCTGCCAACTCGGCGTCCACGACGGCCTGGAGGGAGCGGGCGGCGCCGAGCCCGCCGAGGCCCCGCGGGTAGTGCACCCAGGCGAGCCCGGCGTCGAAACGGGCTCTGAGGAAGTCGAGCCTGCCGGTGGTGGCCGGCGGGTGCGCGGCCAGCAACTCGCTGGTGCGGCGGCGCAGTTCCTCGGCGCCGGTCATGCGGCGGCTCCGTTCTTCAGGGCGGGCACCACGGCGACGCGGCCGGTGGTGGCTCCGTCGGCGACCCGCTGGACGGCGGCCGCGGCCCCGACCAGTGGCACCCGCTCGCTCACCAGCGGCTTGATCGCGCCCCGGGCGGCCAGGTCGGTGAGCTGCTCGTGGCAGTGCCGGACCAGCCCGGGGTTCTTGGTGTTGTACAGGCCCCAGTGCAGGCCGACGATCGAGTAGTTCTTGACGAGCACGTGGTTCAGCGCCGGGCTGGGGATGGTGCCGCCGGCGAAACCGACGACGAGGATCCGGCCCTCGAAGGCGACGGCCTTGGCGGACTGGGCGTAGGCCGCGCCGCCGACCGGGTCGTAGACCACGTCCGCGCCCCGACCGCCGGTGGCCTCCTTCACGGCGGCGACGACGTCCTCGGTGTGCCGGTCGATCACCACGTCGCAGCCCAGCTCGCGGGCCACGGCGGCCTTTGCGGCACCGCCGGCGACTCCGATGACCCGGGCGCCGGCCGCCTTGCCGAGCTGCACGGCCGCGCTGCCGACCCCTCCGGCTGCGGCGTGGACGAGCAGGGTCTCGCCGGCCTCCAGGCGCGCCCGGCGGTGCAGGCCGAACCAGCCCGTCTGGTAGCCGATGTGCAGGGCGGCCGCCTCGGCGTCGTCCAGCGCGTCGGGGGCGGGCAGCAGGGCGTCGCTGCCGGCGACGGCGTACTCGGCGAAACCGCCGTGCGGCAGCACCGGATTGGCGATCACCCGGCGGCCGTCCTCCGTCTCGCCGCAGATCTCCACGCCCGGGGTGAAGGGCAGCGGCGGTCGGACCTGGTACTGGCCACGGCACAGCAGCGCATCCGGGAAGTTGACGTTGGCGGCACACACCTTGAGCAGGATCTGGCCCTCGCCCGGGGTGGGCGGCTCGGTCTCCTCCAGCCGCATCACCTCGCCCGGTTCACCGTTGTCGTGCACTCGCCATGCCTGCATGCGCCGCCTCCAGGGGGACCGCGTCGTCGCGTCGTCTGACCGGGGTCGGTCGCATACTAAGCAGTCGCTTGCCCATCGGGGAACACCCGTGCTCAGCCGTCCTCGCCACTGCGCGCCGGCCGCGCCCGTACGTGCATGCGCTCCCCCTGCGGCCCGAACAGGCTCAGGAACTCCACCGGCCCCTCCCCCGTCGACCCGAACCAGTGCGGCACGCGGGTGTCGAACTCCGCCGCCTCCCCGGCCGTGAGCACCACGTCGTGCCCGCCGAGCACGAGCCGCAGCCTGCCGGACAGCACGTACAGCCACTCGTAGCCCTCGTGGGTCCGCGGGTCCGGTTCGAGCCTGCGCCGCGGTTCCAGCACCTTGAACGCCTGGAGGCCGCCGGGCTGCCGGGTCAGCGGCCAGTGGGTGCGGCCGCCGCGCACGATCGGCTCGGCCCGTACCCGCGGATCGCGCACCGGAGGGACTCCGACCAGTTCGTCCAGCGGCATCCGATGGGCCTGCGCGATCGGCAGCAGCAGTTCCAGACTGGGTTTGCGCAGGCCCGACTCCAGGCGCGAGAGGGTGCTGACGGAGATCCCGGTCGCCTCCGCGAGGGCGGCGAGGGTGACCTCCCGTTCCTTGCGTATCCGGCGAAGCCGGGGGCCCACGTCGGCCAGAACGTCCTCGATGCTCATGCCTCGATACTCCCGCCTCGATTGCCGAACCGGCAAATCCATTTGTCATTCCGGCACCGGACGGACGACCTTCTCGGTGGAGGTGGTCACCATGACCGAGAAGAGCGAGAAGTACGAGGTCGTCGTCGTCGGAGGCGGCGCGGCGGGGCTGTCCGCCGCGCTGGTCCTCGGCCGGGCCCGGCGGCGCACGCTGGTCGTCGACGCGGGCGAGCCGCGCAACGCGCCGTCCGCGCACATGCAGGGCTTCCTGTCCCGGGACGGCGTGTCCCCGGCGCGGTTCCTCGCCGCCGGCCGCGAGGAGATCGAGCGGTACGGGGTCGGACTTGTCCGGGACCGGGCGGTGGAAGCGGTCCGGGACGCCCACGGGGAGTTCGACGTGACGCTGGCTGGAGGGCGCACGGTCCACGCCCGGCAGATGGTCGTCGCCACCGGACTGAAGGACGAGCTCCCGGCGGTCCCGGGACTCGCCGAACGCTTCGGCCGTGATGTCCTGCACTGCCCGTACTGCCACGGCTGGGAGGTGCGCGACCAGGCCTTCGGTGTGCTCGCCACGACACCGCTGAGCGTCCACCAGGCGCTGATGGTGACCCAGTGGTCCAAGGACGTGACGCTCTTCCTGCACCGGGTCGGCGAGAACGAGCTGAACGACGGCGACCTGCGCAGGCTGGCCGCGGCCGGCGTCCACGTGGTGCCCGGCGAGGTGGCCGGCGTCGTCGTCGAGGCGGACCGTCTGACCGGGGTCCGGCTCGCGGACGGGACGACGCACGCCCGCGAGGCACTGTTCGTCGCGCCACGCGCGCTGCCGCGGACCGATCTCCTCCAGCAACTGGGCGCCGAGCTGCGCGAGACGCCGTTCGGCGCGTTCCCGGTGATCGACGAGCGCGGCCTGACCACCGTCCCCGGCCTGTGGGCGGCCGGCAACGCCAGTGGCTTCGCCGAGCAGGTCATCAACGCCGCCAGCCGCGGCTACCGCGCCGGCGCGGCGATCAATGGCGAACTGCTGTTCGCAGACCTCGACGCGGCCGTGGCGACGGGGAGCGCCGCCCCGGTGTAGGGCGGCGGCCCGCGCCCGAGTGCAGGGCAGCACCCAGGAGTAGACCGCCGCCCGAGTGCAGAGGAGCGCCCAGGAGTAGAGCGCCGCCCGCGTGCAGGCAGCGCCGAGCACAGGCAGCGCCCGGGTGCAGGGCGACTCCCGGGTGCAGGGCAGCGCCCAGGTGCAGAGGGTGGCGCCCGGGTGCACGGCAGCGCCCAGGTGCAGAGGGTGGCGCCCGGGTGCAGGGCAGCGCCCAGGTGCAGGGCGACTCCCGGGTGCAGGGCAGCGCCCAGGTGCAGGGCGACTCCCGGGTGCAGGGCAGCGTCCAGGTGCAGAGGGTGGCGCCCGGGTGCACGGCGGCGCCCGGGCGCAGGACCGTACCCACGCGCGGACCGGCGTCCGAGTGCAGGGCGGCGCCCGGGAGTAGACCGCCGCCCGCATGCAGGGCAGCGCCCCAGCGCAGGGAGCGCCCAGGCGCAGCGCAGGGCGACGGCAACGGCCACATGCCCGGCCACTCCCGGATACAGGTACGCGCCCGCGCACACGGCGACACCCGCGTACAGGACGACGCCCACATGCCCGGCCACTCCCGGATGCAGGTCCGTTCGCCCGCGCACACGGCGACACCCGCGTACAGGACGACGCCCACATGCCCGGCCACTCCCGGATGCAGGTCCGTTCACCCGCGCACACGGCGACACCCGCATACAGGACGACGCCCACATGCCCGGCCACTCCCGGATGCAGGTCCGTTCACCCGCGCACACGGCGACACCCGCGTACAGGACGACGCCCACATGCCCGGCCACTCCCGGATGCAGGTCCGTTCACCCGCGTACACGGCGACACCCGCGTACAGGACGACGCCCACGTACACGGCAACGCCCACGTCGGGCCGCGCCCGAGTGTGGGGCCGCGCCCGCGTACACGGCTGCGCCCAGTGCACGGCGGCGCCCGCCTACAGTCCGGTGCCCGTGGGCACGGCCACGCCCTCGTGCGGGCCCGCGCCCACGTACCGGGCCACGCCCACTTGCACGGCGGTGCCCACTTGCACGGCGGTGCCCGGGTGCACAGCGGTGCCCGGGTGCACAGCGGTGCCCGGATGTAGGCCGCCGACCATGTACAGGGCGACACCCGCGCACCGGCCGCCGCCCAGCGCACGGCGGCGCCCAGGTGTAGAGCGGCGCCCGGCGTTGCACCATGGCTGCATGTTGCTCGCCCGGTTGGCTCAGGTGTCGCGGGAGGTTGCTGCTGCCTCGGCGCGGTCCCGGAAGACCGCTCTGCTCGCGGAGCTGTTCCGGGAGGCGCGGGCGGAGGACGTGCCGGTCGTCATTCCGTATCTGGCGGGCCGGCTGCCGCAGGGGCGGCTCGGGGTGGGCTGGAAGGTGCTCGGCCGCCGGGTCGCTCCGGCCGCCGAGGCGTCTCTCACCGTGCGCGAGGTGGATGCCCGGCTGAGCGAGCTCGGCAAGGTCTCCGGCCCCGGGTCGCAGGCGGAACGCTCCCGGATCGTCGGCGAGTTGATGGGCGCGGCGACCGAGGACGAGCAGCGGTTCCTGCTGGGACTGCTCACCGGGGAGGTCCGGCAGGGCGCGCTGGACGCCATCGCCGTCGAGGCGCTGGCCGGGGCGACGGGCGCGCCGCCGGCGGACGTGCGGCGGGCGGTGATGCTGGCGGGATCGTTGCAGACGGTGGCGCAGGCCCTGCTCGCGGACGGCCCGCCGGCGCTGGAGCGCTTCCGGCTCACCGTCGGCCGCCCGGTCCTGCCGATGCTGGCGCACAGCGCCTCCTCGGTGGCCGAGGCCGTCGAGAAGCTCGGCGCGTGCGCCGTCGAGGAGAAACTCGACGGCATCCGGGTCCAGGTCCACCGGGACGGCGACACCGTACGGGTGCACACCCGCACCCTGGACGACATCACCGACCGGCTTCCGGAACTGACGGCGGTCGCACGGGAGTTGCGCGGCGAGCGGTTCATCCTGGACGGCGAGGTCATCTCCTTCGGGGCGGACGGGCGGCCGCGCTCGTTCCAGGAGACCGCCGGGCGCGTGGGCTCGCGCGTCGACGTGGCCACCGCCGCCGAGGCGGTCCCCGTGTCCCCCGTCTTCTTCGACGCGCTGTCGGTCGGCGACCGCGATCTGCTCGATCTGCCGCTGACCGAGCGCCACGCCGAACTGGCCCGTCTGGTACCGGAGCCGATGCGGGTCAGGCGCACCCTGGTGTCGGGACCGGACGACGTGGGCGAGGCCGAACGGTTTCTGGCCGAGACGCTGCGGCGCGGCCACGAGGGTGTGGTCGTCAAGGCCCTCGACGCCGCATACAGCGCGGGCCGGCGAGGCGCGTCCTGGCTCAAGGTGAAGCCCGTTCACACCCTGGACTTGGTGGTCCTGGCCGCCGAGTGGGGTCACGGACGCCGCACCGGCAAACTGTCCAACCTGCACCTGGGCGCACGCACCGCCGACGGCGGCTTCGCGATGCTGGGCAAGACGTTCAAGGGCATGACGGACGCGATGCTGGCCTGGCAGACCGAGCGGCTGCGCCGGCTCGCCGTCGAGGACGACGGCTGGGTGGTGACCGTACGCCCCGAACTCGTCGTCGAGATCGCCTACGACGGTCTGCAACGGTCCCCCCGCTACCCCACGGGCGTGACCCTCCGCTTCGCCCGGGTGGTGCGCTACCGCGAGGACAAGCGCCCCGAGGACGCCGACACCGTCACGACACTGCTGGCCGCGCACCCGGAGATCGCGCCATGAGCCCCCGGCGGGGACGGCGCAGTGCCGGTCTGCTGCTGTTCCGGCGCTCCGGCGACGGCCTGGAGGTACTCCTCGGACACATGGGCGGCCCCTTCTTCGCCCGGCGGGACGCGGGTGCGTGGACGGTGCCGAAGGGCGAGTACGACCCGGAGGAACCCGCGTGGGAGGCGGCCCGCCGCGAGTTCCAGGAGGAGCTCGGGCTGCCGCCGCCGGACGGGGAGGCCGTGCCGCTGGGCGAGGTCCGGCAGACGAACGGCAAGACCGTCACGGCCTGGGCCGTCGAGGGCGACCTCGACCCGGCGACGGTCGTCCCCGGCACGTTCCTCATGGAATGGCCGCCGCGGTCCGGGCGCACCCAGGAGTTCCCCGAGCTGGACCGCGTGGCCTGGCTCGGTCTGGACCGGGCCCGCGAGGTGATCGTCACGGCCCAGACCGCGTTTCTCGACCGCCTGGCCGAGCACTCGCTCTGACGAGGACCTCACGCGTTGCGTTCGGCACCGCGGCGCGGGAAGGTCGAAGCACAGCCCGCTCCCAGGGGAGGTCAGCCATGTCCATCGCCACGGTGAATCCGGCCAACGGCGAGACGCTCAAGACGTACGAGGCCATGGGCGAGGAGGAGATCGAGCGCCGGCTCCAGCTCGCGCAGGCCACGTTCCGTACGTACCGGACGACGGCCTTCGCGGAGCGGGCCCGCCTGATGAACAGGGCCGCCGCTCTCCTCGACGAGGATCAGGAGGAGATCGCTCGTGTCATGACCACGGAGATGGGCAAGCCGGTCAAGCAGGCCCGCGCGGAGGCCGCGAAGTGCGCCAAG
Source organism: Streptomyces sp. NPDC001292 (assembly GCF_042896465.1). Classification (NCBI taxonomy): domain Bacteria; kingdom Bacillati; phylum Actinomycetota; class Actinomycetes; order Kitasatosporales; family Streptomycetaceae; genus Streptomyces; species Streptomyces sp. NPDC001292. The sequence goes on from NZ_JBIAXG010000019.1 coordinate 25,382, forward strand.
GCCATGCGCTGGTACGCCGAGCACGCCGAGGAGCTGCTCGCCGACGAGCGGCCCGCAGAGTCCGACGTGAAGGACTCCGGGGCCTCCCGCGCCCTGGTCCGCTACCGGCCGCTCGGCCCGGTGCTGGCCGTCATGCCCTGGAACTTCCCCCTGTGGCAGGTCGTCCGCTTCGCCGCGCCCGCGCTGATGGCCGGCAACGTCGGCCTGCTCAAGCACGCCTCCAACGTGCCGCAGACGGCCCTGTACCTGGAGGACCTGTTCCACCGGGCGGGCTTCGCCGAGGGCTGCTTCCAGACCCTGCTCATCGGGTCCGGAGCGGTCGACGACATCCTGCGCGACGAGCGCGTGAAGGCGGCCACCCTGACCGGCAGCGAGCCGGCCGGGCGGGCGGTGGCGTCCACCGCCGGGGAGATGATCAAGAAGACGGTGCTGGAGCTGGGCGGCAGCGACCCGTTCATCGTGATGCCGTCCGCCGACATCGACCGGGCCGCCGAGGTCGCGGTGACCGCGCGTGTGCAGAACAACGGCCAGTCCTGCATCGCCGCCAAGCGGTTCATCGTGCACACGGACGTCTACGACGCCTTCGCCGAGCGTTTCGTGGCCGGCATGAGGGCGCTGAGGATCGGCGACCCGATGCAGGAGGACACCGAGATCGGGCCGCTGTCCAGCGAGCGGGGCCGGGCGGATCTGGAGGAGCTCGTCGACGACGCCCGGCGCGGCGGGGCCACTGTGCTGTGCGGTGGCGAACGACCCGACGGCCCCGGCTGGTACTACCCGCCGACCGTGCTGGCCGGCATCATCCGCGAGATGCGCATCCACCGCGAGGAGGCGTTCGGTCCGGTGGCCACGCTGTACCGCGCGACCGACCTCGACGAGGCGGTGCTCATCGCCAACGACTCCCTCTTCGGCCTGAGTTCCAACGTCTGGACCGAGGACGAGAGCGAGGTGGACCGGTTCGTGCGGGACCTGGAGGCGGGCGGGGTGTACGTCAACGGGATGACCGCCTCGCACCCGGCGTTCCCGTTCGGCGGAGTGAAGCGGTCGGGGTACGGACGTGAGCTGTCCGGGCACGGAATCCGCGAGTTCTGCAACATCACCACCGTGTGGCACGGGGCATGAGGCTTCCGCGGCTACGATCCCCTTTGTGAACCGCGAAGTGACTCTGCCTCTGATCGTCGACGACCGCGGTACCTTGCAGGTGGCCGCGGCCGACGTGAGCAAGCTGCTGCGCACGGTCGGCGGGCGGTGGCTGCGTCTGGTGGAGGCCGGGCAGGAGGGGCTCGACGAGGACACGGTGGCCGCGCTGACCATCGAGCTGGCCAAGCTGGCCGACCGCATCGACGTGGCCTGCATCGCCCACAGCAGCGGAACCGTCTCCGGCTGACCGGCGGACCGGGCCGAGGGGACCCGAGGGGGTCGCCGCTGCACGGGGCCGTCGGCTGCCGTGGCCCGGCGGGTGCTTCGGCGCGCCGCCACGCCCTCCCCTGCCCCGCCGCACCCCGAGACACGGAGCCCGGCCACGTGCGTGCGTGTCGCCCGCGGCGCCGGGACGACATGGGCGGTGGCTGCCCCCGCGCCGGTCGGCACTGTGCCCCGGAAGGCGGATACCGACGCTCGCCCTCGGCGGCCCAGGAGGCGCGGTCCGGATCTTCGTGTGGTGGGGGGCGGGTGGCGCGGGCCGGCAGCCGCTGGCGACCTTCGGCCATCATGGCTGTGAGCAGGCGTTCTCCGCCTGCGAGACCGGGCTTCCCACCCTCCAGGGCCAAGCTGCGCGAGCCCGGCGGGCCTTGTCCGCCGTCGCCGGATTGGAGTAGTTCCGCGAGCAGATCGTCGCTCTCCTGGGCGATCGTGGATGGACCACCTTTCTGGGTGCACCACCCTCTGACCGGGGGGCAACCGGCCTTCCGGAAGGCGAAAGCAGGCACGGCTCATGGCGACTTTGTGCAGACCCTCGGTGTCCGTTCCAGAGCACGTGATCACGATGGAGGAGACGCTGGAGCTCGCGCGCTCCCGCCACGCGGACCACCCGCAACTCCCGCTGGCCCTCCGGCTGATTGAGAACACCGGTGTGCAGACCCGGCACATCGTGCAGCCCATCGAGGAGACCCTCAAGCACCCCGGCTTCGAGGAGCGCAACAAGCTCTACGAGCAGGAGGCGAAGGCCCGGGTCCCCGCCGTCGTCCAGCGCGCGCTCGACGACGCCGAGCTCCTGGCCAGGGACATCGATGTCATCATCTACGTCTCGTGCACGGGCTTCATGATGCCCTCGCTCACCGCGTGGCTGATCAACACGATGGAGTTCGACTCGACCACCCGTCAGATACCCATAGCCCAGCTCGGCTGTGCGGCCGGGGGCGCGGCGATCAACCGGGCCCACGACTTCTGCACGGCCTACCCGGACGCCAACGCGCTCGTCGTGGCCTGCGAGTTCTGCTCGCTGTGCTACCAGCCCACCGACCTCGGCGTCGGCTCCCTGCTCTCCAACGGCCTGTTCGGCGACGGCATCGCCGCCGCCGTGGTCCGCGGCACCGGTGGCACGGGCGTCCGGCTGGAGCGCAACGGCTCGTACCTGATCCCCAAGACCGAGGAGTGGATCGCCTACGACGTCCGGGAGACCGGCTTCCACTTCCTGCTGGACAAGCGGGTGCCCACCACGATGGAGCCGCTCGCCCCGGCCTTGAAGGAGCTGGCAGGAGTGCACGGCTGGGACGCGTCCGACCTGGACTTCTACGTCATCCACGCGGGCGGCCCGCGCATCCTGGACGACCTCAGCAAGTTCCTGAAGGTCGAGCCGCACGCGTTCCGGTTCAGCCGGGCCACGCTCACCGAGTACGGCAACATCGCGAGCGCCGTCGTCCTGGACGCGCTGCGCCGGCTGTTCGACGAGGGCAGCCCCAATGACCGGGCGCGCGGACTGCTCGCCGGGTTCGGTCCCGGCATCACCGCCGAGATGTCGCTCGGCTGCTGGCAGACCGGGGGCGGGGCATGACCGAGGAGATGCTCGTCGAGCAGGCGCGCACCGGGACGGTGCCGCCGGTCCGGCACTGGCCGGCGCTCGACCTGCCGGGCGTGGCCTTCGACCCGGTGCTCTCCGAGCTGATGGAGGAGGGCCCGGTCACCCGCATCGAACTGCCCAACGGCGAGGGCTGGGCGTGGCTGGTGACCCGCATGGACGACGTGCGGGCGGTCACCGACGACCCCCGGTTCAGCCGCGAGGCGGTCATCGACCGGCAGGTCACCCGGCTGGCCCCGCACTTCGTCCCGGCCCGCGGCGCGGTCGGCTCCCTGGACCCGCCCGACCACACCCGGCTGCGCCGCTCGGTCGTCCCCGCCCTCACCGCGCGCGGTGTCGAGCGGGTGCGGGACAGCGCCCGCCGGATGCTGGACGAACTGGTCGACGACCTGCTCGCGAACGGGCCGCCCGCCGACCTGACCGCCGAGGTGCTCGGCCCGTTCCCGATCGCGGTGATCTGCGAGCTGATGGGTGTGCCGGTCGCGGACCGGCAGGGTATGCACGCCTGGACCCGGATGATCCTGTCCTCCGCGCACGACGCCGCCGTCAGCGAGCAGGCCAGGGAGGAGATGGGCACGTACTTCGCCGAGCTCCTCGACGCCCGCGCGGACAGCGCCGGGGAGGACATCGCCTCGCTGCTCGGGGCCGCGGTGGCACGCCGTGAGATCACCCTGGAGGAGGCGGTGGGACTCGCGGTTCTGCTCCAGATCGGCTGCGAGGCGGTCACCAGCAGCAGCGGGCAGATGTTCTGCACCCTGCTGACCCGCCCCGAGCTGGCCGACCGGCTGCGCGCGGACCGGCGGATCCGGCCGCGGGCCATCGACGAACTGCTGCGCCACATCCCGCATCGCAACGCGGTCGGACTGTCCCGGATCGCCCTGGAGGACGTGGAGATCAAGGGGGTGCGGATCCGGGAGGGCGACGCGGTCTACGTGTCGTACCTGGCCGCCAACCGCGACCCGGACGTCTTCGCCGACCCCGGGACGATCGACCTCTCGCGCAGTCCGAACCCGCACGTGGCGTTCGGTTTCGGCCCGCACTCCTGCCCGGGCGGCGGGCTGGCCCGGCTGGAGTCGGAGCTGCTGGTCGACGCCCTGCTGGACCGGGTGCCGAATCTGCGGCTCGCGGTGCCTCCGGAGCGAGTGCCCTTCAAGAAGGGCGCGTTGATCCGCGGGCCCGAGGCCCTGCCGGTGGCGTGGTGATCCCGCGATGACCACGGAAGGGCTGCTCGTACCGCCGGGCCAGGGCCGCGTCGTCGAGGCGCCGGCCCAGCGCGTGACGTTCAAGGTGACCGGCTCACACTCGCGGACGGCATCCACCTTCGAGGTGGAGGTCCCGCCGGGCTTCGACGTCGGCGCCCATGTGCACACACGCAGCGAGGAGTTGTTCTACGTGCTCGAGGGCGAGCTGGACGTCCTCGCCTTCGAGCCGCGGATCCGGACCCCCGACCACTGGCAGCGGTGGGAGTCCCGCTCCGGCAACCGCGTGGTGCGGGCGACCCCGGGCACGGTCATCGTCGTCCCGCCGGGCTGCCCGCACGCCTTCGCCAACCCCACCGACACCCCGGCGAAGATGTTCTTCCAGGCGTCTCCGCCGCCGGATCACGAGCGGTACTTCGAGGAGCTGCTGGAGATCCTGGGGACCGGGGGCCCGCCGGACCACGCGGCGATCGAGGCACTCAGGAAGCGCTACGACATCGAGCAACTGACGCCGCTGCGGCACCGTTAGCGGACGGGCACGCCCGAGATCGTGCGGGCGATCACCAGCCGCTGGATCTCGCTGGTCCCTTCGAAGATGGTGTAAATGGCCGCGTCGCGGTGCATCCGCTCCACCGGGTACTCCCGGGTGTAACCGTTGCCGCCGAGGATCTGGATGGCCCGGGCCGTGACCTTCTTCGCGGTCTCGCTGGCGAACAGCTTGGACATCGAGCCCTCGGCGGCCTCGAAGGGCCTGCCGTTGACCGCCATCCACGAGGCCCGCCAGACCAGCAGCCGCGCGGCGTCGATCTGCGTGCGCATGTCGGCGAGCTGGAATGCGACGCCCTGGTTGTCGATGATCGGCCGGCCGAACTGCTCCCGCGTCCTGGCGTAGTCGAGGGCGACCTCGTAGGCGGCCCGGGCGGTGCCGACCGCCATGGCACCGACGGCGGGGCGGGACGCCTCGAACGTGGCCATCGCCGCGTTCTTCACCCTCTCACCGCCCTTGCGGGCCTTCTCCCGGGCGCGGGCGAGCCGCTCGTCCAGCTTCTCCTTGCCGCCGAGCAGGCAGGACCCGGGGACGCGTACGCCGTCCAGGACCACCTCGGCGGTGTGCGAGGCGCGGATGCCGTGCTTCTTGAACTTCTGGCCCTGTGTCAGTCCCGGTGTGCCGGGCGGGACGATGAAGGAGGCGTGGCCCTTGGAGCCGAGTTCGGGGTCGACGGAGGCGACGACCACGTGCACGTTGGCGATGCCACCGTTGGTCGCCCAGGTCTTGGTGCCGTTGATCACCCACTCGTCCTTGGCCTCGTCGTACACCGCGCGGGTGCGCATCGAGGCCACGTCGGAGCCGGCGTCGGGCTCGGAGGAGCAGAAGGCGGCGACCTTCACGTCGCTCGGGTCGCCGTACATCTGCGGGATCCACGTCCCGATCTGCTCCTCGGTGCCGTTGGCGAGGACGCCCACGGCGGCGAGGCCGGTGCCGACGATGGACAGGGCGATTCCGGCGTCGCCCCAGAACAGCTCCTCCATGGCCATCGGGATGCCGAGGCCGGTGGCGTCGAAGTACTGCTGGGCGTAGAAGTCGAGGGAGTAGATGCCGACCTTGGCGGCCTCCTGGATGACCGGCCAGGGGGTCTCCTCGCGCTCGTCCCATTCGGCGGCGGCGGGGCGGATCACATCGGCCGCGAAGCCGTGCAGCCAGTCCCGGACCTCCTTCTGTTCGTCGTTGAGCTCCATGGTGAACTCGGCCATGTCCCCTCCAGCGGCGCACCTGCGTGTTACTTGCGGTAACCGTACTATGTTACCTGCTGGTAGAAAAAGTCAACTCCCGATCATTCCTCGGCAGCCCGTTCGAGGTATCCGGCCCCGTCAGTGTTACTTTGCGCAGGCGTCACCGAACCAGTACGGGTGGGGAGATCTCATGGACACCACGCAGCGGACCGATCAGCAGCGGTCCGCCGACCGCCGACGGCGCGAGCTGCTGGAGGCCGCCGACCGGGTGGTGCTGCGCGACGGCCCGCACGCGTCGATGAACGCCATCGCCGCCGAGGCCGGCATCACCAAGCCGATCCTCTACCGCCACTTCGGCGACAAGGGAGGGCTGTACGCCGCCCTCGCCCAGCGGCACACCGACGCCCTGCTCGACTCCCTGCGGGCCGCGCTGGACGCACCCGCCGACCGGCGGGAGCGCGTGGAGTCGACGCTGGACACCTACCTCGCGGCCATCGAGGCCCGCCCGCAGGTCTACCGCTTCCTGATGCACCCGGCGGAGGGCGGCCAGGGCACCGACCAGGGCTTCGACGTCGGCAAGCACTCCGCCCCGCTGCTGCGCCGCATGGGTGAGGAGCTGGCCCGGGTCATCGAGGAGCGGCTCGACCTGGGGCCGGCCGGGCAGCAACTGGCCCGTGTGTGGGGCCACGGCATCGTCGGCATGATGCACGCGGCCGGCGACTGGTGGCTGGGCGAGCGGCCCTGCTCGCGGGCGGAACTGGTACGCAGCCTGGCGGACCTGCTGTGGGGACGGCTGGCGGCGGTGGGCGACAAGGTGGGCGGCCCCGGGTTCTGAGCCGCGGGCGCCGGCGCGGCGCGCATCACCGTGCGCACGGCCGCCGAAGGCCCGCGGCCGTACGAAGGCTCACCGCCCCCACGGTGCCCGCGCGGCCCGCCTCAGCAGCCGGCCGCGCCGCCATCCCGAGAGGCGGTCGGCGTACACCCGGCCGTCGAGATGGTCGCACTCGTGCTGGAGGCAGCGCGCGAAGAATCCCGTCCCGTGCACGGTGACCGGCTGCCCGGTCACCGTGAAGCCCTCGACGACCGCGTGGTCGTAGCGCTCCGTCCCCGCCTCCAGGCCCGGCAGCGACAGACAGCCCTCCGGCCCGCGGATCACCACGCCGTCCGCCTCCACCAGCCGCGGGTTGACCACGTGGCCGAGATGGCGCACGTCCTCGTCGTCCGGACAGTCGTACACGAAGACGCGCAGCGGCAGTCCGATCTGGTTCGCGGCGAGGCCCACGCCGCACGCCGCGTACATCGTCGCGAACAAGTCCTCCACCACCCGGAACAGTTCGGGACCGAAGTCGGTGACCTCCTCGCAGGGGGCGTGCAGAACGGGGCTGCCGAGCAGGGAAAGGGGCCGGACGCGCCCGCGGGCGCCCGGGATCGAGCCGTGTCGCATGGCGGCAAGGGTACGGTTCCATCTGCCCCTGCCTGTCGCGCCGGCATGGGCCGGGATTCGGGAGCGTCAACGGATCTCGATAGGCTGAGGTCCACACCACGTTGCCGGATGGCTCAGGGCGCGGCGCGTACGCAAGGAGGATCGAGAACTGATGGCAGGCAACTCGGACCCGCTCACGCCGCGGGCCAAGCTGGCCGTGACCGCGGGCAAGGCGGTCGCTGCGGCATCGCGTGCCGCGGGACGCGGCAGCGGTTCGGTGATCGGCGGTCGGGTGGCCCTCAAGCTCGACCCCGATCTGCTCGCCCGGCTCGCCCAGCACCTGGACGTGATCCTGGTCTCGGCGACCAACGGCAAGACCACAACCACCCGGCTCATCGCCGAGGCCCTGCGGGCCGCGGGCCCGGTCGTCTCCAACGCGCTCGGCGCGAACATGCCCGCGGGCATCACCTCCGCGCTCGCCGGCGGCTCGGACGCGAAGTTCGGCGTGATAGAGGTCGACGAGAAGTACCTCGCGGGCGTGGCCCGGGACACCGACCCCAAGTGCATCGCGCTGCTCAACCTCTCCCGCGACCAGCTCGACCGGGCCGGCGAGACCCGGATGCTCGCCGAGAACTGGCGCGAGGCGCTCACCGGGTCCAAGGCCGTGCTCGTCGCCAACTGCGACGACCCGCTGGTGGTGTGGGCCGCGTCCTCGTCCCCCAACGTGATCTGGGTGGCCGCCGGGCAGATGTGGAAGGACGACGCCTGGTCCTGCCCCTCCTGCGGCGGAGTGATGCAGCGCCCGGGCGACGACTGGTACTGCGGCGAGTGCGGCTTCCGCCGGCCCACCCCCAGCTGGGCCCTGTCCGGCGACCACGTCCTCGACCCGCACGGCTCCGCCTGGCCGATCCACCTTCAGCTGCCGGGCCGCGCCAACAAGGCCAACGCCGCCTCCTCCGCGGCCGTCGCCGCCGTCTTCGGGGTGCCGCCGCAGGTCGCCCTGGAGCGGATGTACCAGGTGCAGGCGGTCGCCGGCCGCTACGACGTCGTGCAGTTCCAGGGCCGCGACCTGCGCCTGCTGCTGGCGAAGAACCCGGCCGGCTGGCTGGAGACGTTCTCGCTGATCGACCCGCCGCCCGCCCCGGTCGTCCTGTCGGTCAACGCGCGCAGCGCCGACGGCACCGACACCTCCTGGCTGTGGGACGTCGACTACACGCGCCTGACCGGTCACCCGCTCTTCGTGCTCGGGGACCGGAAGCTGGACCTCGCGGTGCGCCTGGAGGTCGCGGGCCAGCAGTTCCAGGTATGCGACAGCCTGGACCAGGCCGTGCAGCAGGCCCCGCCCGGCCGGATCGAGGTCATCGCCAACTACACCGCGTTCCAGGACCTGCGCCGCCGCGTCGGCAACTGACCACAAAGGACGACCACTTCATGAGTGACAACCAACTGCGGCTGGTGTGGATCTACCCGGACCTGCTGAGCACCTACGGCGACCAGGGCAACGTCCTCGTGGTGGAGCGCCGGGCCCGCCAGCGCGGCCTGGACGTGGCCCGTCTCGACGTGCGCAGCGACCAGCCGATCCCGACCTCCGGCGACATCTACCTCATCGGCGGCGGCGAGGACCGGCCGCAGCGGCTGGCGGCGGAGCGGCTGCGCCGCGACGGCGGTCTGCACAAGGCTGTGGAGAACGGCGCGATCGTCTTCTCCGTCTGCGCCGGATACCAGATCCTCGGCCACGAGTTCGTCAACGACCTCGGACAGCGCGAGCCGGGGCTCGGCCTGCTCGACGTCGTGTCGGTGCGCGGTGAGGGCGAGCGGTGCGTCGGCGACGTGCTGGGCGACGTCGACCCGCGGCTCGGCCTGCCCCAGCTGACCGGGTTCGAGAACCACCAGGGCGTCACCCACCTCGGCCCCACCGCCCGCCCGTTCGCCCAGGTCCGCCTGGGCCGGGGCAACGGCACGGGCGACGGCACGGAGGGCGCGTACAACGAAACCGTCTTCGGCACGTACATGCACGGGCCGGTGCTGGCCCGCAACCCGCTGATCGCGGACCTGATGCTGAAGCTGGCCCTCGACGTCAACGCGCTGCCGCCGATCGACGACCACTGGTACGAGGCGCTGCGCAACGAGCGCATCGCGGCTGCGCAGCAGCCCGCGTAGGACCAGCCGCGCAGGACCAGCCGCGCGGCGGCCCGCGTGGACGGCCTCGGCGGGAGCCCGTCTGACAGGGTGTCCGCACAGGTGAGCAGGCCGGTCCAGCAGGCGGACGCACGGTTCGGCCCCACCGTCCGGTGCCGCTAGGGTGGCGGGGACCGACTGGACAACGTGGTCCGGTCCCCGCGCCCACGTTGAGAAGGTTATTCGGGCTATGCGCATTGGCGTCCTCACCTCCGGCGGCGACTGTCCCGGCCTGAACGCCGTCATCCGGTCCGTCGTGCACCGTGCCGTCGTCGACCACGGCGACGAGGTCATCGGCTTCCGCGACGGCTGGAAGGGCCTCCTGGAGTGCGACTACCTCAAGCTCGACCTCGACGCGGTGAGCGGCATCCTCGCCCGCGGCGGGACCATCCTCGGCTCCTCCCGGGTCCGTCCCGAGCACCTGCGGGACGGCGTGCAGCGGGCCAAGGGCCATGTCGAGGAGCTGGGGCTCGACGCGATCATCCCGATCGGCGGCGAAGGCACGCTCAAGGCGGCCCGGCTGCTGTCGGACAACGGCCTGCCGATCGTCGGTGTGCCCAAGACCATCGACAACGACATCGCGGTCACGGACGTCACCTTCGGCTTCGACACCGCCGTGACCGTCGCCACCGAGGCCCTGGACCGGCTGAAGACCACCGCCGAGTCCCACCAGCGGGTGCTGATCGTGGAGGTCATGGGCCGTCACACCGGCTGGATCGCGCTCCACTCCGGCATGGCGGCCGGCGCCCACGCCATCGTCGTCCCCGAACGCCCCTTCGACATCGAGGAGTTGACGGCGAAGGTCGGCGAGCGGTTCGCGGCGGGCAAACGGTTCGCGATCGTCGTGGCCGCGGAGGGCGCCAAGCCCAGGGCGGGCACCATGGACTTCGACGAGGGCGGCAAGGACGTCTACGGCCACGAGCGGTTCGCCGGCGTCGCCCGGCAGCTCTCCCTCGAACTGGAGCAGCGGCTCGGCAAGGAGGCCCGGCCGGTGATCCTCGGGCACGTCCAGCGCGGCGGCACGCCGACGGCGTACGACCGGGTGCTGGCCACCCGGTTCGGCTGGCACGCCGTGGAGGCGGTGCACCGCGGGGAGTTCGGCCGGATGACGGCGCTGCACGGCACGGACATCGTGATGGTGTCCCTGGCCGAGGCGGTGGCGACCCTCAAGACGGTCCCCGCGGAGCGGTACGCCGAGGCGGAGTGCGTGCTGTAGAACACGCCGCACCTCCCCACCGCCCCCGGTCGCAGACGCGGCCGGGGGCGGCTCTACTCTGGGTGCGGACAGACAGCTGTGGACAGACAGCGCACAATCCCCATGAATCAGGAGCCGGCGGATGGATCACAGCGGGCACGGCATGATGACGGATCTGCCGCCGTTCACGCTGGGACGCGGTCTCGAATGGTCCGCGGACCCGTTCTTCCTCGTCGCCTGCCTGCTGGGGCTCGGCCTGTACGGCTGGGGTGTGGTGCGACTGCGGCGGCGCGGCGACGCCTGGCCGGTGGGCCGGACGGTGGCGTACGTCATCGGTGTGCTGACCGTGGCCCTGGTGATGTGCACCAAGCTGAACGACTACGGCATGGTCATGTTCAGCGTGCACATGGTCCAGCACATGATCATCAGCATGCTGTCGCCGATCCTGATCCTGCTCGGCGGCCCGATCACGCTGGCGCTGCGCGCGCTGCCGGTGGCCGGGAGAGGCCGCAAGGGGCCGCGTGAGCTGCTGCTGGCCCTGCTGCACAGCCGGTACCTGCGGGTCGTCACGCACCCCGCCTTCACCATCCCGATGTTCGTCGCGAGCCTGTACGCCCTGTACTTCACGCCGCTCTTCGACTTCCTGATGGGCTCGAGGACCGGGCACATCGCGATGATGGTGCACTTCCTCGCGGTGGGCCTGGTGTTCTTCTGGCCGATCATGGGCGTCGACCCGGGTCCGAACCGGCCGGGTCACCTCATGCGGATGCTGGAGCTGTTCGCGGGCATGCCGTTCCACGCGTTCTTCGGCATCGCGCTGATGATGGCGACCACGCCCATGGTCGACACCTTCAAGAACCCGCCCGCCTCGCTCGGCATCGACGCCCTGACCGACCAGAACGCGGCCGGCGGCATCGCCTGGGCGTTCAGCGAGATCCCCTCGGTCCTGGTGCTGCTCGCTCTGCTCTTCCAGTGGTACAGCTCCGAGCAGCGCCAGGCCCGCCGCAAGGACCGCGCCGCGGACCGGGACGGCGACAAGGAACTCGAGGCGTACAACGCGTACCTGGCCTCCCTGAACGCACGGGGCAGCTGAGCCCAGCAGCATCCGGACGGTCCGGGGGCGCGGCAGCGATGCCGCGCCCCCGGACCGTTCACGTCCACGCGGCCCCGCGGTCGCGGCCCCGGCCGCCGTCGGCGAACGTCCTTCAATCCGGCCCGCCGGGCCTGCGCCCGCGCCCGCATCCGAACGTGGCCGGACCATCCCGGCCCGCCGCAGCCCGGCGCGCGGGCCATCACCGGTGAGATCACTGCCCCGCCGCGGTCTCGCCGATCGTCTCCCCCACACAGAACGACCGGGCCACCGGAGAGCCTCACGCACCTCCCAGGGCTGCGGCTCCTCACCGTCGCCCACGGCGGTCCCCGCCGGACCCGTCACCCGACCGGCAAACCGGCTTCGTCTCCCGGCGGCCCCGCCACCGCCCCACACCCGATCGCCCCACACCCGATCGCCCTCCGGGCGTCAGGCCGGACGTCGCCGGGCCAGGGGAGCGGGCGGGGGGCTTCCGGTGGGGGTGGGGGCGAACAGGCCTGTTGTGGGGGATGCCAATGGGCCGAACCGGGGCACCATGGAGGTCACGGACCATGAGGAGGGTGCCGCGATGCACGGTTCCACGGACGGTTCCACGAAGGCGATGGGGGTGCTCACCGTCGGCGCGCTGGTCGCGGTGACGGCCTACACGGTGGCGCTCGGCGGCAACGGCTGGCTGTGGTTGGGCTGGGTCGTGCTGGGCCTGGTCACGCTGGGCATGGTCGTCACCCGCGGCACCTGAGGAGGCTCACTCCCCGGTGAGCCGCGTCGCCGAATGGACGCCCGGCTGGTACTTCGGCAGCCGGGCGCTGATCTTCATGCCCGCACCCTGCGCGGTCTCGATGACCAGTCCGTGGTCGTCGCCGTAGACCTGACGGAGCCGGTCGTCGACGTTGGACAGGCCGATGCCGCCGGAGGGGCTGTCCTCACCCGCCAGGATGCGGCGCAGCAGATCGGGGTCCATGCCGGCGCCGTCGTCCTCGATGACGACCACCGCCTCGGCGCCCTCGTCCCGCGCGGTGATCCTGATGTGGCAGGTACCGGTCTTGCCCTCGAGGCCGTGCTTGACGGCGTTCTCCACCAGCGGTTGCAGGCACAGGAACGGCAGGGCGATGGGGAGCACCTCGGGCGCGATCTGGAGGGTGACCGAGAGGCGGTCGCCGAAGCGGGCCCGTACGAGGGCCAGGTAGTGCTCGATGGCGTGGAGTTCGTCGGCGAGCGTGGTGAAGTCGCCGTGCCTGCGGAACGAGTAGCGCGTGAAGTCGGCGAACTCCAGCAGCAGGTCCCGCGCCCGCTCGGGGTCGGTGCGGACGAACGAGGCGATCACCGCGAGCGAGTTGAAGATGAAGTGCGGGGAGATCTGCGCGCGCAGGGCCTTGATCTCGGCCTCGATGAGCCGGGTGCGGGACCGGTCGAGGTCCGCGAGCTCCAGTTGCACGGAGACCCAGCGGGCGACCTCGGCCGCCGCGCGGGCCAGCACGGCCGACTCGCGGGGCGCGCAGGCCACGAGGGCGCCGTGGACGCGGTCGTCGACGGCGAGCGGGGTGACGACGGCCCAGCGCACCGGGCAGTCCGGAGTCCGGCAGGTGAGCCGGAAGGCCTCGCCTCGGCCGGTCTCCAGGGGCCCGGTGAGGCGTTCCATGATCTCGGTGCGGTGGTGGCCGCCCACGCCGTCCCAGGCGAGGACCCGCTCGTCGTCCGTGAGGCACAGGGCGTCGGTGCCGAGCAGGGAGCGCAGCCGGCGGGCCGACTTGCGGGCGGTCTCCTCCGTCAGCCCGGCCCGCAGCGGGGGTGCGGCGAGCGAGGCGGCGTGCAGGGTCTGGAAGGTGGCGTGCTCGACGGGCGTGCCGAGCCCGCCGAGGGTCTGCGGGCGGGCGGTGCGCCGGCCGAGCCAGTATCCGGCGGCGAGCAGCGGCAGCGCCGCCACGCACAGCCCGGCGAGGAAGCCGCTCATCCCTTCACCTCCGCCCGCAGCTGTTCGGGCAGGTGGAACCGGGCCAGGACGGCCGCGGTGCCGGCCGGCACCCGGCCGGGTGTGGCCAGGGACACCAGCATCATCGTGAGGAAGCCCAGCGGCACCGACCACAGGGCGGGCCAGGCGAGCAGCGCGTGCAGCGGCCCGGTGCCGGGGAAGCCGGCCATGGTCACGGCGACGGCGACGAGCGCGGCGCCGCCGCCCGCCAGCATCCCGGCGGCCGCGCCGGGCGGCGTGAGCCGCCGCCACCAGATGCCGAGGACGAGTAGCGGGCAGAAGGAGGAGGCGGACACCGCGAAGGCGAGCCCGACGGCGTCGGCGACGGGCAGCCCGCCGACCAGGACGCTCGCGGCGAGGGGTACGGCCATGGCGAGCACCGTGCCGAGCCGGAAGTGGCGTACGCCGCGCGAGGGCAGCACGTCCTGGGTCAGCACCCCTGCCACCGCCATGGTCAGGCCGGATGCGGTCGACAGGAACGCGGCGAACGCGCCGCCCGCGACCAGCGCGCCCAGCAGGTCCCCGCCGAGGCCGCCGATCACCCGGTCGGGCAACAGCAGTACGGCGGCGTCCGCGCTCCCGGTGAGGGTGAGTTCGGGGGCGTAGACGCGGCCGAGGGCGCCGTACACCGGAGGCAGCAGGTAGAAGCCGCCGATCAGGCCGAGCACGGCCACCGTGGTGCGGCGGGCGGCCACGCCGTGCGGGCTGGTGTAGAAGCGGACGACGACGTGCGGCAGGCCCATGGTGCCGAGGAAGGTGGCGAGGATCAGCCCGTAGGTGGCGTACAGCGGGCGTTCCTCACGGCCTGAGGCCAGTGCGGTGGACATGCCGCCGCTGCCGCCGCGGGCGGCCACCGGGACTCCGGCGCCCCGGGCGAAGGTGAGCCGGGTGCCGCCCTCGACGCGGTGCGTTCCGGCCGGCAGGCTCACCTGCCGCTCGCGGTGGGCGCGGCCGTCGACGGTGCCGGTCACGGTGACGGTGAGCGGGCGCTCCAGCCTGAGGTCGAGGGTTTCCACGACGCGCACGGTGCGCTGCTCGCGGAAGGCGGCCGGCTCGTCGTAGGCGCGGCGTGGCGCCCCCTCGCCCTGCCAGGCGAGGACGAGGAAGAGGGCCGGGACGAGCAGTGCGGTCAGTTTCAGCCAGTACTGGAAGGCCTGGACGAAGGTGATGCTGCGCATCCCGCCCGCGGCGACGATGGCCACCACGACGACGGCGACGATCACTCCGCCTAGCGCGGCGGGCGCCCCGGTCAGGACCGCCAGGGTGAGTCCGGCTCCCTGGAGCTGCGGCAGCAGGTACAGCCAGCCGACGCCGACGACGAAGGCGCCCGCGAGTCGCCGCACGCCCTCGGAGGCGAGCCGGGCCTCGGCGAAGTCGGGCAGCGTGTAGGCCCCGGACCGGCGCAGCGGGGCGGCGACGAACAGGAGCAGGACCAGATAGCCGGCCGTGTAGCCGACCGGGTACCACAGCATGTCGGCGCCCTGGACGAGGACCAGTCCGGCTATGCCCAGGAACGAGGCCGCGGAGAGGTACTCCCCGCTGATGGCGGCCGCGTTCAGGCGCGGGCCCACGGTGCGGGAGGCGACGTAGAAGTCGGAGGTGGTGCGGGAGATGCGCAGACCGAAGGCGCCGACGAGGATCGTGGCCACCACGACGAGGGCGACGGCGGGGACGGTGTAGGCGGAGTTCACGGCGTTCAGCGGTCTCCGACGAGCTGTACGAAGTCGCGTTCGTTGCGCTCGGCGCGGCGCACGTACCAGCGGGCGAGCAGCACCAGCGGGGCGTAGAGGCCGAAGCCGAGGACCGCCCACTTCAGCCGGCGGGCGTCGGGGGCCGCGGCGAACACCAGCGGCAGCGGGCCGACGAGGAGGACGAGCACCGCGAACACCGTGAGGCCGGCCCGCAGCTGGCTGCGCATCAGGGAGCGGACGTAGGTGTGGCCGAGGGTGGTCTGCTCGTCGATCTCCGTGCGCGGACGGTAGTGGACCGGGGCCCGGCGGGTGCGGGGGGGCGGCCCGGTGACGACGACACGGCGCTCGGTCGGGTCCTGCGGCATGACGTACGGCTCCCTAGCGCGCGGTCCGGCGTATCAGCAGCTCGCGCAGTTCCCGCGCGTGCCGGCGGCTGACCTGGAGTTCCTCGGTGCCGACCAGGACGCTCACCGTGCCCGCGTCCAGGCGGAGTTCACCGATGTGGCGCAGGGCCACCAGGTACCGGCGGTGGATGCGGACGAAGCCGCGGGAGCGCCAGCGCTCCTCCAGGGTGGACAGCGGGATGCGCACGAGGTGGCTGCCCTTGCCGGTGTGCAGCCGGGCGTAGTCGCCCTGCGCCTCGACGTGGGTGATGTCCTCGACGGCCACGAAGCGGGTCACCCCGCCGAGTTCGACGGGCAGGTGGTCGGGATCGGGCTCGCTGACGGGTATCCGCGGGGCGGCGCCGCGCAGTTGGGCGGCGCGGCGGACGGCCTCGGCGAGGCGTTCCTTGCGGACGGGCTTGAGCACGTAGTCGACGGCCTTGAGGTCGAAGGCCTGCACGGCGAAGCCCTCGTGGGCGGTGACGAACACGATCAGCGGCGGCTGGGCGAACCCGTTCAGCAGCCGGGCCAGGTCGAGGCCGTCGAGGCCCGGCATGTGGATGTCGAGGAAGACGACGTCGATCGCGTCGGGTCCGTCCGGGCCGGACTCCAGCGCCCGGTTGATCCGGCGCAGCGCCTCGGTCGCGTCGCCGGCGCCCTCCACGCCGGCGATCCGGGGATCGGCGCTCAGCAGGTACAGCAGTTCCTCGAGGGAGGGGCGTTCGTCGTCGACGGCGAGGGCGCGCAGCATGAACGTGGAGTGTAGGGGCGAAAAGCACGGTGTGACATGTGCCGGGCACCGACGTCCGCGCTGGATACAGTGCCGCCATGAACAGCAGGCCGGCATCGTTCGACGAACTCGACCGGAAGATCCTCACCGCCCTGATGGCGAACGCCCGCAGCAGTTTCGCCGAGATCGGCG
Source organism: Streptomyces sp. NPDC001292 (assembly GCF_042896465.1). NCBI lineage: Bacteria > Bacillati > Actinomycetota > Actinomycetes > Kitasatosporales > Streptomycetaceae > Streptomyces > Streptomyces sp. NPDC001292. Next base: position 42,176 of record NZ_JBIAXG010000019.1, read on the forward strand.
CCGCCATCGGTCTGTCCGCGACGGCCGTCAAGCGGCGCGTGGACCGGCTGCGCGAGACCGGTGTGATCACCGGGTTCACGGCCACGGTGAAGCCTGCGGCGCTGGGCTGGCGCACGGAGGCGTACGTCGAGGTGTACTGCGAGGGCGCGGCCCCGCCGAGGCGGCTGGCCGAGGTGGTGCGCCACCATCCGGAGATCACGGCGGCGATGACGGTGACCGGCGGCGCGGACGCGCTGCTGCACGTGCGGGCGCGGGACGTGGGGCACTTCGAGGAGGTGCTGGAACGCATCCGTACCGAGCCGTTCATCCGCAAGACGATCAGCGTGATGGTGCTGTCCCACCTGCTGCCGGACAGTCCTGAGGCGGGCGCCAGCCAGCCTGCCCCTCCACAGGGCGCAGCAGACGTGCGCCGAGCCCCGTGAACACGCAGCATCGCTGCTCGTACGCGCAGCTTTTGTTTCTTGTCGTCCGTCTTCGCCACTTCCTACCTTTGTGCCAACCCCAGTCGACACCCAGGAAGCGGAGGGACCCCTCTGTGCCCGAATCCCGTGTGCCGCGCCGGCGGCGCTTCCTCGTCTGCGAACCCAGACACTTCGCCGTGCAGTACGCGATCAACCCCTGGATGCGTCCCGACGTCCCCGTGGACGTGTCCCTGGCCCAAGAACAGTGGCACGAGCTGATGCGCGTCTACCGCGCCCACGGCCACAGCGTCGACACCGTGGAGCCCGTGCCCGGCCTGCCCGACATGGTCTTCGCCGCCAACGCGGCGGTGGTCGTGGACGGCCGGGTCTTCGGCTCCCTCTTCCGGGCGCCCGAGCGCCGTCCGGAGTCCCTTCCCTACGACACGTGGTTCAAGTCGGCCGGCTTCGACGTCTACCGTCCCGAGTCGGTGTGCGAGGGCGAGGGCGACTTCGTGCCGGCCGGCCGCTGGATCCTCGCCGGCACCGGCTTCCGCACCACCCGTGAGGCCCATCGCGAGGCGCAGGAGTTCCTCGGCGTCCCGGTGATCGGCCTGACCATGGTGGACCCGTACTTCTACCACCTGGACACGGCGCTGTTCGTCCTCGACGACGAGGGCGAGGGGAACGTCGCGTACTACCCGGACGCGTTCTCGCCGGGCAGCCGCGAGGTGCTCGCCAGGCTGTACCCGGACGCGCTGATCGCCACCCGCGAGGACGCCATGTCCTTCGGCCTGAACTCCGTCTCGGACGGCCACCACGTCTTCATCTCGCCCGGGGCCACGGCCCTGGCCGAACAGCTCGCCGACCGCGGCTACGTCCCCGTCCCCGTCGACCTGTCCGAGTTCCACAAGGCCGGCGGCGGCATCAAGTGCTGCACCCAGGAGATCCGCTCATGACCGCACCTGCCCGTACCCGTACCTCCGCGGAGCTGATCGAGGCCGAGGAGCCGGTCCTCGCGCACAACTACCATCCGCTGCCCGTGGTCGTGGCCCGCGCCGAGGGCACCTGGGTGGAGGACGTCGAGGGACGCCGCTACCTCGACATGCTGGCCGGTTACTCGGCGCTCAACTTCGGGCACCGCCACCCCGCGCTGACCGAGGCGGCCCACCGCCAGCTCGACCGGCTCACCCTCACCTCGCGGGCGTTCCACAACGACCGCCTCGCCGAGTTCGCCGAGCGGCTGGCGGCGCTGACGGGGCAGGACATGGTGCTGCCGATGAACACCGGCGCCGAGGCGGTGGAGAGCGGCATCAAGGTCGCCCGCAAGTGGGCGTACGAGGTCAAGGGCGTCCCGGCCGACCGGGCGACGATCGTGGTCGCGGCGGACAACTTCCACGGCCGTACGACGACGATCGTCAGCTTCTCGACGGACGAGACGGCACGGTCGGGCTTCGGACCGTTCACGCCGGGCTTCAGGATCGTCCCGTACAACGATCTGTCGGCCCTGGAGGCGGCGATCGACGAGACGACGGCGGCGGTGCTGATCGAGCCGATCCAGGGCGAGGCCGGCGTGCTCATCCCCGACGACGGCTACCTCGCCGGGGTGCGGGAGCTGACCCGCCGCGCGGGCTGCCTGTTCGTCGCGGACGAGATCCAGTCGGGCCTCGGCCGCACCGGACGCACGCTCGCCGTCGAGCACGAGGACGTCGTCCCGGACGTCCTGCTGCTGGGCAAGGCCCTCGGCGGCGGTATCGTGCCGGTGTCCGCGGTCGTCGGGTCCCGGGAGGTGCTCGGGGTGCTGCGGCCGGGTGAGCACGGGTCGACGTTCGGCGGAAACCCGCTGGCCGCGGCGGTCGGCACGGCGGTGGTCGGGCTCCTGGAGACGGGCGAGTTCCAGCTCCGGGCGGCGGCGCTGGGCAAGCTGCTGCGCGAGGGGCTCGTCCAGCTGGTCGGCCGGGGTGTGGTCGGCTTCCGCTCGCGGGGGCTGTGGGCGGGCGTGGACGTGGATCCGGCGATCGGCACCGGACGGGAGATCGGCGAGCGCCTGATGCGGGAGGGCGTCCTGGTCAAGGACACCCACGGCTCCACGATCCGGCTGGCGCCGCCGCTGACCATCACCGAGGACGAGCTGCGCTCGGCGCTCGCCTCCCTGGAGAAGGTGCTGGCCGCCTGAGACGGACACCGCCGTCGGACGCACGCACACCGCCGGGGACTTTCCGGCGGTGTGCGACGTCCCGGTTCGGGCGCCGTCACACCCGAGGAGGCCGGCCGGGTCGCCTGGCCGGTGGTGGGCCGGTGGTGGGCCGGCCGGTGGTGGGCTGGTCAGTGGCGGGCTGGTCAGTGGCGGGCTGGGTACCCGTTTCGATGAGTGACTCATTGAGGAGATGACTCCCATGCTGCTCATCGGCCTGCTCCTCCTCGCGGCGACGGCCGCCTTCACCGGCCTGGCCATCGCCGGCAACCTGTCCGGCGGCCCGCAGTACCCGGTGTCGGTGCTCGGCAACCACATCGCCACCATGAACACGCTCGAGGTCTTCAGCGCCGGTCTCGCTCTCGCCCTGCTCTTCTGCCTGGGCGCGAGCCTCATGGCCGGCGCCGCGACGCACCACCGGCACGTGCACCGGTCCCCGCGCCGCTACGGCGGTCGGCGGGACACCGGCCCTCTGAACGAGCCCATGGGCCGGGACGGCCCCTGACGCCCACGGCCGGTGCCGGTGGTGGGCGTGCGCGCCCGCGGGGGAGGCGTGCGCCTACGGGGCAGCGGGTGCCCCGTGGGCGGCGCGGTGGCGCCGTCAGTCCTCGCGTCGCCTGCGCCGCAGCAGGTGCCGCACGACCAGCGCGACGACAAGGACCCCGAGAGCGATGAGCACGTACACCTCGTAGCGGCGGATCTCGTCGTAGACGGTGCCGATGTGCGTGCCGACCGCGTAGGCGAGGCTCACCCACAGCCCGACCCACAGCGCCGCGCCGAGCGCGTTGAAGGCGAGGAAGCGGAGCCAGTGCATGCCCGTGGTCCCGGCGATGATGCCGTTGGCCTGGCGCAGGCCCTCGATGAACCGGGCCACCACGACGATCTTGCCGCCGTGCCGGCCGAAGAACCGCTCGGCCGCCGCGAACCGTTCCGGCGTCAGGAAGATGTACCGGCCCCAGCGGTGCACGAAGGGACGTCCGCCGAGGTGGCCGACGAGGTAGCCGATGTTGTCGCCGACGACGGCCGCGGCGAACGCGATCAGGGCCACGGCCACGACGTCGAGCTGCCCGGCACCGGCATACACCCCGGCCGCGATCAGGATCGTCTCGCCCGGGGCGGGGACGCCGAAGTCCTCCACGAGGACCACGGCGCCGACGGCCCAGTAGCCGTAGTGGCTGAGCAGCGGTGCCAGGTGCGCCAGCGGACCCGGAAGCGGAGGGGCCATGCCCACACCGTACGACGGCGAGTGAAGGGTCACCGGCAGGCGCGGCAACGCGCCGCCGCGTACTTCCGGAAATCGGACGGCGCCCCGCGACCTCGTCACGGCACGATCGGCCAGCCGGTCACGGTCTTGGGCCTCGGCCGTGCGTAGCTGCGCACCTTGCTGGTGCTGAGGCCGAGCCGGACGAGCCCTTCGGCGAGGGTGACCGCGGCGGCGACGCCGTCGACGACGGGGACGCCCGTGTCGGCACTGATCTTCTGGTCGAGTCCGGCCATACCGCCGCAGCCCAGGCAGATCACCTCCGCCCGGTCCTCGACGACGGCCCTGCGGGCCTCCGCCACGATCGCGTCGGCCGCACGGGCGGGATCCGCCTCCAGCTCCAGCACCGGCAGCCCGGAGGCCCGCACCGAGGCGCACCGCTCGTTCAGCCCGGCGAGCAGCAGTCGGTCCTGGATCTGCGGCACGGCCCGGTCCAGGGTGGTGACGACCGAGTACGTGCGGCCGAGCAGCATCGCCACCTGCGCCGCCGCCTCGGTGATGTCCACGACCGGGACGTCGAGCAGTTCCTGGAGGCCCTCCCGGCCGTGCTCGCCGTACCCGGCCTGGATCACCGCGTCGTACGGCTCGTCGTAGCGGACGATCCGGTCCATCACGGCGACGGCGGCCAGGTAGCTCTCGAAGTTGCCCTCCACCGACTCCGGCCCGAAGAAGGGGGTGAGTCCCACGATCTCGACACCGGGCGAGGCACAGGCCGCGGCCTGCGCACGGATCGTCTCGGTCATGGAGGCGGTGGTGTTCACATTGGCGATCAGTATGCGCACCTTGGTCCTTTCTCTTTTCGGCTCGCCGGGGTGGCGAGCGCGGCGCCGGACGGCCCGTCGGTCAGTGGGGCCGGCCGGCTCGCGTGGGTGGGTTTTCGCGGGACCCCGAGCAGGTCAGGACAGGTGTACTTCGGTACCGATGCCGTGGCGTCGGGCGGCGTCGACGACGAGCCGGGCGGCTGCCACGTCCTGGATTCCGACGCCGACCGAGTTGTAGAGCGTGATGTCGTCCTCGGCGCGTCGTCCGGGGGCCTTGCCGGTGATGACGTCGCCGAGTTCGGTGCGGAAGTGCTCCGGGGTGATCGCCCCTTCCCGCATCGGGATCAGCACCTCGCCGGACTCGTGGGAGGACACCGAGAAACTGTCCACCACGACCCGGGCGCGGACGATGCCCGCGGTGTCGATCTCCCGGTGGTCCGGCCGCGGCGGCGCACCGACCGCGTTGACGTGCAGGCCCGGACCGAACCACTCCCCCCGCACCACCGGCATCCGCGACGGGGTCAGCGTGCACAGCACCTCCGCCGCGCGCACCACCTGTTCCGGATCGTCGGCGACCTTGACCGCACATCCCTGGCCGCGGGCGTGCTCCGCGAACGCCTCGACGGTGGCGCGGGTGCGGCTCCACACCAGCACCTGCTCGATGTCCATCACCCGCGCCATTGCCGCCAGATGGGCGCGGGCCTGGGCGCCGGCGCCGATCAGGCCGAGGGTGCCCGCGCCCGGACGGGCCAGGTGCCGGGTGGCGACGGCCGACGCCGCCGCGGTGCGCAGCAGCGTGATGGGCGCGCCGTTGAGGACCGCCTCGCAGGTGCCGGTGTCGGGGTCGATGAGGGTGATCACCGACTGCTGCACCGGCAGTCCCCGCCCGGCGTTGGGCGGGGTGTCGGTGAGGAGCTTGACGCCGGCGCCGGCCAGCGGGTCGACCGCGGCGACCATCGGCACCAGCAGTCCGGCCCCGCCGGGCAGCTCCATGGCCGACCGGTCGGGCTGACGCGCCGTGCCCATGGACAGGGCCGCATGGGCCTGCTGGACGACCTGCATCACCTCCCCCAGGTCCAGCAGACTCGCGACCTGTGCCCGGTCCAGCACCAGCAGAGGCGCCCGGCCGGTACGCGTCCGCTCCGTCACGCGGTCACCTCGGCAGCGGCCTGGGCGGCGGGGCGGGCGTCGACCAGGTCCGCGTACGGGACGGGGGCATCGAGCAGGCCGTCCTCGGCGAGGATGCGCAGCCACTCGGCGTAGCCGTCCTCGCTGATGCGGATGTCGTCCCAGATGCCACTGGCGCGCAGGTCGTCGACGACCTGCACCAGGACCTCGGTGTCCAGGCCCGGCCACTCGCGGGCCAGCAGGCCCGCCAGTTCCTCGGCGTTGTGCGTCTTGAGCCAGTCGATGGAGCGCTGGAGCGCCCGGCAGAACCAGAAGGCGAGTTCGTCGTCGCGGTCGAGGACCGCCTGGGTGGTGTAGTAGACGCTGTTGGGCATCAGGCCACCCGCCCGGTCGTAGCGGACCGCGGTGTGGGCCAGGCCGCGGTGCTGGAGGAAGGCGGCGTTGACGGCGTCGGTGACCAGCGCGTCCCCCATGCCGCCCAGGAACAGCTCGGTGAGCATCGGCCCGGACAGGTCCCGCACGAACCGCACCCGGGACATGTCCACACCGGCCCTGCGCATCAGTCCCGCGGTGTGCACATACGGCGCGGTGCCGCCCGCACCGGGGGCGAGGACGATCTTGCCCTCCAGGTCCGTCCACTCGAAGTCCGTCACCGGCTCCCGCACCACCAGCGCCTTCGGGTTGCGGTGGTTGAGCTGAGCGAACGCCCGGTACTCACGGCCACGCCCGTGGTACATCGCCGGCACCCACAGCCCCCCGAGAACAACCTGCGCCTGTCCCTCCTCGAGATCGGCCAGCACCCGCGTCCAGTCGTCCGGCGCGCTCCGGGAGAAGTCGATCCCCTCCTCCTCGTAGAAACCGAACTCCCGGGCGACGTACTCGGGCAGGTAGTTGGGCCAGTGCGAGGTGGCCGAGACATGCAGACGGTCCATCATCTCTCCTTGACAGTTCTGACGGTGGTTCACGTCAGGGTTGGTCGGTATGGGGGTGCCGGACCGGCCGGACGGGACGTACCGCACGGCCGGCAGGCGAGTCAGGCGGGGGCCGCGGAGGGGGCTTCGACGTTGATGTCCTCGAGTGAGCGGCCGTGGGTTTCGGGGGCGAAGCGGACGGCGACGGCCATCACCCCGTACATGGCAGCGGTCAGGACGAACACCGCGACCACGCCCGCGTGGTCCAGGAGCAGTCCTGCGCCGATGGGGACGAAGGCGCCGGCCACGTTGCCCTGTACGGCGATCATCGAGGTGCCGAAGGCGCGTACCCGGGTCGGGTACAGTTCCGGCGCCCACGCGAACACGGTGCTGTTCAGCAGCAGGACGAAGAACTGGAACGTGCCCCCGAGCAGCAGCACCAGCGCCGAGGTGCCGGCGAGGAAGCCGAACGCGAGCGCGGCCAGGCAGGCGGCCACGGCGCCGCCGGTCATCACCAGCCGGCGCGGCCAGTGCAGCGCCGCATACGTCGCGGCCGCCGCGCCCAGGAGGCTGCCGACGTTCATCACCATGGTGAAGGTCAGGCTCTCGGTGATCGTGTAGCCCTGGTCGACAAGGATGGTCGGCATCAGCACCAGGACGGTGATCTGCGCACCGAACGTCATCCAGGACACCACCGCCAGCGCGGCGGTGCGCCGCAGCAACTCGCCGCGGAAGACCTCCCCAAGCCGCACCTTCTCCGCCCTGCCCGTCCCGGCCGCCGACTGCGTCAGGTACGGGACGGTGGGCAGGTCACGGCCCTTGAGCCGGCCCGCCGCCAGGACATCCTCGCCGCCGGCCTGGCCGCCGCACGCCGCACCCAGCGGGACATCGCCGCCCTCAACGACGCGCTCGCCCGGCGGGCCGCGGCCGGAACCACAGGCGACGAAGCCGCCTTCGTCGCAGCCGACGTCGACTTCCACCTCCGCGTCGCCCGGGCATCCCACAACGAACTCCTCGTCGAGCTCTACTCGACCTTCACCAGGGCACTGGCCGACAGCATCCGCGACGACCGCTGCCTGAAGGTCTTCACCCAGGGACAGGACGCCTGGCACCACACCCTCGCCGCGGCCATCGCCGAAGGCGACGCCGACAAGGCCACCAGCGCCTCACTGGCCCTGCTGGAGAGCGGCCCGGCGGGGACTCACGGTCCCTGATGCCGCGTCACATCGGAATCACAGAGGCGTACATGAGCTGATCCGGGCCCGGGTTGACCGCCTGTTCGGCCCAGATGGTCTTCCCCCGCTGGCTGTAACGGCTGCCCCAGCGGGTGCTGAGCTGGGCCACGAGGAACAGGCCCCGGCCCCCTTCGTCGGTGGTGCGGGCCCGGCGTAGGCGGGGCTGGGTGTTGCTCGGGTCGCTGACCTCGCAGACCAGGACGTCCTCGTGGATCAGCCGCAACCCGATGGGGCCCCCGGCGTAGCGGATGGCGTTGGTGACCAGTTCGCTGACCATGAGCTCGGTGCTGAAGGCGAGGTCGTCGAGCCCCCACGCGGCCAGCTGGCGAGTGGTGACCTCCCGGGCATCGGCCACGCTGGCGGGGTCCGCGGGGAACTCCCAGCTGGCGACGGATTCCACGGGGACCGCGCGGGTGCGGACGAGCAGCAGCGCGATGTCGTCCCTGGGCGGACGGTCGTCGAGGTCGGCGAGGAGCGCTCGGCCGATCTCGTCCAGCGGCCGGCCGGGACGGCAGTGGGCGGCGAGGCGGTCGGTCAGCCGTCGCAGGCCGGCGTCGGTGTCGCCGTCGTCGCCCTTGATCAGTCCGTCGGTGTACAGGGCGAGGACGCTGCCGGGTGCCAGATCGACCGTGACGGTCTCGAAGGGCATGCCACCGACGCCCAGGGGCGGGCCGGGAGACAGGCCCACGGGTCGGGCCCCGCCGTCGCAGGGGACGACGACGGGCACCGGATGCCCGGCGCTGGCGAGGGTGCAGCGGCGGGCGACCGGATCGTAGAGGGCGTACAGACAGGTGGCGCCGACGGTGTCCCGGTTCTCGGGGGCGGCCTCGCCCGCGAGTCGCTGCACCAGGTCGTCGAGGTGGGTGAGCAGGTCGTCGCAGTCGAGTTCCAGGTCGGCCAGGGTCTGCACGGCGGTGCGCAGCCGGCCCATGGTGGCGGTGGCGTGCAGGCCGTGCCCGAAGACGTCGCCGACGACGAACGCGGCCCGCAGCGAGGGCAGCGAGAGGACGTCGAACCAGTCGCCGCTGATCTCCGCCCCGCCGCCCGCGGGCCGGTAGACGCCGATGGTCTCGGCGGCCGGGGTCTCGGTGGTCGCGCGTGGCAGGAGGCGCTTTTGGAGCGCGACGGCCGCACGACGCTCCCGCGTGTAGCGGCGGGCGTTGTCCACGCTGAGCGCGGCCCTGGACGCGATCTTCTTCAGCAGGTCCGCCTCGTCCTCGTCGAAGGGCTCCCCGTGCTCGGTACGGCAGATTCCGACGACGCCGAGCACCGTGCCGCGCGCGGCAAGCGGTGCCACGGCGAGCCAACGCGCGTTCTCCGGCACCAGCAGCTCGATCAGGCGCGGCTCGCCGAACATGGCGCTGATCGTCTCACTGTCGGCGACGATGACCTCGCCGCGCTGGACAGCGAGCAGGGTGGGCATGTCCGGTTGCGGGGGCGCCGCCGCGCCCTTCTGGAGCAGACGGGAGGGCCACGGCCCGTCGGCCGAGGCGACCGCGACCCGTCGCCAGTGCAGCCTGGAGCCGCCGAGCACATTGCCGGGCTCGTCCCCCTCGATGACGGAGTCCGCGAGCTCCACCCAGGCGAGGTCCCCGAGAGCGGGTACGAGGACGTCGACCAGGTCCTGCGCGGTGCGCCCGACGTCCAGTGAGCCACCGATGCGGGTGGAGGCGTCGCGCAGCAGGTCCAGGTGGTGGCGGGTCCGCTGCTGCTCGGAGATGTCGGTGACCAGCGTGACGACGCCCGCGGGCTCCCCCTGCGCGTCCTCCAGCCGGAAGGCGGACAGGGAGAGCGTCCGGTGCCGCCCGGGGAGGAGCGGTGAGTGCACGTCCTGTGCCTCCCCGATCAGCGGTGTGCCCGTCTCCAGGACCCGGCGCAGCGCCGCCTCCGCGGCTTCGGCGTCCCTGGCGTTGGCCACCTCCCTCATCTGCACGTCGGCAGCGCCGGGAGGTCCGCCGAGCGTCTCGAGGGTGATGTTGGTCCGTACGAGGGCCAGGTCCGTGTCGCGGAGGGTGACCCCCATCCGGGCCTGGGAGAAGAGTGCGCGCAGCACCGACAGGCCCTGTTCCCGCTCGTTCGCTTCGGCCGCGGGGGCGGCCAGGGCCAGCAGCTCGGACGAACCCTCCAGGCGCTCGATCCGGAAGGCGACCTCCAGGGCACGGCCGGAGCGGTGCCGCAACCGCGTCCGGCCGACGGCCGGAAACCCGTCCGCCGCGAAGGCGCAGCGGTGCGGCTCGTCGGGCGCGTCGGCGAGCAGTTCCCCGACCGGGCGGCCACAGACACGATCGGCCGTTCGCCCCAGCAGGTCGGCGGCCGCGCCGGACCACCGCACAACGGTCCCGGCTTCGTCGAGCACGGCGGCTGCCACGGCGCCGAGGGCAAGGGCGCCGGCGGGGTCGAACCCGTTCATCTCGCTCCTCGCTGGCGGCCGAGCCGCCCGACAGGCTCGTCCCCATTATCGGCGATTCCGGGCAGCCCGCGCCTCCGTCCCCCGCGGGTGCGCCCGGCGGCGCTGGTCCGGAACGCGGTCGGCGGCCCTCGACGCCCTGGACACGGCGTGGGCCGGGCCGGCAGGGTGCACCCCCTGTCCTCCCCGGCCGTCGCCGTCGCGGGCCGTCCTCAGATCCCCACCGCGGCGCTCACGCGTCCCCTTCGGCGCCGCCTTCGAGGATCGCCAGCGCCGCGCTGGTCGCGGCGACCGGGTCGCCGGCGCGCACCGCCTCGAACAGAGCGCCGTGGAACGGGTCGTCGCCGGCCTCGTCCATGCACCGGCCGGCCTTGACGGTCTCCCGCAGGGCGTCGCTCATGTTCCGGTACAGGTCCCGGAGCAGCGGGTTGTGCGCGGCCTCCGCGACACACAGGTGGAAGTCGACGTCGGCGTCGGTGAACGCGTCCAGATCGGCGGCCCGCCCCGCGGCGGTGCGCCGTTCCATGGCCTGGCGGAGCGCCGTGAGGTCGTCCTCGGTGCGCGCGGTGGCCGCCAGCCGGGCCGCGACGATGTCCAGGCCGCGCCGTACGTCGAGGATGTCGTCGGCCGTCACGCGGCCGAGGTGGCGGCGGAGCGCGACCTGGCCCTCGTCGGTGGCGGTCACATACGTGCCGGCGCCCTGGCGGGTGCTCAGCAGTCCGGAGTGCACCAGCACGCGGACGGCTTCGCGCACCGAGAGCCGGCTCACGCCGAGAGACTCGGCGAGCTGGCCCTCCGGAGGGATCCGCTCGCCGACCCGCCAAGCGCCCCGGGCGATCTCCGCGCGTAGCTCACTGATCACGGTATCGACGATCGATACGCGCCCCACCGTTTCCATCCGGCCCTCTTCTCGATCATCTGACGACCTCAAACCCTAGGAAGCCCTAGGGCCCAGGTCCAGCCTTCCGTCCCGCCCGGGGATCTTCCGGCCACCCATATGTCTCCCGGCCCGGGGCCGGACCGCCGTAGCCCCCGCCGGTCGGCTCCCGAGGACGTGCTACCGCGGCGACTGCCGGCGGTGGGTCGCGGCCACGTCACGGCTGGTGGCCAGGTGCTTCATGACCAGCTCCTCGACCCTCGGCACATCCCGGTCCTCGATCGCCTCGTAGAGCGCCTCGTGCTCCTTCGCGACGGTCAGCAGGTCGTCGTGCTGGGCCAGCAGCCAGCGCATACGGCTGCGGAGCGTGGTTCCCAGTTCGTTCAGAAGCTCGTTGGCGGCCATCGCCGTCACGGTCTCGTGGAAGTCGGCCGCGGCACGCCGGGCCACGACGGCGTCTCCCCGGCGTGCCGCTTCGAGCTCCAGGTCCAGGTCCGCGCGCAGCTTCTCGAGGCCGTCGCGGTTGCGCCGTTGAGCCGCCAGCCGGAACGTCAGCGTCTCCAGGGCGCAGCGGACCTCGTCGAGGTCGGAGATGTCCGTGGAGGTGAACTCGCGCACGACGGCCCAGGTACGCGGGCGCGGCGTGACGAGTCCCTCCGCCACCAGCGCCTTCAGAGCCTCGCGGACCGGGAGCCTGCTCACCCCGAGCTCCGCGGCGAGCTCCCGTTCGACGAGTCTGCTGCCGGGCCGGCGGTCACCGTCGAGGATCTGGTCGCGCAACTGTCGCGTGACGCGTTCGGACTCTGACTCAAAACCCTCGGACCCTGCCATGGCCCTCATTCTCGCAGGTCCCCGCCGCCTGTCCGCCGCCTGCCACCACGTCCGTCCGGTACGGGGACGCGAGGTCAGCATGAGCGCGGCCGAAGGCGGTTACAGATGACTACTGACGCACGTGGGCCAATTCCGGGATCCTGCCCTTCACCTGGCAAAACACCGGTTTGAAGCCGAGCTGGTCGGAGTGAGGGGCGAACCGTGTTCTACTACCTGCTCAAATACGTTCTGCTGGGACCGCTGCTCAGAATGGTCTTCCGGCCCCGTATCGAAGGGCTGGAGCACGTGCCGGCCTCGGGAGCTGCCATCGTCGCGGGCAACCACCTGTCGTTCTCGGACCACTTCCTGATGCCCGCGATCCTCAAACGGCGGATCACCTTCCTGGCCAAGGCCGAGTACTTCACGGGCCCGGGCGTCAAGGGCCGGCTCACCGCCGCCTTCTTCCGCAGCGCGGGCCAGATCCCGGTCGACCGGTCGGGCAAGGAGGCCGGGCAGGCCGCCATCCGGGAGGGGCTGGGAGTGCTGCGCAAGGGAGAGCTGCTCGGCATCTACCCGGAGGGCACCCGGTCGCACGACGGCCGCCTGTACAAGGGCAAGGTCGGCGTCGCGGTCATGGCGCTCAAGGCCGGGGTGCCGGTCGTCCCGTGCGCGATGATCGGCACCTTCGAGGCCCAGCCGCCCGGGAAGGTGATCCCGCGCCCGCACCCGATCGTGATCCGCTTCGGCGAGCCGCTGGACTTCTCACGCTACGCCGGCATGGAGAACGAGAAGGCGATCCTGCGCGCCGCCACCGACGAGATCATGTACGCGATCCTGTCGCTGTCCGAGCAGGAGTACGTCGACCAGTACGCGGCCGTGGCCAAGGCGGAGCAGGCCGAGGGGAAAGGTGACAAGCGCAGGTTCCCGCGCGCACCGCTCGGTTGACGCCGCTGGGCACGCCGTACGCGCGAGAGGGGCGGCCGGGCATCCCGGCCGCCCCTCGTCACCTGCTGCCGATCGCTAGGGCTTCGGCGTGGCGTGCGGTGCGCAGGTCACGTCCGCCGAGTCGACCTTGCCGGTGAGCAGGTAGGCGTCCACCCGGTCGTTGATGCACGGGTTGGCCAGGCCGGTGACGCCGTGGGAGCCCGCGTCCTTCTCGGTGATCAGACGGGAGTCCTTGAAGCGCTTGTGCAGCTCGACGGCGCCCGCGTACGGGGTGGCGGCGTCCCGCGTGGACTGCACGATCAGCACCGGCGGCAGGCCCTTGCCGGTCTTCACGTCGACCGGGTTCTGCTGCTTGACCGGCCACGTCGCGCACGGCAGGTTCATCCACGCGTTGGCCCACGTCATGAACGGGGCGGTCTTGTGGAGCCGCGTGTTGTCCCGGTCCCACGTCTGCCAGTTGGTGGGCCACTTGGCGTCAATGCACTCCACGGCGGTGTAGACGGCGTTGCCGTTCTCCGAGGAGATGTTGCCCGCGATGTCGGACATGTTCGGGGCGGCGGCGTCGATCAGCGCCTGGGTGTCACCGGCGACGTACTTGCTGAACACCCTCGCCACCAGCGCCCACGAGGAGTCGTAGTACGGGGCGCTCTGGAAGAAGGAGATCAGCTCGTTGGGGCCGACGACCCCTCCGATGGGGCTCTTCTTGGCGGTGGCGCGCAGCTTCAGCCACTTCTCCTGGACGGCGTCGCGGGTGGTGCCCAGGTGGTAGGTGGCGTCGTTGGCGGCGACCCAGTCCTGCCAGTCCTTCCAGCGGCCCTCGAAGGCGACGTCCTGGTTCAGGTTGGCCTGGTACCAGATGTTCTCGCGCGCCGGGTTGACGACGCTGTCGACGACCATCCGGCGGACGTGGCCCGGGAACATCGTGCCGTAGACGGCGCCGAGGTAGGTGCCGTAGGAGACGCCGAGGAAGTTGAGCTTCTGCTCGCCGAGCGCGGCGCGGATGACGTCGAGGTCGCGGACCGTGTTCGCGGTGGTCATCTGCTGGAGCATGGCCCGGCCGGTGCGCTCGTAGCAGCCCTGCGCGTACTCGCGGGCCAGCTTGCGCTGGATGCTCTTGTCGGCCTCGGAGTCGGGCACCGGGTCCATCTTGGGCCCCTGGGCGAAGTCCTGCGGGTCCGCGCAGGAGATGGGCGCCGAGTGGCCGACACCGCGCGGGTCGAAGCCGACGAAGTCGTAGGCCTTCGCGACGTTGGCCCAGACGGTCTTGTTGATGACCCGGGTCGGGAAGCGCAGACCCGAACCGCCGGGGCCGCCCGGGTTGTAGACGAGGGCGCCCTGGCGCTCCTGCTCGGTGCCGGTGTTGCCGATGCGGTCGACGGCCAGCTTGATCTGCTTGCCGTAGGGATCGGCGTAGTCGAGCGGCACCGAGACCCAGCCGCACCGGATGAGCTTGGACAGCCCCAAGTCGGCGGGGCAGTCCTGCCAGTCGATGCCGGCCTTCGCGGCACGCTCCGCGGCGATCGCCGCGCCGCGGGTCTCGCGGTCCTGGCCCTGTCCGTTGTTCGCGCCGGCTGCGGGCGTCGCCACGGCGCCGGCCATCAGGGTCGCCGTGACCAGCGCGCCGGCCGAACCGAGCGCCAGCACACGGCTCTTGGGTCTCATGTCCCTCAAGTGGGACCTCCCCGTACATCGTTGCGAATTGAGTACGGGGATCCTTGTGGCTGTGAGGTCCCTGAGAACAGGGGTCGTTGACCTTCTTTGCCAATCCGATAAGCGGCGCGAGGTGTCCCGCTGAGAGGAGTTCTGAGGGGGTTGGCAGGACCCAGGGGCGCAGGTGCTGCTCGGCACTCACTCGGCCGCCGGAGTGCGCCGCCTTGCGGCGTGATGGTGGCGCGGCGCCCCTGAGAGAGTTCAACTGCCCAGTCGGGCAGGGCGGTTCGGACCCGTCGGCGACACGGTCAGCATGCCGCCCCGGGCCTCACCCGCTAGCGGACCTCCGGCCCCCGGTGGTCCGCCGTGATGCCGAAGCGCTGCTGCTCACGAGGGGCGGACGGGATGTCGCGGACCTGCGAGACCGCGCCGGCCACCTGGTCCCCGGCAGGCTCCGCGAGCTGCTCGAGCCGTTCCAGATCGGCGGCGGAGACCAGGGCGACGAGCGGCTTTCCGTGCCGCGTGACGACCACGCGCTCACCGCCGTACACCACCCGGTTGATCAGGTCGGCGAGCTCAGCCCTGGCTTGCGTCACCGGAATCTCGTAGGCCATACCCCCACCTTACGGGGCCTTCGCGCCGCTCTCAGGGCTGCGAGCGCCCGCCGGGGAAGCGCGCGGAGTACCGCCCCAGCGCCCGCCTCAGCTGTTCCAGCTCGATGTCGGGCAGAGCACCGCCCTGGGCGAACTTCAGCACGTGTTCGGCCACCGTGCGCAGCTTGGTGTTGGACCGCTGGGAGACCTCCCGCAGGACGTGCCAGGCGTCCTCGGGCGGGATCTGCCCGAAGGCGACCACGACGCCGATCGCCTGGTCGATGACGGCGTGCGAGGTCAGGGCCCGCTGGAGCTGATCGATCTCCTGGTGCAGCCGCTCGCGCTCCAGCACCAGCTCGGTGGCGGAGAGCGGCGGGAGAGGGTGTCGCTTGGACATCGCGAAGAACACCATGGCCAGTCCCCTGGGTCGTCGAGCGCCCGTACTTCCAGCTTCACCCAGGAGGACGCCGTGCACGACCGGAAACCGCTCCCGACGCGACGGGAAAGACCTCCGCGATTTACGTACGTCCTGTACATTTTCTACAGAGGCCGCTCCGACCGGAGCGGGGCCCGCCGCATGGAGGGGTGTGCCATGACGCGACCGTCCGCCCGCTACGTCCTGCCGGAGTTCACCGAGATCACCAGCGCCGGCCGGCGGCCCCTGGATCCCTACGCGAAACTGCTCGAGGAGCGGATCGTCCTCCTCGGCACACCGGTCGACGACATCGCGGCGAACGACGTGATCGCGCAGTTCGTCCACCTGGAGCACCAGGCACCCGACCGGGACGTCTCGCTGTACATCAACTCCCCGGGCGGCTCGTTCAGCGCCATGCTGGCCGTCCACGACACGATGCGGTACGTGAGCTGCGACGTGGAGACGGTCTGCCTGGGTCAGGCCGTCGCGTCCGCAGCGGTGCTGCTGGCCGCGGGCACGCCGGGCAGGCGGTACGCTCTGCCGGGCGCCCGCGTGGTCCTGCGGCAGCCGTCGCTGCCCGAGCCGGTCGAGGGCCAGGCGTCCGACCTGGCCATCCAGGCGGAGGAGCTGGCACGGGTGCGCGCCCGCCTGGAGGAGTTGCTCGTACGGAGCACCGGGCGGTCCGCGCGGCAGGTGCGGGCGGACCTGGAGCGGGAGCGGGTGCTGGACGCGCGGGAAGCCTTGAATTATGGGCTGGTTGACCGGATCATCCCGAATCGCGGGGCCACGCGCACCGCGCCGGACGCGGGGTGAGCCGCCGATGCCGCCACCCGAGCTGCCGCCCCTGCCGGCGCTGACCCGTGCCGAGGCGGAGCTGATCGACCGTTACCTGGAGGCGGCCGACCTGCTGGGCCGCGCCAACCCGGGCCGGCCCGGGGACACCTACCGGGCCCTGAGAGCCGCTCAGGCGCTCGTCGGCAAGGCGGTGGTGCTGCGGGACACGCTGGCGCTGATGCACCAGCGGGGCGAGACCGAGCTGCACGCGGCCACCCTGGCTCGCGCGCTGCGGGTGCTGGACGGAGAGCGGCGCACGGCCCGCGTCACCCTGCCCCCGGACTGCGGAAGTTGACGTCCTCCACAACCAGGGGCACGGCGGGCGCGGAAGGCCGTCCGTCCGGACACGCGGCGCGGAATGTCCCCGAATGACCGACCGCCTTTCGGTGTAGGTTCGGCTCCCTTTTCGGGACCACCGCAGTTGCGCAACACGCCTCCCCGGATGGCGGAACCAGGTGTTCCGGTGCTGGTCCGGGGGTCGTCACGGGAAGGGGCGCCCGTTCGCTCGTGAGGGGTGTCCACCCGAACGGGCGCGTGGTGAGTAACAACACAAACACTCGGATCCGTTGGGATTTTCGGACATCCGTAGGTGAAGATCCCTGTCTGACGACAAGCCCCCGCCACAACGGCGGGGCGGTCCGGGCGGACGCCGAGTCCTGCCGCCGCCCGGATGACCGGTCGACAGGAGTGGATCGGCAGGAATGGAGGACCCAAGCACGACGGGTCGCCGGAACGGTCACGCCATGGCCGGACCGAGCATCCCTTGGGGTGAAGCCGCGGCAACGCGGCCGGGCAACTTCGCCAGCCCGAATCCGACAGGTCATCCTTCACAGGCGGCTGACGAAGGGTTGCGCATGACCGCGCTCAATCGTGTCCCGTCGCTGATGGCCCGGGCCGGCACGGCCTCGGCCCTGACTCTCGCCGCCGTGGGCGGCTCGATCGTGGTCCCGGGTGTGGCCTCCGAGGCCGCGGCCGTGACGACCGCCAGCAAGGCGCTGCGGATCGCGGCGTCCAAGAAGGGGTCGCCCTACCAGTGGGGCGCCACGGGGCCGCGGAGATTCGACTGCTCCGGGCTCACGCTGTACTCGTTCAAGAAGGCGGGCAAGAAGCTGCCCCGCACGGCCGCGCAGCAGTACAACAGGAGCCGGCACATCTCCGCGCGCAGCCGCCGAGCCGGGGACCTGGTGTTCTTCCACTCGGGCTCATACGTGTACCACGTGGGCATCTACGCCGGCGGGGGCAGGATCTGGCACGCCCCGAAGACCGGGGACGTGGTGAAGCTGCAGAAGATCTGGACGAAGAGCGTCTGGTACGGCCGGGTCAGCTGACCCGGCCGTAGTGCGGGCGGTGGCGGCGCTTCCACGTCGTCACCGTCCGTTCCTACGGTTCCTGGCCCGCGGCCGTCACAGGGCGGGCGGGAGCCGTCCACGGAAGTTCGATGCAGACCGTCTTGCCGCCCTCCCGGGTCGGCCGCACGCTCAGTCTGCCGCCGCACTCGGCGGTGAGCCACCGGATGATCACCATCCCCCGGCCGTTGTCCTGCTGGACGGCGGCCGGCAGTCGTTTCGGGAACCGGGGGTGGCTGTCGGTGACCCCGATGCGCAGTCGCTCGTCACGCACCAGGACGAGGTCCACCGTGAAGGTGGGTGACTGCCCGAAAGTGTGCTGTACGGCGTTGGTGGCGAGTTCGGAGACGATGAGCCGGACCGTCTCCGCGGTGTCCGTGGCCGGCGGCAGGCCCCACTCCGCGAGAGTGCCCGCCACATAGGCGCGGGCCGCACAGACCGAGGCGGGATCGCTCGGCAGAGTGACGGATGCTTCCAGATGGTCTGCCATGGCGACGTCGTCCCTTTCCCACGGGACCGGAGTCCGACACTGAGCGGATGATTCGAGTACGGTCCCGCACTGGTGCTTCGCCGTCAGACTGCCATCAGCACTCCGGTCTCGGTGGCGATCCACCGAGATATGCATATATCTGTCGCTCGATGCGGTGAACTCTGCGACGGCAGACCGTATGTGAAGCGGGTCGCGTGGAGCGTTCAGAGGGAGCGAGGGAGTAGCCCATGCAGCACGGTCCCGCGGTGCGCCGCCGGAAACTGGGCGCCGAACTGCGCGCGCTGCGCACCGGCGCGGGCCTCACGAGCGGTGAGGCGGCCCACCTGGTCGGCTGGCACCAGTCGAAGGTCAGCCGGATCGAAACCGGCACCAGTGGGGTGAAACCGGCCGATGTGCACTCACTCCTGGACGCGTACGCGGTCGACGACTCCCAGCTGCGCGAGCTGCTCCTGGCGCTCGCGGGACTGGACGACGGCGACGGCCGGCACCACTGGTGGCACGCCTATCGCGGTGTACTGCCGCCGACCTACCGGGACTTCATCAGCCTGGAGTCGCAGGCGAGCGGGATGCGCACCCTGGAGACCTCGGTCGTCCCCGGACTGCTGCAGACGCCCGAGTACGCCCGCGCGGTCACCCGGGCCGCCGTGGACGGCCTCGACGAGGACCGGCTGGACGCGCTGGTGGAGGTGCGGCTGGCCCGCCAGGACGTGCTGCGCTCGCGACCGCCGCTGGAGCTGGACGCGGTGCTGGACGAGGCGGTGCTGCGCCGGGAGGTGGGCGGACCCGAGGTCATGAGGCGGCAGCTGGAGCGGCTGACGGAGGCGGCCCGACTGCCCCAAGTACGGCTCCAGGTGTTGCCGTTCGCCGCCGGCGCGCACGTCGGCGTCACCGGGCCTTTCGTTATCTTCTCATTTTCGAACGCTGCTGATCTGAACGTGGTGGTTCTCGACCACTTGACGAGTAGCCTCCACCTCGAGCGGAAAGAAGACCTAGAGGCCTACAGCGAGGCCTTCGACACCCTGCGGATCCACGCCCTCTCGCCCGAGGACTCGTTGGACTTCATCGCCGGGATACGCCAGGACCACTGACGGCGCGCAACCGCATACCGCGTAAGGAGGCACCATGTCCGCTCTGCCTCGGCACGTACCTTCCAGCACCGATCTGCACGGCGTGCGCTGGCTGCGCAGCAGCTACAGCACGGGAGCCAACAACTGCGTCGAGACGGCCCGGCCCGCCACGGGACCGTGGGCCGGGCTGCTCGCCGTGCGCGACTCCAAGGCCCCGGCCGGGCCCGCGCTGCTCTTCTCCCCCGCGAGCTGGGCAGACTTCACGGCCGCGACGCACCGCATCTGACGAACGATCCGGTCATATCCGCACCCGGTGACGCTCGGCCGTGTCACGCCGACTCATGGTCGTGTTCCACCGATCACCCGTACAGCGCGTTCGATCTGCGCCCCGGAGAGGTCCGCGCGGGCGGTCAGCCTCAGCCGTGAGATGCCGTCGGGCACGGAGGGAGGACGGAAACAGCCCACGGCCAGGCCTGCCGCCCGGCAGTCGGCCGCCCACCGCACGGCCTGCTCCGGGGACGGCGCGCGCACCGAGACCACCGCGGCGTCCGGACGTACCGCTTCCAGACCCGCGGCGGTCAGGCGTGCGTGGAGTTCGGCCGCCACCGCACGCGCGCGTGCCGCCCGCTCCGGCTCGCGGCTCAGCAGTCGCAGCGCCGCCAGGGCGGCGCCCGCGGCCGCGGGGGCGAGGCCGGTGTCGAAGATGAACGTCCGGGCCGCGTTCACCAGGTGGTCGATCACGCGCGCGGGCCCGAGGACGACTCCGCCCTGGCTGCCGAGCGACTTCGACAGCGTGGCCGTGACGACCACGTCGTCGGCGCCCGCCAGTCCGGCCGCGTGCGCGGCGCCGCGGCCGCCGGTGCCCAGGACGCCCAGCCCGTGGGCGTCGTCGACGACGAGGCCTGCGCCGCGCTCCCGGCAGACCGCGGCGAACTCCGCCAGCGGGGCCGCGTCGCCGTCGACCGAGAAGACCGTGTCCGACACGAGCACGGCCGGGCCCTCGTGCGTGCCGAGCGCCTTGCGCACCGCGTCCGGGTCGGCGTGCGCGACGACCTGTGTCGTGCCCCGGGCCAGCCGGCAGCCGTCGATGAGCGAGGCGTGGTTGCCCGCGTCGGAGACGACGAGTGAGCCGCGCGGCGCCAGCGCGGTGACCGCGGCCAGGTTCGCGGCATATCCGGAGGAGAAGACCAGCGCCGCCTCGAAACCGCAGAAACCGGCCAGTTCGCGCTCCAGTTCCACGTGCAGTTCGGTGGTGCCGGTGACCAGCCGGGAGCCGGTCGAGCCGCCGCCCCAAGTGCGCGCCGCGGCCGCGGCCCCCTCGGTCACCTCCGGATGGCGGGCCAGCCCAAGGTAGTCGTTGCCCGCGAGGTCGAGCAGCGGCGAGTCGGCGGGGCGGGGCCGCAGGGTCCGTACGAGTCCGGCCCGGCGGCGTGCGTCCGCCCGCTCCTCGATCCAGCCGAACGCCATGGGTCCTCCGGGGCATTTGTAGGCAGTGGACAGACCCTAGCGGCAGGACCAGCCGCCCATGATGTGGCAATACCCACATGTCGATGGGGCCGTCGTTGTGCGGAGTCTCCTTGGCCGCGGACCGGACCGTAGGACAGGATCAGCTCTCATGGACCTGCTGAGGACGCTGGTGGACAAGGGGCTCCGGCGCGAGTCGCCGACCCGCGAGGAAGCTCTGGCCGTGCTGGCCACCTCCGACGACGAACTGCTCGATGTGGTGGCCGCGGCCGGGAAGGTGCGCCGCCACTGGTTCGGCCGGCGGGTGAAACTCAACTATCTCGTCAACCTCAAGTCGGGCCTGTGCCCCGAGGACTGCTCCTACTGCTCCCAGCGGCTCGGCTCGAAGGCCGACATCCTCAAGTACACCTGGCTCAAGCCCGACGACGCCTCCAAGGCCGCCGCGGCGGGGCTCGCGGGCGGCGCGAAGCGGGTCTGTCTGGTGGCCAGCGGGCGCGGTCCGACCGACCGTGACGTGGACCGGGTCTCCGACACCATCAAGGCGATCAAGGAGCAGAACGAGGGCGTCGAGGTGTGCGCCTGCCTCGGTCTGCTCTCCGACGGCCAGGCCGAACGGCTGCGCGAGGCGGGGGCCGACGCCTACAACCACAACCTCAACACCTCCGAGGCGACGTACGGCGACATCACCACCACCCACACCTACGCCGACCGGGTGGACACGGTGAACAAGGCGCACGCGGCCGGTCTGTCCGCCTGCTCCGGGCTCATCGCCGGGATGGGCGAGAGCGACGAGGACCTGGTCGACGTGGTCTTCTCGCTGCGCGAGCTGGACCCGGACTCCGTTCCGGTGAACTTCCTGATCCCGTTCGAGGGCACACCGCTCGCCAAGGAGTGGAACCTGACCCCGCAGCGCTGCCTGCGGATCCTGGCGATGGTCCGGTTCGTCTGCCCGGACGTGGAGGTGCGGATCGCGGGCGGCCGCGAGGTGCACCTGCGCACCATGCAGCCCCTCGCGCTGCACCTGGCCAACTCGATCTTCCTCGGCGACTACCTGACCAGCGAGGGCCAGGCCGGCAAGGCCGACCTGGAGATGATCGCGGACGCCGGGTTCGAGGTGGAGGGCGCCGACCAGGTGACGCTGCCCGAGCACCGGGGGGCGGCCGGGGGCGAGTGCGGGTCGCACGACCGCACGGGGTGCGGGTCCCACGAAGAATCGGGCTGCGATGCGCACGAGGGGCCGGGGTGCGGGTCGCACCAGGGTGACGGGATCTGCGGTTCCGCCGCGGCACCGGCGGCTGGACCGGCATCGGCATCGGTACCGGCCGCGGTCGGCAACGAGCCGCGTACGGACCTGGTCGCCGTGCGCCGCCGGGGCGCCGGAACGGACCTCGCGCCCAATGCCTGAACCGCACACCACGCCCGGCCGGAGCGTGCCGGAACTGCTGGAGCTCGACCGGCGGCACGTGTGGCACCCGTACGGACCCATGCCCGGCCGCCACGAACCGCTCGTCGTGGAGTCGGCGAGCGGGGTGCGGCTGAGGCTCGCGGACGGCTCGGGCGAACTGGTCGACGGCATGTCGTCGTGGTGGGCGGCGATCCACGGCTACAACCACCCGGTGCTCAACGGGGCCGCGCGGGAGCAGCTGGCGCGGATGAGCCACGTGATGTTCGGCGGGCTCACGCACGAGCCCGCCGTCCGGCTCACGAAGCTCCTTGTCGACATGTCACCAGAAGGTCTCGAGCATGTGTTCCTCGCCGACTCCGGTTCGGTGTCGGTCGAGGTCGCGGTCAAGATGTGCCTCCAGTACTGGCGCTCGCTCGGCCGCCCGGAGAAGCGGCGGCTGCTGACCTGGCGGGGCGGCTACCACGGGGACACCTGGCAGCCGATGTCCGTGTGCGACCCCGAGGGCGGGATGCACGAACTGTGGGCCGGTGTGCTGCCGCGTCAGGTCTTCGCGGACACGCCGCCCGCGGAGTACGAGGAGGCGTACGCCGACCATCTGCGGGAGACGGTCGAACGGCACGCCGGCGAACTGGCCGCCGTGATCGTCGAACCGGTGGTGCAGGGCGCGGGTGGGATGCGCTTCCACTCCCCCACCTATCTGCGGGTGCTGCGCGAGGTGTGCGACGCGCACGACGTGCTCCTGGTGTTCGACGAGATCGCGACCGGGTTCGGGCGCACCGGCGCCCTGTTCGCGGCGGAGCACGCCGCCGTGACACCGGACGTGATGTGCGTGGGCAAGGCGCTGACCGGCGGCTATCTGACGATGGCGGCGACGCTGTGCACCGGGCGGGTGGCCGAGGGGATCTCGCGCGGCGAGGTGCCGGTGCTCGCGCACGGCCCGACGTTCATGGGCAACCCGCTGGCGGCGGCCGTGGCCTGCGCGTCGATCGGGCTGCTGCTCGGCCAGGACTGGCGCGCGGAGGTCAAGCGGATCGAGGCGGGCCTGCGGGACGGGCTGGCTCCGGCGGCGGAGCTGCCGGGGGTGCGGGACGTACGCGTCCTGGGCGCCATCGGAGTGGTCCAGCTCGACCACGCGGTGGACATGGCGGCGGCCACCCGGGCGGCCGTGCGCGAGGGCGTGTGGCTGCGGCCGTTCCGGGACCTGGTGTACACGATGCCGCCGTACGTCACCGGTGACGCGGACGTGGCACGGATCGCGCGCGCGGTGTGCGCGGCGGCGCGGGAGGGTTGACATGCCGGTACTGGTGATCACGGGCACGGGCACCGAGGTCGGCAAGACGGTCGCGACGGCCGCCGTCGCCGCGGCGGCCGTCGCGGCCGGGCGGTCGGTGGCCGTGCTGAAGCCCGCGCAGACCGGTGTGGGGCCGGACGAGCGCGGGGACGCCGACGAGGTCGCCCGGCTGGCCGGGGCGGTGACGGCACGCGAACTCACCCGCTGTCCGGAGCCGTTGGCGCCCGCGACGGCGGCCCTGCGGGCCGGGCGGGCGCCGGTGCGTCCGCACGAGGTGGCCGAGGCCGCCGCCAAGCTGGCCACCGAGCACGATCTGGTGCTGGTGGAAGGCGCGGGCGGGCTGCTCGTCCGCTTCGACGCGGAGGGCGGCACCCTGGCGGACGCGGCGAAGCTGCTGGGTGCCCCGGTGCTGGTCGTGGCCACGGCGGGCCTGGGCACGCTGAACACGACGGAGCTGACGGCCCGTGAACTGCGCTCCCGCGACCTGGACCTCCTCGGCGTGGTGATCGGCAGCTGGCCCACCGAACCCGACCTCGCCTGCCGCTGCAACGTCACCGACCTCCCCGAAGCGGCCGGCGCCCCCCTGCTCGGCGCCCTCCCCGAAGCCGCCGGCACCCTGCCCCCGGCCACCTTCCGATCCATGGCCCCCACCTGGCTGGCCTCCCGCCTGAACGGCACATGGAACGCGGAGGAGTTCACCTCCCGGGAAGCACCCGCGCCCTTCGCGCAGGGTGCCTGACCGGGACAGAGCCCGACGCCCCCGGGCGGCGAACGTACGGGCACCCGGCCCGCGTGCCCGCACGCCGCCCGTGTACGGCCGGGACGCGGGGCGCGGTTCGGCATCGGTGGGCGTGCGGTGGGTAGGCGTGGGGGACACTCACCGTAGGCCCGTCATGGTCGGGAGGGTGCCATGGTGTTGCGGTCCGTCGGCTCCGGGAAGGCGGCGCGGGATGCCGTCCGTCATCCGGTGTTCGCCCGTTACTACGCCCGTGCCAGCGTGGCCGCGGAGACCAGCATGGGCATGGCCGGAGTGCGCCGGCGGCTGCTGGCCGGGCTGTCCGGGCGCGTGATCGAGATCGGCGCGGGCAACGGGCTGAACTTCGCCCGCTACCCGGGCTCCGTGGCGGAGGTCGTCGCGATCGAACCGGAGCGGCTGCTGCGGCAGCGGGCGCTCGAGGCCGCCCTGCGCGCCGAGGTCCCGGCCGACGTGGTGCCGGGCTGCGCGGAGGCGCTGCCGGTGAAGAGCGAGGCGTTCGACGCGGTGGTGCTCGCGCAGGTGCTGTGCAGCGTACGTGACGTGCCGCGCGCGCTCGCCGAGGCGCGGCGGGTGCTGAAGCCCGGCGGCGAGGTGCGGTTCTTCGAGCACGGCAGGGGCGGCGGCCGGGCGATGGCCCTGACCCAGCGCGCCCTGGACCGCACGGTGTGGCCGCTGCTGAGCGGCGGCTGCCATCTGGCCCGCGATCCGGTCTCCGCCCTGCGCGACGCCGGGTTCGAACTCGGCCCCTACCGGCGGATGCTGGTTCCGGAGAAGGGGCCGGTCCTGCCCTCGTCCTACTGCGCGCTGGGCACCGCCTGGCGACCGGTCTCCACCGGCCTCGGAGGTCGGCCGATCGCCTGATCAGGCGAACAGGCGAACACTCGCGCCGCTTGGCGTGCGTGCCCGTTACACAGGTACCGGGGACCCGGCCTCAGGGCGGAGACCGCTGCTCGGCCCAACGGAGGATACCTACTGCGGGCCCGATCACATTACGCTCGTCCGGGGACAAACCTGTCATGAGCCAGGACGTAACGGGTCGAAGGACCCTCAAGGAGGCCCCCGTGTCCACACCTGCTGCGCCGCCGGGCCTGGCGTCGGCCGACGGGATCGCGGCCCGCGCCCGCGGACTGACCAAGGCATACGGATCGGGCGAGACCACCGTGCTCGCGCTGGACTCGGTGGACGTCGACATCGCGCGCGGCCGCTTCACCACGGTCATGGGCCCCTCCGGCTCCGGGAAGTCCACGCTGATGCACTGCCTGGCCGGGCTCGACACCGTCTCGGCCGGTCGGGTCTGGGTCGGCGACACCGAGATCACCGGCCTGAAGGACCGCGAACTGACCCGGCTGCGCCGGGACCGGATCGGCTTCATGTTCCAGTCGTTCAACCTCATCCCCACCCTCGACGCGCTGGAGAACATCACCCTGCCGATGGACATCGCGGGCCGCAGGCCCGACGAGAAGTGGCTGGACGAGGTCATCGACACGCTGGGGCTGCGCAACCGGCTCGAGCACCGGCCGTCCCAGCTGTCCGGCGGCCAGCAGCAACGCGTTGCCTGCGCGCGCGCCCTGGCCTCCCGGCCGGAGCTGATCTTCGCCGACGAACCGACCGGCAACCTCGACTCGCGGGCCGGTCTGGAGGTGCTCGGCTTCCTGCGCGACGCCGTCGACAGCCTCGGGCAGACCGTCGTCATGGTGACCCACGACCCGAACGCCGCCGCCCACTCCGACCTGGTGCTGTACCTCGCGGACGGCCGGATCGTGGACGCGATGGAGCATCCGACCGCGGAGGCCGTGCTGGAGCGCATGCGCCTGTTCGCCGGAGGAGTCGTCCCCACCCCCGGCCTCGACGACGTGGTCCGCGACCGGCTCGACGGGGACGGCGTCGCCGTCGAGGAGGCCTGATCCGGTGCTCAAGGCGACACTGCGCAGCTTCCTGGCCCACAGGGGGCGGCTGCTGCTCTCGGCCCTGGCCGTCATCCTGTCCGTGGCCTTCGTCACGGGCAGCCTGATCTTCTCCGACACCGTCGCCCGCACCTTCGACCGGCTCTTCGCCTCCACCGCCGCCGATGTGACGGTGGCGCCGAAACAGGAACTGAAGTCCGCGCTGCCCACCGGGGTCGTGCAGACCGTGCCGGCGTCCCTCGCCCAGCGGGTGGCCGGGGTCGACGGCGTCGCGGCGACGCACGTGGACGTGGCCGTCCAGAACGCCATGGTCGTCGACAGCCGCAACGAGCCGGTCGGCCCGACCACGGGTGCCCCGACCATCGTCTCCAACTGGCAGGTCACCGACCGCAGCCCGGTCCGGCTGACTTCCGGCCACGCCCCGCACGGCGACGGCGAGGCCCTGCTGGACGCCGACACCGCCCGACACGACGACGTGCGGATCGGCGACGTACTCGCGGTCCAGGCGCAGCCCGGCTCGTTCCGCGTCCGGGTCGTCGGCATCGCCGCGTTCACCACCACCAACCCGGGCGCGGCCAGGCTCTTCCTGGACACCCCCACCGCGCAGGCCAGGCTGCTCGGCTCCACCGCCCGCGCGACGAGCATCTCGGTCGACGCGGCCAAGGGCGTCACCGACGCCGAGCTCAAGCAGCGCGTCGGCCGGGCCGTCGGCGCCGGCGGCTACGACCTGAGGACCGCCAGCGAGCAGGCCAAGTCCGCCGCCGCCCGGCTCGGCGGATTCGTCAAGATCATCAAGTACGTCATGCTCGGATTCGCCGGGATCGCGGTCCTCGTCGGCGTCTTCCTGATCGTCAACACCTTCTCGATGCTGATCGCCCAGCGCACCCGCGAGCTGGGCCTGCTGCGGGCCCTGGGCGCCGACCGGCGGCAGGTCCGGCGCTCGGTGCTGACCGAGGCGGTGCTGCTCGGCGTGGTCGGCTCCACTGTGGGGCTGGCGGCCGGGATCGGCCTCGCGGAGGGGCTGATCCGGCTGATGAGCGCCTTCGGCATGAACCTGACGACCACGGAGATGGTCATCCGGTGGAGCACGCCCCTCGCCGCGTACGCCGTCGGCATCGGCGTCACCTTCCTGGCGGCCTACCTCCCGGCCCGCCGCGCCGCGACCGTCTCGCCCATGGCGGCCCTGGCGGACGCCGAGGTGGCCGGGGTGGGGCGGCCGTTGCGGGTGCGCGCGGTGGCGGGCGCGGGGGTGGGGGCGGCCGGCGCGGCCGCGCTCGCGGGCTGCGCCGCCGCGCACCGGACCGCGACCGCCGCCTCGCTGCTGGGCGTGGGCATCGTCCTCACCCTGGTCGCCGCCGTCGCCGCGGGGCCGCTGCTGGTGCGCCCGCTGATCCGGGTGCTGGGCGGGGCCTTCCCGGCCCTGTTCGGGTCCATCGGACGGATGAGCCAGCGCAACGCGCTGCGCAACCCGCGCCGGACCGGTGCGACCGCCGCCGCCCTGATGGTGGGCCTGGCCCTGGTCGGCGGGCTGTCCGTGGCCAGTGCCTCCATGACCCGCTCCCTGGACCGCCAGATCGACAAGGTGCTGGGCGCCGACTACGTGGTGCAGAACCGCAACTTCCTGCCGTTCTCCGCGGAGGTCACGGACGCGGTGCGCGGCACCCGGGGCGCCGGCACCGTCGTACGGCAGCGGCTGGCGGCGGTCGCCCTGCGGCTGCCGGACGGCAAGCGCGTCGAGACCACCGCTTCCGGATACGACCCACGGCTCGACTCGGTCGCCCACATCAAGTACGTCCACGGCGACACGGCGGCAGCCCTCGCCGACGGGCACATCGCCATGGACGCCCGCTTCGCCGGGAAGCACGGGGCGCGGCCCGGAAGCGTGCTGCCCGTCGAGTTCCAGGGCGGACGGCAGGCCAGGCTGACCGTGGCGGCGCTCACCAAACAGGACGCGGCCGAGGGGTTCGGCATCGAGGGCGGCGTGTACTTCGGCATGGGGACCCTGGAGAAGTACGTGCCGGGCACCCCGGACGCGGCCCTGTACGTGAACGCCGCGCCCGGCACCGGCGCCGGCCAGTTGCGCTCCTACCTGGAGAAGGCCCTGACTCCGTACCCCAATGTGGAGGTGCGCGACCAGGCGGACTACAAGAAGCTGGTACACGACCAGATCGCGGTCCTGCTCTACCTCGTCTACGCGCTGCTGGGCCTCGCGATCGTCATCGCGGTCCTGGGCGTGGTCAACACCCTCGCCCTGTCGGTGGTGGAGCGCACCCGGGAGATCGGTCTGCTGCGCGCCATCGGGCTGGCCCGCCGCCAGCTGCGGCGGATGATCCGGCTGGAGGCGGTGGTGATCGCGGTCTTCGGCGCGGTGCTGGGGCTGGGGCTGGGCCTGGTGTGGGGCCTGTGCACCCAGCGGGTGCTGGCCCTGCAGGGCATGAAGGCGCTGGCCATCCCCTGGAGCACGATCGTGGCGGTGGTGGTCGGCTCGGCGCTCGTGGGCGTCGTGGCGGCCCTGCTGCCCGCGCTGCGCGCCTCCCGGATGAACGTGCTGGCGGCGATCGCGCACGAGTGACGGAACAGCGGCGGTGCGCGAGCGTCCGGATGCCGGAATTGATCCTTGCGGGCGGCGGTGCGCGGTGTGGTCGGCGCATGAGCGATCTGCACATACGCGCCGCCACCGCCGACGACCTCGACACCGTGCTGGCCTTCTGGACGACGGCCGCGGAGGGCTCGAGCATCAGCGACGACCGGGACGGCATGGCCCGCCTGCTCGCCCGCGACCCGGAGGCCCTGCTGCTGGCGGAGCAGGACGGCGGACTGGCCGGCACGGTCGTCGCGGGCTTCGGCGGGCCACCGACCGCGATGGCCTTGTCGCAGGCGGCTTCCCGACGGCGCCGTAATTTTTCCGTAGGCCGAGGACGCCCTGGGCTGCGCGGAGCCGGTAGGGCGCGTTGACCTCCAGCCGCTGGTCCATCACCACTCGCGGACGTCGCCGACCTCGGGCGTCCGGGTGCGGCACCGGATCGGCGTCCGCATCTGGAA
Organism: Streptomyces sp. NPDC001292; assembly: GCF_042896465.1. Lineage (NCBI taxonomy): Bacteria > Bacillati > Actinomycetota > Actinomycetes > Kitasatosporales > Streptomycetaceae > Streptomyces > Streptomyces sp. NPDC001292. Next base: position 71,361 of record NZ_JBIAXG010000019.1, read on the forward strand.
GGCGATCCTCTCCGGCCGGTAGTCGTTCTTGGGCCGGCCTCGACGACAAGTCCGCGAGTCCCGATAAGCAGTGGCCAGAGTCCGGCTCGGTGAAATCCTCCCCCTCGTGCTGTGGGCAGGCGGCCGCGCGACGGTCGCCGCCCGACGACCGGGAACACCTTGCACCGGGCGATGTGCGCACCCCCGCGGGCCCGGCGATGCGGTCCCCGCCGCTAGGTGCACCGTGCGCGGGAGCCGACTCCAGCAGAGCTCCCTTCCGCTGTGGGCGGATCTCTCCGGCGAGGGCCCAGGCCAGCGTGGACGCCACATGCACATCCGGTCATTGGCTGGCAAGCCGCACCTGGTGCGGGGATGATGACACGGGAGGGCCCTGCATGAAGGGGGCATGGCGTGAGTCCCGTGCACGACAACACCCATGTCGACGCAAACCGGCGGCTGAGCGACGCTCAGCAGTCGGACAACCTGCGGACGTTTGTGGGGGCGGCTGCCCGGCACAGTGGGGGCACCGTCACCGACCGTACGCATCGGCAGATCACCCGGGACATCGCGGAGGGATTCGCGGCCCACAGCGCGCAGGGCGGGGCGACGAAGACCGAGGTGTGGGAGTGGATCAGGCAGCATGCCTCTCCCGCCTATTCGGTGGAGGCGTTCGAGTCCCGGTGGGAGGTCTTCGAGAACGAGCGGCTCATTCGTCCCCACCGGTCCAAGAAGCACCAGCTGCGGCACTCTTTCCATCCGCTCGGCGCGGTCTTCCTGATGATCTGCGACCGGCTGGAAAGCCGCGGCGGCATCGACGAGCTGATCGCCCTGCTGGACCGTACGCAGGAGCTTCTCGACCGCGACCATCCTGACCGTGAAGCGGTCGCCCACAACATCGTCTTCTGCCAGTGGGTGTTCCAGACATTCGCCGTGCAGCTGGAAGCGCTGGTCCTCGACGGCACACTGAAGGAGCTGATGGAGGACCAGTGGCAGTACCACCATCAGGACCTGGACCATCGGGTCCTGCGCCTGAATCACGATGTGAACCGCCACTTCCCGAAGGACGTCGACCTCGCCCACCAGGCCGTCGTCATGGTCGAGGCCGAGCAGCGGTACGCGCACTGGGCCGCACAGGCTCTGCTGCGTGTGCTGGACCGCGCCGGGACGACGCTGGCATTCGACGTCCTGTCGGCCGAGGAGTACCTGGAGGCCGCCCGGAACGCCCCGCCGGAGCAGCTGGCGGAGGCCGGCCTTGCGCTGGTGGCAGATGCGCCGCAGGTGTGGCTCGACCCCGGGGCTGTGGTGGACGCCTTGGAGGCGTTCGTGCCTCGTCACCGGGTGCGCTACCGGCCCCCGGTGCCCGAGGGGTCTGCCGACCGGGATCCGTTCGGCGCGGTGGCCGAGCGAGCGGTGCAGGAACGGGCACGGCGCGAGCGGGCCGCCGACCGCATGCTCCTGGAGCAGGACCGGGCCGAGATGACGGAGGAGTTGCGTCGATCACGCTGGCCGCGGGCCGTCCGGCTCCTGACCGACCTGATCATGCTGGATGCCGATCGCCACGCCCCGTACCGGTTGGAGATGGGCACCGAGCTGATCATCGACCGTGAGGCATGGGTGACCCACCTGCACCCGGTCACGGTGCACCGCACACACATCCCGGCGGTCCTGCCGCCGCCGGACCTGGTGGCAAGCGGACAAGGTGATGAAGAATCCTGACGCGGCGCTGATCCTCGCAGCCGCCCGGGCAGGCGGCGCACTCCCCCCTGACACGCTTCCGGCCAACCTTGTGGCGCAGGCCGACGAGGTGGCTCGTGCCGCAGGGCGTCATCTGGTGGAGTGCGACTGCCCGTGGCCCGCACCGGCCGGTGCCGTCAGCCGTCCGGGCCTGCCTGGCCGCGCGCTCGTGCTGGGCTGGTCGGACACTCCGGTTCCCGAGGAACTGGGCACCTACCCGGTCGCCCGGCTCACCCCGACCCAGACGATCACCTTCGCCCTGTGTCTGGCTCAGGCGTGGCCGGACCCACGCTTGCCCCCGTACCCGGGCCGTCCTTTCGAGCGGGCCGAGATCCTGGACACGGCCGGTGACATCGGGCTGGACGTGAACTTTGCCAAGGCCGCCCTCGACGGCGAGCTGCGGTGGCTGTTGCTGATCATCCGCGACGGTCGCCGACTGCGGCTGGGGCCGGCGGTGGCGGCGCTGCCCGGCACCTTCGCCGAGACCATGCGGCGCTTCCACGACCTGCTCCCGGGCCCGGACGTCGCCCCGCCGATGTGGGACGCCGCGGACGCCCCGCCGATCGAGGAGGACGAGTATGACTGAGGCACCGCTGTCCGACCATGACGAGGCACAGGTCCAGGCCGCTGTAGCAGCAGTGGAAACCGCTGACGGGCTCGTGCCCCGCGAGGCTTTTCCCGCGCTGCAGAGCGACGCGTTGCGGGCGGTCGTCGCCCGTCGCCTGGCCGGGCTGGGCCGCGTGTTGCTGATCCGCGAGCACCACGGGACGCAGGGCTTCACCAGCGGCTACGAGGACGGCGTGGCCGAGCGCCTGGCCGCCGAGGGCATCGGGGTCCTTCCCCCGGTGGACCGGGCGGTGCTGGTGCTGGTGCTGCTGCGTACCGTGGCGGCCCCCAGGGCCCGCGGCGTGCACGGCTCGGCGACCTGGCTCACGGACGGCCCGGGCACCAGCGTCGAGGAGTTGTACGCCAACCCGTACTTCACCTACGAACAACTCCGTCCAGCGGTACGCCGCCTGAAGGCACGACGCCTGCTGCGGGAAGGCTTCCACCGCACCCTGCTGCCCGGCCCCGCGCTGCTGCGCCTCACCGACGCGCAGTCCAACCGGCTGTGGGAGGACCTGGTACTGGTCACCCGGCCCGACTCCATGAACGCACGGGCCATCCGCCGGCGCCGCCAGGAACAGCCGCACCCCGGCCGCCGACCAGGCCCCTGGCGCGAGACAGCACCATGATCACCGTCACCCCGCCGCAAGAAGCGTCGCCCCCGGACGATGCCCCGATGAGCCTGGGGATCATCGACGACCGGCAGCTGCTGTGCGTCCAGACGTTCGACATCGCCCGGCACCCCTCCACCGCGGTCGGGCTCATCCCCGGCTGCTTCGTCGCCGTCTCCGGAAAAGGCCCCAGGGATGCGAACGAGTCCGGGAAGACAAGCTGGCTGGCCTCCGTCGCGCTGCTCCTCGGCGATCCGGAATGGCGGATGCACAGCAGCGGTCCGGCCACCGTCGCGGACCTGCTCTTCGAACCGCAGACCGCCGGGGTGGCCGCCCAGGGCTACGCGCCCGCGACCACCGGCTACATCGCCGGGCTCTTCGCTGCCCCGGACGACGTCGCCGGCACCGCCCACACCGTATGGATGAAGCTGTCCGCCACTCCGACCTACGTCGAGGTCCGGCACGCTCCCGGCATTCACCTTGCCACCGCCCAGGACGACGACGAACGCCATCATCAGGCCGCCGAGATCTACCGCGGACTGCCATCGGCGTCCTCGCTGGGAGCCACCCGGTACGCGACCGCCCTGTACGGTCCCGTCCCCCGCTGCCTCGCCTTCCTGACCTCCCGGGGAAAACGGCGCGGCGGGCCCTCCCTGCTCAAGCTCGACACCGGCCTGTTCACCCCCGCCGGCATCGGCACCGCACTGATCGGACTCACCGGCCGCGCCTCCCTGCTGGATACCGACGCCTCCCTGCGCCATGACGTGAGCGAAGCCGAGCGCGAGCTGCAGACCGGCCGGACGGAGGACGTCGACAGTCACGCGATCGAGGAGCGGGCCCTGCGCGCCGTCACCCAGCGCAGCAGCGCGCGCGAGGAACTCGCCCGCGCTCAGGATCTGTGGGCCCTGCACTACGCACGCGGGCTGCTCGACGCTTTTGAGCGCGTCGAGCAGCTGCACACCGCGCTGGACGATCAGGCCGAGACGCTCGAACGAGCCCGGGACGAGCGTTCATCGGCCGAAGCCGTTCAGCACGCGCTCGAAGACCCTGCGCGCCTGGAACACCGGCGCGACGAGGCAGAACTTGCCCAGCAGACCGCCGAGCGGCTGCTGGATCTGGCCCACGAGGACGAGTGCGGTGCACGTCACCGGCTCGCCTCGCTCAACCGGGCGCTCCAGGAAGCCGAGGATGCCGCGGCCGGGGCCCGGGGGGATCTCGATGACGCCCGCCACGAGGCACAACGGGCCCATCAGCGCACCGTCGCCTGCGAGGTCGGCCTGGCCGAGGCCGGCATGCGGCTTCAGCACGCCCGCGACGACCTCTCCCGGGCCGTAGAAGGACGCTACGGCCCCGCCGGACGGACGACCGACACATTGAGCACTGCGGGAATCAGCGCCACGGGGCTGCTCGACGGGCTGGCCCTGCCTCACGAGGAGCGCTCCGCATGGGGACCGCGCCTGGCGCTGTACGGCGACGCCGTGTGCATCAGGGCATCCGACGTCCCCGCCGCCCGCAGAGCCCTGGCCGACCAACCGGGCGCCGTCCTGATCGCCGTACCGGACGATACGAATGAACACGCCGACGACCCCGTTCGGGGCTTCCTGAATGCCCTGGCCACGCGCATGCGGCTGGAACACAGCCCGGACACGGCGGTCGACGACGCCCTCGGTCTGTACGTGGTGGGCGGGTTCACCGAACCGTTCACCGGCCGAGCCGCCTTCGTCGACCGCCTTCGCACCGGGGTGGCACGGGCGGAGCAGGACCTCACCGCTGTGCACCGGCTGTGTGACCGCGCCAGGGAGGCTGAAGCGCAGAGCGAGGAACTGCTCCGGCGCCTGGAGGCCGCCGCTTCGGCCGCTCACCTAAGGTCCCAGCGCCCCGCGCTCGAACGCGAACTCGCCACTCTCCAGCGCAAGACCGCGGCGCGCAAGCAGGCACGGGACGCTGCCGAGAGCGCCCTGCGGCAAGCGGCCGTCGCCCACGCGACCCGTGCTCTCCAGCACGCTCAAGCCCAGAGCGTGATCGACAAGGCCCGGTCGGTCGAACGGCAGGCCGCCGAACAACACGCAGCCCTCGAGAAGCAGATCGCCGCTCTCGACATCACCCACTGGCAAGAACACGGCGGCAGCCGCGAAGCCGCCCTCCGCGCCCTGCGCCGCTCCACGACCTCACCCGTGGCCGGGAACGGACAGCCCCCGCACCCCGAACGCCGCAGCGAGAGCACCCTGCGCCAACGCGCCGGCCGCCGCCTCGACCACGCCCTCGAATCAGTCGGTATCGACATCGACACCGGTGCCGGCGCGCCGACCGCCGCACTCCAGGACGCCGTCCGGCGCCGCAGCAATCTCAGCGACGACAGTGCCGGCCGCCCGTCCGCCGATGCCACCGCGTTCGCATCGCCCGCCCGCGCTCTGCAGGATTGGCTCGACCGCTTCGCCGACTCCGACGCCTCGGCCGCCCAGCGCATCGCCGCCGAGCGCGCCGAGCGCGCCGACCGGATCGCCTTCGGCGAGCAGAAAGTCGCCGACCTTCGCGAAAGCCTGCGCACCATACAAGGCAGCATCGCCCTGCGGCTCGAACAGGCCCTGGACGACATCGAAGACGCCCTCGCCACCTTGAACCGCGACGCCGGCCTGTACGGTGCCGAACTCCACCGTGCGCTCACCCCGCCGCCCTCCCTGCAGGACGTGTGGCGCTGCGAAGTGACACCGTACTGGCGGCGTACTCCCCACGGCCCCCTGCTGCCCTACGACAACGTCACCAACTCGGCGCAGGAGAAGCTGTTCTCCATCCATCTGGTCCTGGCCGCGCTCCTCGCTTCACCCCATCCGCGCGGCCGCGTGCTCATCCTCGACGAACTGGGCGATTCCCTCGGCACGCACCATCGCCAGGAGGTCCTCGCGGCCCTGGCCAAATGCACGCAGGAATACGGCATCACGGTCCTTGGCACCTGCCAGGAGTCGCTCCTGGACGACGCCGCCGAACACTGCGGCGAACTCCTCTACTTCACCTATCCCAGCCACACCGAGGCGCTCAACGCGCCCACCCGCATGTTCGGCTACGACGCCAACGGCGAGCGCGTCGAGCTGACCACGGACACCCTGCTGGCCGGTCGCGTCTGGTGGTGAGCAATGCGGCACGCGGGACCCCAAGCGCGCCTGGCGAACATCCCGGCAGCCTTGCCGAAGCAGCGGTGTGCCCCGTGCCCGGCGGAGGCATCGGTCCGCCCCAGCCCATCCGGCCGGACCTTCCGACGTGCCGTCCGGCACCGCCGACCAGGTCAGCGGTGGCGAGACGTCGTCGTCCTCCCCGCTGCGGCGTCGGGGGATCGCCGCATGGTCGCCTAACGACACGCCCCTGAGCTCCCGTAAAACGGACCCGACATGGAGCACGAGATGCCGACGAGAATCCTGCTCGAGGGACGCCCCGGCGCGGGCAAAACGACCATTGTCCGCCGATTGGCAGCGCTCCTGCGCACCCGTGGGGCTGTCGGCTTCACCACGGAGGAGATACGGCACGGCGGTACCCGGAGCGGTTTCGCGCTGGAGACGCTGGAGGGCGGTCTGCGAGCCGTGCTCGCCCATGTCGACTTCCCGGGCCCACCGCGGGTGGGCCGGTACGGCGTCGATCTGGGCGTCATGGAGCGGCTCGCGCTGCCGCCGCTCAGGTCGGCTGCAGCGGATCCTGCTCCTGGAGATCTCGTGCTCATCGACGAGCTCGGGCGTATGGAGCTGGCGTGCACCGCGTTCCAGGACACGGTCCGGTGCCTGTTCGAGTCCGACATCGACATCGTTGCCACAGTCCACGCCCACAGTGACCCGTTCACCGACGCCCTGAAGCAGCGCCCTGACATCACGCTCGTCCAAGTGACCCGTACCAATCGGGACGCTCTGCCCGAGGATCTGGCAGCCCGGCTTGAGGGGCCGTGACGACCGTCACCCGGGCACAGCCGTGGCTCCACCCGAGTTGCTCGGGCCGATCTCACCAGTCGCATCAGACTTGCGCATCGGTAAAGGACCACACCGGTCGTCGGAAAGAGGCACGGAAACCGTTCGCCGGACAGGTCGGCGCTCTGCTTGGCTCACCCCATGAGCGATCTTCACATCCGCTGCGCCACCCTCTCCGACATCGACACCGTGCTGCGGTTCTGGCGCGACGCCGCGGAGGGATCGAGCATCAGCGACGACCACGACGGAGTGGCCCGACTCATCACACGAGACCCCGAAGCCCTGCTCCTCGCAGAGCGCGACGGCCTGCTCACCGGAACCGTCATAGCCGGCTTCGACGGACGGCGATGCTCCGCCTACCGACTGGCCGTACACCCCGACCACCGTCGGCAAGGCATCGCCACCGCCCTGCTGGAAGCCGCGGAACAACGCTTCGCCACCCTGGGCGGGCGCCGCGTCGACGCCATGGTCCTGGAGGCCAACGAACAGGCACACCACACATGGGCCGCGGGTGGCTACCATCGCGAGGACCACTGGCGGCGCTGGGTCAAGCCACTGTAGACACGGGCCATGTTTGTGAGCAGCCAAGATTCGACGGCTGGCGCTGCCACCTGTACCGGCCGGCCGTGCACCCGGACCGGTGGCGCCAGGGCATCGGCTCGGCCCTGCTGGCGGCCGCCGAGGAGCGGTTCCTGCGGCTCGGCGGGCGGCGCGGCGACGCCATGGTGCTCACCCGCGACGAGACCGCGCACCACGCCTGGCGGGCGGCGGGCTACGCGCCGGAGGAGCGCTGGCGGCGCTGGGTGAAGCCCTGACGGACTGAGGGAACCCCCTTCTTTGCCCTTCTTTTACTCTTGAGGGACACCCAGTCCTCCATGAAAGGTTGTGAGCGTCCGCCCATGGGCGAGCCTCCCCGAGCGCGACACAGCGCGCCTGTCCCTGTCCTGCCCGACCATAGGACGGGGGTGACCCGATGACCGACGTGCTCCTGTTGCTGGTGGCAGTACTGCTCAGTCTCGCCTGCGGCGCCTTCGTCGCGGCCGAGTTCGCGCTGACGACCGTCGAGCGCGGTGCCCTGGAGCGGGCGGCCGAGCGCGGTGAGCGTGGCGCGGCCGGCGCGCTGAAGGCCGCACGGAACCTGACCTTCCAGCTCTCCGGGGCGCAGCTCGGCATCACCGTCACCAATCTGGTGGTCGGCATGCTCGCCGAACCGTCCATCGCCAAGCTGATCGCGGGTCCCGTCCAGGCGCTCGGCCTGTCCCGGTCCGCCGCGACCACGGTGGCACTGGTCCTCGGCACGGCCCTGTCCACGGTGTTCCTGATGGTCGTCGGCGAGCTGGTGCCCAAGAACTGGGCGATCTCCTCGCCGCTCGCGGTGGCCAGGCGGGTGGGCAACCCGCAACGCTGGTTCAGCGCCGCCTTCCGCCCTTTCATCACCCACCTCAACAACACGGCGAACCGCGTGGTGCGCCGACTCGGCGTGGAGCCCGCCGAGGAACTCGCCTCCGCGCGCGGCCCCCAGGAGCTCGCCGCCCTGGCCCGGCACTCCGCCAAGAAGGGCGCCCTGGAGCCGGACACCGCCGAGCTGTTCGTGCGGACCCTCAATCTGGCCGACCTGACCGCGGAGAACGTGATGACCCCGCGCGTCCAGGTCGTGGCCCTCGACGCCCAGGCGACCTGCGAGGACGTGGCGAACGCGACCCGGGCGACCGGGCTGTCGCGGTTCCCCGTCCACCAGGGGGGCCTCGACTCGGTCGTGGGCACCGCCCACATCAAGGACGTGCTGGCGGTGCCCGCCGAGCGCCGCACCCGCACCCGGGTCTCCGAGATCATGCGCGAGCCGCTCCTGGTCCCCGAGTCGCTGACCGTCGACCGGCTGCTGGACCGGCTCTCCGGCAAGCGCACGATGGCGGTCGTCATCGACGAGTACGGCGGAACCGCGGGCGTGGCGACGCTGGAGGACATCGTCGAGGAAGTCGTCGGCGAGGTGCGCGACGAGCACGACCCGCACGAGACGCCCGACCTGGCCCCGGCCGGGGCCGACGAGGAGGGCCGCGGCCTGTACTCGGCGGACGGTTCCGCGCGGGTGGACCAACTCGCGCGGGTCGGGCTGCGGGTGCCGGAGGGCCCGTACGAGACCCTGGCCGGCCTGATCGCCACCGAGCTCGGCCGGATCCCCGAGACCGGCGACATCCTCCAGGTCGCCGGCTGGCGGCTGGACGTGGTGGACGCGAGCGGCCGCCGGGCCGCGCGCGTGCTGCTGCACGCGCCGCTCGACGACGAGCACGGCAAGCACAGCGAGCACCGCGAGGACCGCGGGGGACCCGCACAGCGGGCCGACCGTCCGCGCGGTGACACGCACGACGAGAAGAGGGCCGGCCGGTGACCGCCGTACAGATCCTGATCGGGCTGGCGTCCCTGGTCGTCAACGCCTTCTTCGTGGGCGCCGAGTTCGCGCTGATCTCGGTGCGCCGCAGCCAGGTCGAGCCCTACGCCGAGGAGGGCGACCGGCGCGCCAGGAGCGTGCTGTGGGGCCTGGAGCACGTGTCCGCGCTGCTGGCCGCGGCGCAGCTCGGCATCACCCTGTGCACCCTGGTCCTCGGTGTGGTCGCCGAGCCGGCGATCGCGCACCTGCTGGAGCCGGTGTTCCACGCGGTGGGCGTGCCGCCGGGAGCGGGCCGCGCGGTGTCGTTCGTGATCGCACTGGCCCTGGCGACGTATCTGCACATGCTGCTCGGCGAGATGGTGCCGAAGAACGTCGCGCTCGCGGAACCGGTGCGCAGCGCGCTGCTGCTCGGACCGCCGCTGGTCGCGCTGTCCCGGGCGCTGCGTCCGGTGATCTTCACAGTGAACACGTTCGCGAACAGCCTGCTCAAGCTGCTGCGGGTGGAGGCCAAGGGCGAGGTCTCGTCGACCTTCACGGACTCGGAGCTGGCCCAGATCGTCAAGGACGCCAGCGCGGCGGGCCTCATCGACGACCGGGCGCAGGAGCGGCTGCACGACGCGCTGGAGCTGGGCAGCCGGCCCGTGCGCGACGTGGTGCTCCCGCTGGAGCGGGTCGTCCACGCGCGTCTGGGAGTCACCCCGGAGCAGTTGGAGCGGCTGTCGGCCGAGTCCGGTTTCTCGCGCTTCCCCGTGGTCGACGAGGGACGCCACATCGTGGGCTACCTGCATGTGAAGGACGCCCTGGACGCCTCGCCGCGAGGAGAGCCGTTCCGGCTGCGCGACATGCGCCCCATCGCCCGGGTCCGTGAGGGCACTCCGCTGGACGACGTGCTCACCGCGATGCGCGGCAGCCGTACGCATCTTGCGGCGGTCCTGGGGGCCGACGGCCGGCTGGCGGGCCTGGTGACCATGGAGGACGTGCTGCGGGAGCTGTTCGGACCGGCAGGGGTGACCGGGACGGCCTGACGCAGGCGGAACCAACCGCTTGGTATGGCGCTGTGCCGCCGGGATACCATCGCTCACGCCATGCAGAAGAATCCCACGTACACCAGCCTGGTCGCGATCGGCGACTCCTTCACCGAGGGCATGTCGGACCTGCTGCCCGACGGTTCGTACCGCGGCTGGGCGGACCTCCTCGCGGCGCGGATGGCCGCCCGCACGACCGGCTTCCGGTACGCCAACCTCGCCGTGCGCGGCAAGCTCATCGGGCAGATCGTCGACGAGCAGGTGGAGGCTGCGGCGGCCATGCGGGCCGACGTCGTGACGCTGGTGGGCGGCCTCAACGACGCGCTGCGGCCCAAGTGCGACATGGGCAGGGTCAAGGGGCTGCTCACGGAGGCGGTGGAGCGGCTGGCGCCGTCGTGCGAGCGGCTGGTGCTGATGCGCAGCCCCGGCCGGCAGGGCCCCGTCCTGGAGCGCTTCCGGCCCCGTATGGAGGAGTTGTTCGCCTGCGTCGACGAGCTCGCCGAACGGCACGGCGCGCTCGTCGTCGACCTGTACGGGGCGTCGTCGCTCGCGGACCCCCGGCTGTGGGACGTGGACCGGCTGCACCTGACCGCCGAGGGCCACCGCCGGGTCGCGGAGGCGGTGTGGCAGACGCTCGGCCACGAGCCCGAGGACACCGAGTGGCGTACGCCCATGCCGACGACCGCGCGTCCGGACTGGCTCACCCGCCGGGTCGCGGACGCCCGCTTCACCCGGCAGCATCTGCTGCCGTGGATAGGGCGGCGCCTGACCGGCCGTTCCTCGGGCGACGGCCGCTCCGCGAAGCGGCCCGAGCTGCTGCCCTACGAAGACTTCGCGCAGCCGCCGACGGCAGCCGACGCGGAGCTCTCGTAGCTTCCCACGAACACCCCCGCGTCGCTGGCCTGCACGAATCGCCAGTAGAATCCGTCTACGTGACTTCAGCGCCCGCCAAGCCCCGCATCCCGAACGTCCTCGCCGGACGTTACGCCTCCGCCGAGCTCGCCACGCTCTGGTCGCCCGAGCAGAAGGTGAGGCTGGAACGGCAGCTCTGGCTCGCCGTGCTGCGCGCCCAGAAGGACCTCGGCATCGAGGTGCCGGACGAGGCGATCGCCGACTACGAGCGGGTCCTCGGCCAGGTCGACCTGGCCTCGATCGCGGAGCGCGAGAAGGTCACCCGGCACGACGTGAAGGCGCGGATCGAGGAGTTCAACGACCTCGCCGGGCACGAGCACGTGCACAAGGGCATGACCTCCCGCGACCTGACGGAGAACGTCGAGCAGTTGCAGATCCGGCTCTCGCTGGAGCTGATGCGGGACCGTACGGTGGCCGTCCTGGCCCGGCTGGGCAGGCTGGCCGCGGAGTACGGCGAGCTGGTCATGGCCGGCCGCTCGCACAACGTCGCCGCGCAGGCCACCACCCTCGGCAAGCGGTTCGCGACCGCGGCGGACGAGCTGCTGGTGGCCCATGGGCGGGTCGAGGAGCTGCTGGGTCGCTACCCGCTGCGCGGCGTCAAGGGCCCGGTGGGCACGGCCCAGGACATGCTGGACCTGCTCGGGGGCGACGCGTCGAAGCTCGCGGAGCTGGAGCGGCGCGTCGCCGGGCACCTCGGCTTCTCGCGGGCGTTCACGTCGGTCGGCCAGGTCTACCCGCGCTCGCTGGACTACGAGGTCGTCACCGCGCTGGTGCAACTGGCGGCGGCGCCCTCCTCGCTGGCGAAGACGATCCGGCTGATGGCCGGGCACGAACTGGTCACCGAGGGCTTCAAGCCGGGCCAGGTCGGCTCCTCGGCGATGCCGCACAAGATGAACACCCGCTCCTGCGAGCGCGTCAACGGCCTGATGGTGATCCTGCGTGGCTACGCCTCGATGACCGGCGAGCTGGCGGGCGACCAGTGGAACGAGGGCGACGTGTCCTGCTCGGTGGTGCGCCGGGTCGCGCTGCCGGACGCGTTCTTCGCGCTGGACGGGCTGCTGGAGACGTTCCTGACGGTGCTCGACGAGTTCGGCGCCTTCCCCGCGGTGATCGCCCGCGAGCTGGACCGCTACCTGCCGTTCCTGGCCACGACCAAGGTGCTGATGGGCGCCGTGCGGGCCGGGGTCGGCCGCGAGGTCGCCCACGAGGCGATCAAGGAGAACGCCGTCGCGACCGCGCTCGCCATGCGCGAGCAGGGCGCCGAGCGCAACGACCTGCTCGACAAGCTCGCCGCCGACACCCGGCTCCCGCTCGACCGCGCGGGGCTGGACGCGCTCATGGCCGACAGGCTGTCCTTCACCGGCGCGGCGTCCGACCAGGTCGGCGCGGTCGTGGGCCGGATCGAGGAGATCGTGAAGCAGCGCCCGGAGGCCGCGGCCTACGCGCCGGGGGCGATCCTCTGACCCGGTTCACCCCGGCGGAGCTCCAGGCCGCCCGCGACCGTCCGGTCCCGGATGTCGTCGCGGACGGCCTGAGGGTGTTGTTCTGCGGTATCAACCCCGGTCTGATGACGGCTGCGACCGGCCACCACTTCGCCCGGCCGGGCAACCGGTTCTGGCCGGTGCTGCACCGGTCGGGGTTCACCCCGAGGCTGATGAAGCCCGCGGAGCAGGGCGAGTTGCCGTCGTACGGGCTGGGCATCACGAACGTCGTGGCGCGGCCGACGGCCCGGGCGCAGGAGCTGACGCCCGAGGAGTACCGCGAGGGCGGACGGCTGCTGGCGCTGAAGGTGACGCGGCTGCGGCCGAGGTGGCTGGCCGTGGTGGGTGTCACCGCGTACCGGGCGGCGTTCGGCGACCGCACGGCCCAAGTGGGGCCGCAGGAACGGACCTTCGGGGCCACGCGGGTGTGGGTGCTGCCCAACCCGAGCGGGCTGAACGCGCATTGGACGGCCGAGACGATGGCCGAGGAGTTCGCGCGGCTGAGAGTGGCCACGGAGACCGCCTGACCGCTCACGGCAGGCGCGTTGTCCGTGACGAACCGCGCACGACGGGGCCGTGTCCGTGACGGGTTCGCGCGGCTGAGGGTGGCCACGGAGACCGCCTGACCGCTCACGGCAGGCGCGTTGTCCGTGACGAACCGCGCACGACGGGGCCGTGTCCCTGACGAACCGCGCACGACGGGGCCGTGTCCCTGACGAACCGCGCACGACGGGGCCGTGTCCCTGACGAACCGCTCACGGCGGGGCCGTGTCCGTGACGATCGCGAGGAGTTGTATCTCGTCGGCCCGGTCGCGGTCGGCGACGCCGACGGCGACCCACCGGCCGGTCCCGTCCGGCCCCCACAGGCTCAGCTCGTCGGTACGGAGGCTGACCTCGGCCCAGGGCTCCGGTATCGCCTCGCCCCGCGCGCCGCGCACTCTGAGGGTGAGCATGCTCCAAGGGGACTGCCGCTGCCCCAGGCGGACGTCCAGCATCCGGGCCACGGCCTCCTTCAGGGCGTGGAAGTCCTCCGCGGCACGCGCGCGGAGGGCGGCCTCGCCCACCCGCAGGCCGTGGCTCGTCTCCAACTCGGCGACGAAGTAGCCGGGGCCGGCCGCCACGACGAGGTCCGACCGGCCGTGCTCCGCCGGGAAGTCCCGGGCGCACAGCCGGTCGATCACGGCGAGGTGCTTCGCGATGTCCATGTGCTCCAGTAAATCGGCTCCCACTGACAATTGGCGGGGCGTCAGCGAGCGTGCCCCGGCCGGCCGGTGCTCAGCCGGCGCGCGCTCGTGCCGTCCCCGGCGCTCGCCGCCCCGGCCCGTGCCGAGTACGATCCGCCCAACGCGCGCACGAGCTGGGAGGACGGACGGTGGGGCGGCTGACCGGCGGGGATCCCTCGCTGCTGCGAAGGATCAACTCCGCGGTGGTGCTGCACGCGCTGCGTGCCACGGACTGCGCGACGCTCACGGAGATCACCCGGGTGACGGGGCTGTCCCGGCCGACGGTCGAGGGCGTCGTGGAGGGCCTGATCGAGGCCGGACTCGTCGTCGAGAAGGCGGCCGAGGAGGGCGCCGCACGACGGCAGGGGCGGCCCGCACGCCGGTTCCGGTTCCGGGCCGAGGCCGGGCACCTGCTGGGCCTGGAGATCGGCGCGCACCGGGTCGCCGCGCTGCTGGCCGACCTGGACGGCCGCGTGGTGGGCTCCCAGGCCAAGGACGTGGAGGAGACCGCCGAGGCGGACGAGCGGCTGGAGCGGCTGCGCGGCGCGGTCGCCGAACTGCTGCGCAGGGCCGGTGTCCCGCGCAGTTCGCTGCGGGCCGTCGGGGTCGGCACGCCCGGGATCGTCGAGGCGGACGGCACGGTACGGCTGGGCACCGCGCTGCCCGGCTGGACCGGCCTGCGCCTGGGCGAACGGCTGAGCCGTTCGTTCAAGTGCCCGGTGCTCGTCGAGAACGACGCGAACGCGGCGGCGGTGGCCGAGCACTGGAAGGGTGCCGCCACCGAGTCCGACGACATGGTCTTCGTGCTGGCGGGGCTGAGCCCGGGCGCCGGTTCGCTGATCGGCGGGCGGCTGCACCGCGGGTTCGGCGGGGCCGCCGGTGAGATCGGCGCGCTTCACCTGCTGGGCCGGGAGGCGACCCCCGAGACGCTGCTGTCGACGACGGACCAGCCGCTGCATCCACTGGACGAGCGCGCGGTGGCCGAGGTCTTCGCACTGGCCCGCCGGGGTGACCGGCGGGCCGGCGCGGCAGTCGAACGGTTCATTCAGCGGCTCGTCCACGACGTGGCGGCGCTGGCGCTGGCCCTGGACCCGGAACTGGTCGTCGTCGGCGGCTGGGCGGCCGGGCTGGACGGCGTACTGGAGCCGTTGCGGCGTGAACTGGACCGCTACTGCCTGCGGCCGCCCAAGGTGACCCTGTCGATGCTCGGCGAGGCGGCCGTGGCGACGGGCGCGCTCCGGCTGGCGCTCGACCACGTCGAGGAGCAGCTGTTCGCGGTGGAAGGTACGGTGACGGCTCGCCGCTCCCGATGACGGCCGGCCGCCCGCGGTGACGGTCCGCCGCCGAGGGCGGGCCCGTGGGCTAGGAGGCCTGCCGGTGCGGTCCGTGATGTATCTCCACGCCGCCCGAGTCCCCGAAGGTCAGCCGGCAGGTGTCGGCGCGGTAGGTGGCGACGGAGATCGCGGCCGTGCCTCCCTGGGCGACGAAGCGGGTGGTGACGACGAGGACAGGGGCGCCGGGCAGCCGGTCGAGCTCCTTGGCGTCGTCCGCACGGGCCGAGCCCAGCTCGACCGAGCGGTCCTGGCCCTCCAGCTCGAGGCGGTGCAGCTCACGCAGCACGGCACGCGCGCGTGCGGGCCCGGACGGCGCGTCGATCGCGCTCAGGTCCGGCACCGACGCGTCCGGAACGTAGAGCAGTTCGGCGGCGACCGGCTGGCCGTGGCTCATCCGGGACCGGCGCACCACGTGCACGGGCTCCTCGTGGCCGGTCGCCAGGGCGTCGGCGATCGCGGACGGTGGGACGGCCCGGGAGCAGTCGACGCTCTGCCAGGCGTCGCCGGCCGCCTCCGGCCAGGCGTGCCGCTCGGTGTCTACGGCGACACCCACGCGTGGCGGTGCGACGGTCGTGCCGACGCCGCGGCGGCGCTGTAGCCGGCCCTCCAGCTCCAGCTGCTCCAGCGCCTGGCGCAGCGTGGCGCGGGCCACGCCGAAGCGGGCGGCGAGCTCCCGTTCGTTGGGCAGGATCTCGCCCACCGAGAACTCGGAGTCCAGTGCCTCGCTGAGCACGGTCTTGAGATGCCAGTACTTCGGCTCCGGCACCGATTCCAGCTGCGTGGTCCCCACCCTGTCCTCCGCAATCGCCGTGATCCGGCGGCGTTTTAGCGCCCTTGTTTATTAAAGGTTGTTGTACTTATCTGCGACGATAAGGCGGCCGCCACCCTTGGTCAAGACCAATCCTCGTTCCCTCGGACAGCGCACAGGAGCCTGTCGCACGGTGTTCACGAGCCGTTCGCGCGCGGCACCGGATTCCGGGCACCACGACGCGGCCCCCGTCGCCGGGACGGGGGCCGCGACACTGTGCGGGCGTCGGTGCCGGGACAGCCGTGCGGGCGCCGGGAGCCCGCAGGCTCAGGCGGTCAGGGACCGCAGCTTGTCGGGATTGCGGACGATGTAGACGGCCTGGATGCACCCGTCGGCCACGTCCAGTTGGAAGACACTGTCGGGCTTGCCCCCGGACAGGATCAGTACGGCGGGGCCGCCGTTGACCTCCAGGAAGCGGACGGACGGATCCGGGATGCCCTTGTGCGCCACGCCGACCAGGAAGCGACCCACCCTGTCGGCGCTCTCCAGGACCCGCAGCGGCGCCCTGGCCTTGCCGCCGCTGTCGCCCACCAGGCGGGCGTCGGGGGCGAGCAGCGACATCAGCCCCTCCAGGTCGCCGCCCGCCGCGGCGGCCAGGAACCGCTCGGTGAGGTCGCGCCGCTGGACGGGGTCGACCTCGTAGCGCGGCCGCCGTTCGCCGACGTGCCTGCGGGCCCGGCCGGCCAGTTGGCGCACCGCGGGCTCGCCGCGGTCGAGCAGGGCGGCGATCTCCGCGTACGGACAGCCGAAGGCCTCTCTCAGGACGAACACCGCGCGTTCGAGCGGCGAGAGCGTCTCCAGGACGACCAGCACGGCGAACGACACGGAGTCGGCGAGGACGGCCCGCTCCTCCGCGTCCGGGACGGTCTGCGCGAGATCCGTGACCAGCGGTTCCGGCAGCCAGGGGCCGACGTACAACTCGCCGCGCGCCTTGATCCGGCGGAGCCGGTCGATGGCGAGCCGGGTGGTGACCCGCACCAGGTAGCCGCGTGGCTCGCGCACCGCGCTCCGGTCGGCGTCGGACCAGCGCAACCAGGCTTCCTGGAGTACGTCCTCGGCGTCCGCCACACGCCCGAGCATGCGGTAGGCGACACCCATGAGAACGGGGCGGTGCTCTTCGAAGACTTCGGTCCCGGTATCGGTGGTCACGCCCTCATCCCAGCCGACGTCCCACGCTCGTGTCCAGGCGCCGGGCTGAGGGGCGCCGCGACCGCGGAGCCGCGTGTGGGGTAGGTTCCGATGTGACCTGTCGGCCGGGACCGTGACGCCCAGGGGCTTTGGGTGGGTGTCCAGCCGGTCTGTCGGTGGGTTCGTCCAGCCGATCTGTCGTTTTCCCCTGGCCACGTCGTGGATTGGTCCGCCCGAGCGGAGCGCGGACCGTGGAGTGGTTCGCTCTTTCGACGCCGCTCGGTGGGTATGGGTGTTCCCAACAGACGGGACATCAAGGCGGGGAGAGATCATGGCGGTGCTCACGGGCAAGACGGCTGTCGTTACCGGAGGCTCGCGGGGGATCGGCCGGGCTATCGTGCTGCGGCTCGCGCGGGACGGGGCGACTGTGGTCTTCAACTACGCGCAAAACCGGGATGCTGCGGATGAGGTCGTGCGGCAGGCTGAGCAGGCGGGCGGGAAGGTCATCGCGGTCCAGCTGGATCTGGCGGAGCCTCACGCGGCCGAGGAGTTGTTGGCTACTGCCGAACATCAGCTCGGTGGCCTGGACATTCTGGTCAACAACGCGGCCACGCATACCGAAGTCGTGCCCATCGCGCAGACGGAGGAGGCTGTGTTCGACAGAGTGATGGCCGTGAACGCAAAGTCAGTTTTCCTCACGGTGCGTTATGCGGCGCGGCACATGCGCGACGGCGGGCGGATCGTGAACATCTCCACCCTCAACACCGCTTTCCCCGCCCCCGGCAACGCCCCCTACGCAGCCAGCAAGGGCGCCCTCGAACAGCTGACCTTGGTAGCTTCACGTGAGCTGGGCGCACGGGGCATCACGGTCAATGCCGTATCGCCCGGTGCCACGGACACCGATCTTCTGAGAGCGGCCAACGAGCCGGAGAAGTTGGCGATGGCCATCGGAATGACCTCGCTCGGGCGCCTCGGCCGGCCCGAGGACGTGGCGGACGTCGTCGCCTTCCTCGCGGGGCCGGACGGGCGGTGGTTGACGGGCCAGAACATTCGTGCCAACGGAGGTGTCCTCTGACCGATTGGGGCGCTGTGGTCACTGGTTGCGGGCGGCGCTTCGCCGTCGCCCGCAACCCTCATGGCGGGGTGGGGTCAGCTGGCCGTGGCTTATTCCGCCCGTGCGCGGCGGCAGGAGTCGGAGTGGCGTGCTGTTCGGCGCGGGCTCGGGTGCTGGAGAGGCGGTAGGAGTCAGTCCCGGCCTCGACCGATTTCTTGCCCTGCCGCTGCGGCCGGAAGCGATGTGAGCTGCGTCGAGCGTTGCTCGAGTTCGTGCTCCGCGGCTCGGCGCCCTTCCGGGGTGAGCGCGTGATAAGTGCGGCGGCGGCCTCGGCCGCGTGTGGCTGGCGCCCGGTTGCGCCAGGAGACGTCGTCCGGTCAGCCGGTCCTCGACCCGGCGCAGCACTGCTGAGCGGGTCGGCGTGGCCCGCTGGGAGCGCGCGACAAGCGAAAGCGTGGTTCTCGAACCGAGGTGCCGTTGGTCGTTCGCGTACGGCCGACCCTGGACGAGGGCCCCGTGAACGACAAGTTGATGACAAATCACTTGGACAACGACATCGCTGATCGGAATCCACATGTGGATCTCGGGGCCGGCGCGATCCCTCGGGATCGGGGGCTACCTGTCGGTAGCAATTGCTGACAGACTGTCTACCGTCATTCGTCGGCGAGTCCCCACGAGGAGCCGCCCATGTCCGCCACCGTCTCCTTCGAGGTGCCCTCCGCGCACGGCCCGCGGACCGTGACCCTCTCCTACGCGCGTGTGGGCGGCGGCGAGCCGCTTCTCCTGCTGCACGGCATCGGGCACCACCGCCAGGCCTGGGACCCTGTGGTCCACCTGCTCGCGGCCGAACGCGAGGTGATCACCGTGGACCTGCCGGGCTTCGGGGCCTCCCCCGCGCTGCCCCAAGGGCTCCGGCACGACCTGCCCACGATGAACGTGGTGCTGGGTGCCCTGTGCGAGGCACTGGAGATGGAACGGCCCCATGTGGCGGGCAACTCCCTGGGCGGCCTGCTGGCCCTGGAACTGGGCCGCGAGAAGCTCGTACGGTCCGTCACCGCCCTGGCCCCGGCGGGGTTCTGGACACAGGCCGAGCGGCGTTACGCCTTCGGCGTGCTGCGGACGATGCGCACGCTCGCCCAGCGGATGCCGCTGCCGCTGGTCGAGCGGCTTTCACGGACGGCGGCCGGCCGCGCCGTCCTGACCAGCACCATCTACGCCCGTCCCGCCCGCCGTTCGCCCGAGGCCGTGGTGGCCGAGACGCTCGCCCTGGCACGGGCGGACGGATTCGAGGAGACCCTCCGGGCGGGCGTCGGCGTCCGGTTCACCGACGTCCTGCCGGGCATCCCCGTCACCGTGGCCTGGGGCACCAAGGACCGGCTGCTGGTGCGCCGCCAGGGGGTGCGCGCCAAGCAGATCATCCCCCGAGCCCGCCTCGTGCGCCTGCCCGGCTGCGGGCACGTCCCGATGAACGACGATCCGGCACTGGTCGCGCGCGTCATCCTGGACGGCAGCCGCTGAGCGCCGCCGGTGTCCGGCCGGGCCCAACGCCCCGACCCCAGGGCGACCCTCGAGGACGGGAACGACGACCGCCACCACCACGGGGGCGCAGCACGACCGGCAGCTGCGCCGGTACCGGCGCGCCCCTCCGGAGGAGCTGGCCGTGACGACCCTGGACGGACCCGTGGTGGAGAAGAAGGTGCCGCTGCCGGACCGGTGGCTGCGCGGGTTCGCGGAGGCCCAGGTCATAGCCGCCGGCTTCGATCTGCGGGCCGAGTTGCCGGCGGCCGAGGCCGTACGGTTCCTGCGGTCGCTGCCGCGGAGCGGGCCGCGGGGTGCCGCGGGCGGTCCGCGGTGGGTGGTTCCGGCAGGTCGTGCCCTGCGGCCGACCACCCGGCCCGTGCCGGGCGCGGTCTGCCTGCCCGGGCCTGAGCGGCTTGCCGCGCTCCAGCGGGTGCTGAGGCATGCGGCCGCCCTGCGCGTGTACGGCCCGGCGGTCACGGGCGCCGCCGCCACGGCCAGCGCCTGGGAGGCGGTCCTGCCGGGCATGCGGCTCACGCTGACGCTGTCGCCCGACGCCTCGCGCGGGTTCTCCGGCGAGGGCGGTGTGCTGGACGCGCTCGCCGGCGACGAGGCCGCAGAGGACGCGGAGCTGATCGCGGTGCTGCTGGCCTGGGAGCCGCGCGTCGACGTCGCAGACCTCGCCGCCTCCTCCGGGCTCACCCCGGAGCGGGTCCGCGCGGCGCTGGTCCGGCTCGGCACCTCGGGCCGGGTCGGATACGACACCGCGGAGGCGGCGTACTTCCACCGGGAGCTGCCCTACGACGCGGATCGCGCCGAGCGGCACAACCCGCGCCTGCGGGCCGCCCGTGCGCTCGTCGCGGCGGGAGCGGTCGCCCTCGACGGCACCCTGGCGACAGTGACGGCCGAGGACGGCCACGCGCACCGGGTGCGCGAGGAGAAGGGCGTGCTCAGTTGCAGTTGCCGGTGGTGGGCGAAGTACCGGGGTGGGCGCGGGCCGTGCAGGCACGCGCTGGCGGTGCGGATGGCGCGGCGGGGCGCCGCCGTGGTGGAGCAGGACGTGGCACGAGTCGACGGGGGTGCGCGATGACATCGCTGACGGAGGCGGTGCGGGCCGGGCGGACGGCCGAGGTGATCGGTCTGCTGGACGCCATGACCAACGACGAACGCCGGGCGTACTTCCCGGAGTTGAAGGCGCTGCGCAAGGAACTCAGAGCGGCGCGCTGGAACGAGGCGTCCCGCCGTGCGTATCCGGCGCTGTACGTGGCCGGGGTCGCGTGCCAGACCGGCGCGGCCGGCGTGGCGAGCTGGATCGCGGCCGCCGACATGCGCTGGCCGGGGGTCTCCCCCGCGGTGCTGCTCCGCGTCCTCGCCGACCGGGAGACCGGCTGGCTCGCCGATCTGGCGAACCGGCTCGCCCAGCGGCCCGCCACCGCGCGGGTGCCCTACGAGCTGATGTCCGCCCTGGTGCGCCTGGCTGGCTGCCCGGTGCCGACGACCGACGCCTATGTGCGGGGCTGGGTGCAGCAGGTCGGCGGCGACTGGAGGCGCGGCAACACCCTGCTGGAGCGGCTGCGCACGGACCCGCACCTCGTACCGCTCGTGACCGCGCTCTTCGAGGTGAACGACATCGGCGGCCTGCTGGAATGGGCGGCCGACGAAGGCGCCGCCGGCTGGCACGGCGCCCTCGCACGGCTCACCGCGGAGGGCCCGCTCGACCGGAGGGCCACGGTCGACGCCTGCGTGGCCCGCCTGCTGCGGGGCGGCACGAACGCCGACCACCGGGCGTTCCTGCGTGTTCTGACGTCCCTGGCGCTCACGCGTGAGGAACAGCGGGAGCGGGTGGCCGACTGGGTGGCGCTGGCCTCGGACGCCGTGTCTCCGGTGGCTTCGCACGCCCAGTCGGTGCTGGGCGCGCTGGCCGTGGACGGTCAACTGACGCATCGCCATCTGACCCAGGTGTCCGGTGCGGTGCTGTTCCGGCCGGAGCGCAAGCTGGTGCGGGCGCAGCTCGTGCTGCTGGGCAAGGTGCTCGCCCGGGACGCCGCGGCGGCGGACGAGTTGCTGCCCGCCGTCGCGCAGACCTTCGGGCACGAGGACGCCGGTGTGCAGGAGCGGGCGCTCAAGCTCACCCAGCGGCACGTGAAGAAGGTCCGCTCCGCCGAGGTGCGCGCCGAACTCGCCCTGGCGGCGGAGCAGTTGATTCCCTCCTTGCGGGCCCAGGCGGTCGGGTCGCTGGGCGCGGCACCGGCGGAGGCGGCCCCGGCGTACGAGGAGGTGTTCCCGCCGGTTCCCGAGCCGGCGCGTCTCGCACCCGCGGCGGCCTCGGTCGTCGAGCTCGCCGAGGAGGTGGGGGCCGCACTGGCGTCCGACACCGACGTGACCGGTTTTGAACGCGCCCTGGACGGGCTGGTGCGCCACGCCCACCGTGACCGGGATGCCCTCCTCCAGGCGCTGGAACCGGTGATCTCCCGCCAATGGTGGGACGGCGCCGACCGGTTCCACGGCCTACGGCTCGAGCATCAATTCGGCGACGCCCGAGGCGGCTTCGACGCGTCCGCGGGGCTGGACCTGGTGCTCATCACGCTGCGGGGAAAGCTGAGCACCGCCACGCTGCACGCCGCGATCCGGCCCGGGGCGCCGGACCGGACCTGCGTGCACGGCGCGCTCTCCCGGGCCTTCGACGCCCGCCTGTGGGAGGTGGCGTACCGGATCCGCACGGATCCGCTGCCGTTCCTGCTCTCGACGCCCACCTGGAGCACGGGCCTGCTGGAGCCGGACGAGCTGGTGGAGCGACTCGACGCGTACCGGCGTATGGGGGCGCGCGCGTCGGCGGCCGACTTCACGCAGGCGCTGCTGCGGGTGCGGCGCGGGGACCGTCCGGCGGCAGCGGCCGCCGCGGAGCGGGCGGCGGCCCTGGGCACGGCGGAAGGAAGGCGACTCGCCCGCCGGCTGACCGCCGGCGCTCCCGTGCTGCCGGCGATCCGGCGCCGCACCTCGGGTTCGCAGATACTGGCGGAGTCCGGTGAACTTCCCGAGCTGTATGAGGACTTCCCGGACGCCTTCCGCGCACTGGGCAGGCCGAGCGCCTTCGCGAAAAGCCGGTACTGCACCCACTGGAGCGGCTCCCCGCGGCCCCACTGGCTGGCCGTACTGCCCGAACTGCGCGAACTGGTGGCCGTGCGGATCCTGCCGGACCTGTCCGCCGTGGCCGTGGACGACAGCCGGGGCGCGGCCTCCGTCCTTCCGCTGCTCGCCGAGTCCGGTGGTGAGGCGGGCGAGGCGACGCACCTGTGCGTGGCCTACGGACTGGGGGCCCGGCACCAGGAGGACCGGCTGGCCGCCGTGGACGCGCTGCTCGTCCTGGCCGCGCGCGGACAGCTGGACGTCTCCCGCCTCGGCACCGACCTCGGGCAGCTGGTGCGGCAGGGTGCGGTGAAGCCGCTGCGGCTGGCGGAGTCACTGCGCACGGCCGCGGCCACGGGGGCATACGCCACCGTGTGGGGTCTGCTCGGCCACGCACTGCCACCGCTGCTCTGCGACCTCGCCGCCGACGAACCGGCCGGTGCGGTCCGGGGGCTCGGTGATCTGCTGGCCGTGGCGGCCGAGTGTGCCGAGCGGTCGGGTGCGCGGGGCGACCTGCAGCACCTGGCGCAGGCGGCGGACCGGCGCGGCTCGTCACGCCTGGTCGCGGAGGCCCGCCGGCTGCGCGGCACGCTGGCCCCGGAGGTGGCCGCCTAATGGGAGGTGCGGTGCCGGGGAATGCTCGGTTCCGTAGCCGCCAGAAGGTGAGCACTTTGGCCGCCGGAAGTACTGACTTCTCGGGTCAGGCCGTGCCCCCGCTGGTGGCCGGGAGGCCAGACCGCTGATGGGGTGGCGTGCCCGCCCGCGGGGCGTGAGCACTGGATCGACCCGGCGCCCGCCCGGCACCCCTCTGGAAACAACCGCACAGAACAACCGCGGGAAAGAACCACGAGAAACGACTACGAAAGGTGCGAATATCGCTTTACTCATCGGTCACAGCGCGTTCGCGATCACGCAACACCGTTCCGCCACAGTGGTCGTATGACTCGAGAAGTGTCGAACACGCCGTGGGCGAAGCGCGGTCGCCGGGCGCATCACTGGCGGCGGGACCTGGTCGAACTTGCCGCGCTCTTCACGGCCGTCGCCGTGGCCGACGGGGTGGCGAACCTGATCGGTCACAGCCCCGACGGCCCGGCCCTGCTGGTGATCTCGGCGTTCGCCCTGGTGGCCACGGCGGTCTTCCACACCTGGTGGGCACGGCGCCACGGCCACGCACCGCCCGCGGACGATACCGGCGCCCGGCCGCTCGCCGCCCGGCAGGCCGGGCCGACCGCCGCCGGCCCCGCGGCGGACGAAGCGGCGCCGGGCGACAGCGCGCTGTGGCGGATGCGGACGACCGTGCGGGACGCGCCCGGTTCGCTGGCCGCGCTCTGCGCGGCGCTGGCCGCCCAGCAGGTGGACATCCTGAGCCTGCAGACGCATCCGCTGGCCGAGGGCACGGTGGACGAGTTCCTGCTGCGCGCTCCCGGCGGGCTCGAGGCGTCCGGCATCACCCGGGCGGTCGCACTGGCCGGCGGCGCCGACACGTGGATCGAACGGGCCGACGCGCACGACCTGGTGGACGCGCCGACACGGGTCCTGGGCCTGGCCGCGCGCACGGCGCTCGACGCGGCGGAACTCCCGCTGGCGCTCCGGCAGTTGCTGGGACGATGCACCATCCGTTCACTGCCGGACCGGGCGGCAGCGGCCGGGGACTCGACGGAAGTGCCGACCGAAGGGATGCTCGAGGACACGGTGATGCGGCTGCGGGCACCGGAGAGCGGGACGATCACTGTGGAGCGGCCGTACCTGCCCTTCACGCCCACCGAGTTCGCGCGGGCACGCGCCCTGGTGGAGCTGGACACCCGGCTCGGACCGCGCATTCCGCGCGGCCAGGACGTGCTGACCCTGCCCGAGGGCGACGCGATCACCGTGCGCAGGGCCGACGCCGCCGACCTCGCGGCGGCCAGGGCGATGCACGCGCGCTGCTCGGCACGCACCCTCGGCCTGCGCTACCACGGGCAGGCCGGCGACGCCGACCGCTACCTCGACCACCTGCTGAGCCCGCGGTTCGGCCGTACGCTGGCCGCACGGACCGCCTCCGGGCGGATCGTCGGCCTCGGCCATCTGCTGTGGGACGGCGACGAGACGGAGGTCGCGCTGCTCGTCGAGGACGCCTGGCAGCGCCGCGGCATCGGCGGCGAACTGCTGGGCCGGCTGGTGGCGATGGCCGTCGAGGCGGGCTGCGCGAGCGTGTACGCCGTGACGCAGGCGTCCAACACCGGCATGGTCGCCGCCATGCGGGGCCTCGGCCTGCCGCTCGACTTCCAGATCGAGGAGGGCACCCTGGTCATCACGGCCCGGCTGGACGCGACGCCGGTGGCCTCCCGGCTGCCGTACGACGCCGAGCAGGCGCGGTACGAGGGGTCCCACCCGCGGGACTGAGCAGCGGCCCCGGAGGGTGCGCGGCCCGGCACAGTCCGGCCGCGCGCCCTCCGGGCTCCGCTCAGCTCATCGCCTGGTGCAGCCCCTTCACTCGCGGCTGTCCCGGCCGCGCCCCCAGCGCGCGGTCCAGGTCGGCCCACAGGTCCTCGACGTCCTCCAGGCCCACCGACATCCGCAGCAGCCGGTCGCCGACCCCGGCGCCCCGCCGGTCGTCCGCGTCGACGATGCGGTGGCTGATGGACGCCGGGTGCTGGATCAGCGTGTCGACGCTGCCCAGGCTCACGGCAGGCGTGATCAGGCCGACGCCGCCGATGACGGCGTGCGGGTCGCCGTGCACCTCGAAGGCGACCATCGCACCGCCGATGGACGGGTAGTGCACCCGGGCGACGCGCGGGTCGTCCGCGAGGCGGGCGGCCAGTTCCGCCGCGGTGGCGGAGGCGGCCCGAACCCGGACCGGAAGCGTGGACAGCCCGCGCAGCAGCAGATAGCCGGCGAGCGGGTGCAGCACCCCGCCGGTGGCGAACCGCACCTGCCGCAGCCGTCCGGCGAGTTCCTCGTCGCAGGCCACCACACCGGCCATCACGTCACCGTGGCCGCCCAGGTACTTGGTGGCGCTGTGCAGCACCAGGCGCGCGCCCTGCTCCGCCGGGCGCTGCAGCACGGGGGTGGCGAAGGTGTTGTCGACGAGGAGCGGGACGGAGCCGCAGGCGTGGGCGACGGCCCGCAGGTCCACCTCGGTCAGCGTCGGGTTGGCCGGGGACTCGACGATCACCAGACCGGTGTCCGGGCGCAGCGCGTCGGTGATCCCGGCCGGGTCGGTCCAGGTCACCTCGGTGCCGAGCAGCCCGGCGGTGAGCAGGTGGTCGCTGCAGCCGTAGAGCGGGCGCACCGCGACGACGTGCCGCAGGCCCATGGCGGACCGGACGAGGAGCACCGCGCTCAGTGCGGCCATGCCGCTGGCGAACGCCACCGCGGCCTCGGTGCCCTCCAGCCGGGCCAGAGCGGTCTCGAAGCGGGCGACGGTGGGGTTGCCGAGCCGTCCGTAGACCGGGGTGCCGTCGAGTCCGGCGCCGTCGGTGGCGAAGGCGTCGATGCGAGCGGCCTCGGCACGGCTGTCGTAGGAGGGGTAGGTGGTGGACAGATCGATCGGCGGGGCGTGCAGTCCCTGCCGGGCGAGGTCGTCACGGCCGGCGTGCACCGCCTCGGTGGCCAGTGCTCTGGGTGCGGGGCGCACGTCGTCGTACGCGGGCGTGCTCGCGGAGTCCAAGGGCGTGTCCATGACCGAAGGGTGAACAGCGGCCGGGATCACCGGGCCGAGGGCCGTGCTACGTTCGCCACATGGCCGAATCCGTCGTACTGGATCCGGTGGATCTGCATCTGCTGAGGCTGTTGCAGAACGACGCCCGGACCACCTACCGCGACCTCGCCGCGCAGGTCGGGGTCGCGCCGTCGACCTGCCTGGACCGGGTGACCCGGCTGCGCCGCTCGGGGCTCATTCTCGGCCACCGGCTGCGGCTCGACCCCGCCAAGCTGGGCAGGGGTCTTCAGGCGCTGCTGTCGGTGCAGGTCAGGCCGCACCGGCGGGAGCTGGTGGGGCCGTTCGTGGAGCGGATCCGGGCGCTGCCGGAGTCGCTGACCGTGTTCCATCTGACCGGTCCGGACGACTACCTGGTCCATGTCGCGGTCGCGGACATGGCCGATCTCCAGCGCCTGGTCCTGGACGAGTTCACGGCCCGGCGGGAAGTGGCCCGGGTCGAGACCCGGCTGATCTTCCAGCAGTGGGACTGCGGCCCCCTGCTGCCGCCCGGCGCGCAGCCGGGCACGCCCTCGGCGAAATCGGACTGAACACGGCCCGCTGCCAGGGAAAGCGGGCTGACGCGAGCCGCCCCTCCATACGAGGATGGTCGGCATGTCACAGACCAAGAGCCCGCTGCCCCGTCAGGTCGCCGACGCCTACGTCGACGAACTCATCGCCCTCGACCCGATCACCGGTACCTATCTCGGAGTGAAGGAGAGTTCGAGCAGGCTGCCCGACACCTCGCCCGCCGGACAGCAGGCGCTCGCGGACCTCGCGCGGACCACCCTCGCCCGGCTGGAGGAGGCCGAGCGGCGGCCCGGCGCGGACAGTGACATCGAGCGCCGGTGCGCCCGCCTGCTGCGTGAGCGCCTGACCGCGGAACTCGCGGTGCACGAGGCCGACGAAGGCCTGCGCACGGTGAGCAACATCCACAGCCCGGTGCACTCGGTGCGCGAGGTGTTCACGATCACCCCCAGCGCCACCGACGAGGACTGGGCCGCGATCGCCGAGCGTCTGCGGGCCGTGCCGGCCGCGCTGCGCGGCTACCGCGAGTCCCTCGCCCTCGGTCTGGACCGAGGGCTGTACGGCGGCCCGCAGCCGGCGGCGATCTTCATCGAACAGCTCACCGAGTGGTCGGACACCGACGGCAAGGGCCGCGGCTGGTTCGAGGACTTCGCCTCCGAGGGCCCCGAGTCCCTGCGCGCGGAGCTGGACAAGGCCGCCCGCGCGGCGACCGCGGCCGTCGTCGAACTGCGGGACTGGATGCGCGACGTGTACGCGCCGACGATCGGCGACGCCCCGGACACGGTCGGCCGCGAGCGCTACGCCCGCTTCTCGCGCTACTTCAACGGCACGGACCTGGACCTCGACGAGGCGTACGCGTACGGCTGGTCGGAGTTCCACCGCCTGCTCGGCGAGATGAAGCAGGAGGCCGAGAAGGTCCTTCCCGGCGCCGAGAGCCCGTGGGTGGCCCTCGCGCACCTCGACGAGCACGGCACGCACATCGAGGGCGTCGACGAGGTCCGCCAGTGGTTGCAGGACCTGATGGACGAGGCGATCGAGGCGCTCGACGGCACCCACTTCGAACTTGCCGAGCGGGTGCGGAAGGTGGAGTCGTGCATCGCGCCGCCCGGAGGCGCCGCGGCCCCCTACTACACGCCGCCGTCCGCCGACTTCTCCCGGCCGGGGCGGACCTGGCTGCCGACCATGGGGCAGACCCGCTTCCCGGTCTACGACCTGGTCTCGACCTGGTACCACGAGGGCGTCCCCGGCCACCATCTGCAGCTCGCCCAGTGGGTGCACGTGGCCGACGACCTCTCGCGCTACCAGGCCACCGTCGGCGGGGTCAGCGCCAACGCCGAGGGCTGGGCGCTGTACGCGGAGCGTCTGATGGACGAACTCGGCTTCCTCACCGACCCGGAGCGGCGGCTCGGCTATCTGGACGCGCAGATGATGCGCGCGGTCCGCGTCATCATCGACATCGGCATGCACCTGGAGCTGGAGATTCCGGCGGACTCGCCGTTCCACCCGGGTGAGCGCTGGACGCCGGAGCTGGCACGGGAGTTCTTCGGCGCGCACAGCAGCCGTCCGAGGGACTTCGTGGCGAGCGAGCTGATCCGCTATCTGTCGATGCCCGGCCAGGCGATCGGCTACAAGCTGGGCGAGCGGGCCTGGCTGCTGGGCCGGGAGAAGGCCAGGCAGCGCCACGGTGCCGCGTTCGACGCGAAGGCCTGGCACATGGCGGCCCTGTCGCAGGGTTCGCTGGGCCTGGACGACCTGGTGGACGAGCTCTCGCAGCTGTGAGCCACCGGGGGCGGCCGGTCTCCGGCCGCCCCCGCCGATCCGGTGTCTCCCCCCCCGCCGGTCGCGCGTGCGAGCGCCGCCCCGGCGGCCCCGAACCGCCGCTCCGGCCCGCTCAGCCCGCCCCGCGCAGCCGTACGGCAGACCCCGATCTGCCCTTGACGACCTCGAGTTGGGCGTGGACGCGCCGCCGCAGGTCGGCGACGTGGCTGACGATCCCCACGCTGCGGTCGCGTTCGCGCAGGGAGTCGAGCACGTCGAGGACCTCGTCCAGGGTCTGGTCGTCGAGGCTGCCGAAGCCCTCGTCGATGAAGAGCGTGTCCAGGCGCACCCCTCCGGCCTCGTCCGTGACGACGTCCGCGAGACCGAGGGCGAGGGCGAGCGAGGCGAAGAACGTCTCGCCGCCCGACAGGGTCGCCGTGTCCCGTTCGCGGCCGGTCCAGGCGTCGACGACGTGCAGTCCGAGACCGCTGCGGCCGCGCCCGGCCCGGTCGTCGGAGTGGACGAGGGTGTAGCGGCCGGACGACATGCGTCGCAGGCGCACGGTCGCGGCGGCGGCCACCTGTTCCAGGCGGGCCGCGAGGACGTAGGACTCCAGGCGCATCCTGCGCTCGTTGTCGGCCGAGGTGCCCGCGGCGAGGGCGGCGAGGCGGGCCACACGGTCGTACTCCTCGCGCAGCGGCGCCAGCCGGCGTATGCCGGTCGCCGCGTGCGCGGAGAGCCGGTCGAGCTCGGCGCAGCGGCGGTCGGCGGCGTCCCGCGCGGAGGCGGCCTCCCGCAGCCGCCGGTCCGCGGCTGCCTCGGCGGCCTCCGCGGCGGTGAGGTCGGCGGACGGCTGCCGGGCCGCGTCCGCGGTGTCGGCCTCGGCGAGGACCGCGCGCACGGCGGCCTCCTCCGTGTGCCAGGCGTCCAGGCGCCGTTGCAGCTCGCGGTGGGCGGCGTCGTCGAGGAGGGCGGCGGACGCGGCCTCGGGAGTGTCGAAGCCCGCCCGGAAAGCGGCCTCGGCGAGCCGTCCGTCGGCGTCCTTGAGCCGCTCGGCGCTGTCCTCGGCGGCGCGTGCGGCGTCGGCGGCCTCGGTGAGCAGCGCCGCCCGCCGCTCCAGTTGGGCGGCGCGTGCGGCGACGGTCTCGGCGGCTCCCCTGGCTTGGGCCAACTCGGCCTCCAGGGCGGCCTTCTCGCGGTCCAGGCTCTCCCGCAGGGCCAGCCGGGACGTCGCCCGGAGTTCGGCCTGCCGGCGGTCGGTCAGCCGCCGCTCGCGCTCCTGCTCGGCGCGGAGCAGCTCCTGCTGATCCGCGTGCAGGGCGGAGGCGTCCCGGCGGGCCCGGGCCAGCTCGGCCTCCAGTTCCCCGGCCTCCTCGGCGAGTCGCGCCGTGGTGGTGTCGCCCGCCTCGGCGGTGGCGGCGGCCAGTTCCTCGCGTACGGCGCCGAGGCGGCGCTCGTCCCGCGCGCGCTGTTCCTCGGCGGCCTGGTGATCGCCGAGCGCGCGCTCCTCCGCCTCGCGGTCGACGTGCCCGGCGACCTTGCGCGCGGGTGCGGGGTGTTCGGTGGCGCCGCAGACGGCGCAGGGCTCTCCGTCGGTGAGACTCACGGCCAGTTCGGCAGCGATGCCGTTCAGGCGCTGCTCCTTCAGGTCCAGCCAGTGCTCCTTGGCGCGTGCGGCGGCTTCGGCGGAGGCGAGAGCCCGCCGCCGCGCCTCTTCGGTGCGCGCGGCCAGTCCGTCGCGCACCCGCGCGGCGGCGAGCCGCTGTCGCGCGGGTTCCAGCCGCAGGGCGAGCCGCTCGGCCCGGGCGGCGGCCTCCTGGGCGGCGTCGATGCGTGTCTGCAGCGCCGACCGGGCCGTCTCCCATCCGGCGAGCCAGGCCTCGGCCTCCTGCAGCACGTCGTCGTCGGCGCGCTCCTGCCGGTCCGCCGCGGCGCGCTCGGCGACGACGTCGGCCAGGCGCCGCTCGGCGCGGCGGGCCGACTCCAGTCCGCCCAGCTCCTCGGCGGCGCGGCGCGCGGCCGCGGCCAGTCCGGCGGCGCCGGCGTCGGCGAACTCCGCCGGGAGCACCGCACGCGCGCGTCCCTCGGCGGCGGCCGCACGGCGGTGCTCGGCGTCGGCGGCCTCGCGCAGCTCCAGCGCCGGTGCCACCGTCTCGGCCTTGCGCCCCCGCTCCATCCGGGCCTGCGCCTCCCGGTGGGCGCCGGCCCGCTCTGCCAGGCGCTCGGCGCGCTCCCGCGCCTCGGCGTACCGCCGTTGCAACCGGGCCACTTCGCGTACCCGGTGCAGTGCCGCCGCGGCGGCGGCGTGGGCGGACTCGGCGGCCGTGAGCCGGCAGCGGGCGACGGTCAGTTGCTCGCGCCCGGTGGAGCGGGCGACGGCGGCCGCGGTCAGGACGGCCTGTGCCAGACCGGGCTCGCCCGGCGCGAGTTCCGGCAGCTCCATGGCGTCGCCCGCCGCCTGCTGCATGCGGTGCGCGTCGGCCAGCAGCGCGGCGTCGCCCTCGCGCACCCTGGCCTCGGTGGCGCGCCTGCGCTCGGCCAGACGCTTCTCCACCTCGGCGAAACGGTACGTGTCGAACAGCCGGCCGAGCAGCTTGCCCCGGGCCTCGGCGTCGGCGCGCAGAAACCGTGCGAAGTCGCCCTGCGGCAGCAGCACGACCTGGCAGAACTGCTCGCGGCTCATCCCGAGCAATTGTGTGATCTCCTCGCCTGTCTCCTGGTGGGAGCGGCTGAGGTCCTTCCAGGCACCGGTCGTCGCGTCGTACTCGCGCAGCAGGCTCTGGGCCTTGTCGAGCGTCGTGCCCGTGCCGCGCTTCTTGGGGCGCTCCCAGGGCGGCAGGCGGGTGACCTCCAGCCGGCGTCCGGCGACGGTGAAATCAAGGGTGACCTGGGTGCGGGTGCCCGCGGCGGCGTGGTCGCTGCGCAGGGTCGTGCCCTGCCCGCTCTGCCGGGCGCCGGGGACCGCGCCGTACAGCGCGTAGCACACGGCGTCCAGCACGGAGGTCTTGCCGGCGCCGGTGGGTCCGTGCAGCAGGAACAGCCCGGCGGCCGACAGCGCGTCGAAGTCGACCGTCTGCGAGCCGCCGAAGGGGCCGAAGGCGGTGATGTCGAGCCGGTGCAGCCTCACCGCGCCACCTCCCGTACCGCCTCGTCCGCGCGCACCGCGTCGAACGTCTCGCGCAGCACGGTCCGTTCGTGCTCGTCGGGTGCGGTGCCGCGCACGTGGGCCACGAAGTCCTCCGCGATCTGCTGGTCGCTGCGGCCGGCCAGCCGGCGGGCGTAGGACACGCCCGGTTCGCCGGGGGCGCGTTCGGGCTCGAAGACGAGACTGAGGGTGTGCGGGAAGCGCTCGGTGAGGCGGGCCATGGGTTCGGCGGGTCGGACCGGGTCGGTGAGCGTCGCCTCGACCCACGCCTCACGGTGGCGGGCGAGGTCCGGATCGGCGAGCAGGTCCTCCAGCGTGCCCCGGAGCCGGGCCAGCGCGCGCGGGACCGGGCAGTCGATCCGCTCGGCGCCGGCGAAGCCGTCGGCGTCCAGGTCGACGAGCCACATGCTCTTGCGGTGGGCGGCCTCGGAGAAGGAGTACGGCAGCGGGGAGCCGGAGTAGCGCACACGCTCGGTGATGGCCTGGCAGCCGTGCAGATGACCGAGCGCGGCGTAGTCCACGCCGGCGAAGACGCCCGCGGGGACGGCGGCGACCCCGCCGACTGTGATGTCCCGTTCGCTGTCGCTGGGCTCACCGCCGGTGACGAAGGCGTGCGCGAGGACGACGGAACGGGTGCCGCGCGCGCGGGTGGCGAGGTCGGCGCGGACCCGGTCCATGGCGGCGGCGAGCACCGCCTCGTGGCCGGCGCTGTCGACCCCGAACTCGTCCTTGACCAGGGCCGGTTCGAGGTAGGGCAGCCCGTAGAAGGCCACCTCGCCGTGCGCGTCCGCGAGGACCACCGGGGTCCCGCACGCCGACGGCTCGGTGCGCAGGTGGATGCCCGCGCGGTCGATCAGCCCCGCGCCGACGCCGAGACGGCGGGCCGAGTCGTGGTTCCCGGAGATCATCACCGTGGGCACGCCGAGGTCGGCGAGCCGGTGCAGGGCGTCGTCGAAGAGCTCGACCGCGGCCAGCGGGGGCACCGCGCGGTCGTACACGTCTCCCGACACGACCACCGCGTCGACATCGCGCTCACGCACGGTCGTGACGAGGTGGCCGATGAACTCGGCCTGGGCGTCGAGCATGTTCACGCGGTGGAACGCCCGGCCCAGATGCCAGTCGGAAGTGTGCAGCAGCCTCATGATCCCCGAAGACTAACGGCCGGGTCTGACATCACGGGCGGTTAATCCCGTATCGGCCGTCATGCAGGGCGCCGGGCAGGCCGATCGGCGCGATACGCCCGATGTGTCACGCATCTCCGTAGGCCTCGCCGCCCAGTTCGAACCCGGCGGTCCCGGCCGTGACGTCCGCGAGCCACCCCCGGAAGGCATCCACGTCGGCGTCCGGCAGGCCGATCTCGATGGTGACGGCCTCGCCGTAGCGCACGTCCCGCACCTCGCGCCCGGTGGCCCTGAGGTCGTTCTGCACCTTGCCGGCCCGCTGGTGGTCCACGGTCACGGTGGCGAGGCGGAACCTGCGGCGGGTGCGGGTCCCGAGCGTGTCCAGGGCCTCGCCGACGGCTCCGCCGTAGGCCCGGATGAGCCCGCCCGCGCCGAGCTTGACGCCGCCGTAGTAACGGGTGACGACGGCGACGACGTACCGCATGTCGCGGCGCAGCAGCATCTGGAGCATGGGGACGCCCGCGGTACCGCCCGGCTCGCCGTCGTCGCTCGCCTTCTGGATCCCGGCGTCGGCGCCGATGACGTACGCCCAGCAGTTGTGCGTGGCGTCGGCGTGCTCCTTGCGGACGGCGGCGACGAAGTCCTGGGCCTCGCGCTCGGTGGCCGCGGGGGCGAGAGCGCACAGGAAGCGCGAGCGGTTGACCTCGGTCTCGTGCACGCCCGCGCGTGCGACTGTGCGGTACTCGTCCTGCATCGGTCCAGCCTATGCGTCGTCCACGCGGGTGCCGCACGAGGGTTCGCTCCGGCTGCCGGAGGAAGGCCGGCCGCTGGGCACGCGCGCCCTTACCGCCGCTTCTTCTTGCCCCTCGGCACGATCAGGTCGGTCAGGAGGGCCGCGCCCGGGGAGAGGGACGGCCAGCCGGGGCCGTACCAGGACAGGACGGCGACGGCGGAGGTCGGGAACTTCGTCCGGAGCCGGTCCAGCGTGTCGTCCAGACCGTCCCCGGCGAGGTCCAGGACCAGTTCCTCCAGGCCCGGGTTGTGGCCGAGCAGCAGCAGCGTCCCGACGTCGGGCGGCGCCTCGCGCACGGCGGCGAGCAGGCCGGGGGCCTCGGCGGCGTACAGCCGGCGGTCGTGGCGCACCGGCGGCGGGGTGCCCCACTGGGCGGAGGCCAGTTCCCAGGTCTGCCGGGCGCGCAGCGCGGTGGAGCACAGCGCGAGGTCCGGAAGGCAGTCGGCCTCGGCGAGCGCGCGGCCCGCTGCGGGCGCGTCCCGGCGGCCGCGGGGCGCGAGCGGGCGGTCGTGGTCGGCGACACCCTCGGGCCAGGCGGACTTGGCGTGCCGCAGGACCACCAGGCGGCGCAGCGGGCCGGCTCCCGCGCGGGCGATCACGGCGTCCGCCCCAGGTCGCGTGTGAGGTCGAGGCCGAGCAGCCGGTCCGCGTAGGCGTACGTCTCGAAGCGCGCGCCGTCCGCCAGGTCCGGATCGGTCCCGACCCACTCCAGGACCCGCAGGACCGCGGGCACGTCCAGGTCGTCCTCCCAGGCGCCGCGCAGCCGTCCGCGCACCTCCTCGGGGACCGGCCGGGAGGGCCGCCGCGCCCACTCGGCGACCGCCGCGCGCCAGCGCGCCAGCGTCCGGCGGGCGTCGCCCAGCGCGGCCTCGTCCAGCCGCACGGGCCGGGTATGACGGCGGGTGAGCAGCGCCAGGCGCCAGGCGGCGGGGTCCTCGTCGCGCGCGGTGACGGCGGGTACGGTCGCGTCGACGGGCGCGACGGCGATGCGGACGCCCCCGGTCGCGGTATCGGCGCCCTCGACGGCCACATGGACGGCCTGCGCCTCGCCCGGGCCGGCGCCGAGGCCGCGGCCGTCCTCGAAGGGCCGGATGCCGAGGGCGGCGGCCGTCGCCCGCAGCTCATCCGCCTGTTCCCGGCCGCCGGACAGCAGCGACCACACGGGCGTGCCGCTCAGTTCGAGGGCGCGCACGAGGATGTCGGCGACCAGCAGCACGCGCAGGCCCGAGGCGTCGCGGCCCGACGCGTGCGCCTCGACACGGGTCAGCCCGCGGCGGGCGGGGGCGGCGTCCACGGGCTCGCCGGTTCGGGCGTCGATGATGCGCAGCACGGCCCGAGCGTAGGCCTCCGGGCGGCCACGCGCAGGCCGGCGGCGCGCTCCGGACAAGGCGGCGGGTCTCACGCCGTCCGGGAATCGCCGGGCGGCGCCCGTCGTTGCCCGGACGGCAACCCTTCCCGAGACGAGGAGACCCAGGTGTACGGCGACGCTGCGACCATCCGGAAGATCCTGACCGAACACGGTGACACCTGGGCGGTCGTGGGCCTGTCGTCGAACCGCGGCCGGGCCGCGTACGGCGTCGCCGAGGTGCTGCGGCGCTTCGGCAAGCGCGTCGTGCCGGTCCACCCGAAGGCGGAGACGGTGGACGGCGAGCAGGGGTACCCCTCCCTCGCGGACATCCCGTTCGACGTGGACGTGGTCGACGTGTTCGTCAACAGCGATCTCGCCGGCCAGGTCGCCGACGAGGCGGTCGCCAAGGGCGCGAAGGCCGTCTGGTTCCAGCTCGGGGTGGTCGACGAGGCCGCCTTCGAGCGCACCCGTGCGGCGGGCCTCGACATGGTCATGGACCGCTGCCCGGCCATCGAGATCCCCCGTCTGGGCTGACCTTTCCCGCCTCTACCCGGAAACCGGCCCCTCAGTCGTGGAGGGGCCGGTCGCCGAGCCGGTGGTCGGCCACGTTCAGCGCCTCGCCGACCAGCCGGCGCAGATGGCCGTCGCGCAGGGAGTAGACGACCCGGCGGCCCACCTTGCGCGTGTTCACCAGCCCGGCCAGCCGCAGCCGGGCCAGGTGCTGGCTGACCGCCGGACGGGCCGCCCCGCACGCCTCGGTGAGCGTGGTGACATCGGCCTCGCCGGACGTCAGCGTGTGCAGCAGGGCGAGCCGGGTGCGGTCGCCGAGCAGGGCGAGGAGTTCGGCGGCGAGCGCCAACTGCTCCTCGCCCGGAGTGCGCGGGTGCGCATCGTGCGCAGATGACAGGTGCATGCGTGCGCTCATACGCACATAATGGCGTCGTGGGCGCCGCGCGTCCACCTCCGCGCACCGGAAGGAGAACGACGTGAGCGACCGGCATCACCACGGACCCGAGCAGGGGCGCTCCCCGCGCCACCGCCTCGCGCACCTCCTCGCCCCCCACTCCCACGGCTCCGCCGACCGGCTGGACCGC
Source organism: Streptomyces sp. NPDC001292 (assembly GCF_042896465.1). Lineage (NCBI taxonomy): Bacteria > Bacillati > Actinomycetota > Actinomycetes > Kitasatosporales > Streptomycetaceae > Streptomyces > Streptomyces sp. NPDC001292. The sequence continues at coordinate 107,696 of NZ_JBIAXG010000019.1, forward strand.
GCGCTGGAGTCCTCCGCCCGCGGCATGCGGGCGCTGTGGGTCTCGCTGGCCGTGCTCGGCGCCACGGCGCTCGCGCAGGCGGTGGTGGTGGTCGCGTCCGGTTCGGTCGCGCTGCTCGGCGACACGGTGCACAACACGGCGGACGCCCTGACGGCCGTACCACTGGGAATCGCCTTCGTGCTGGGCCGCCGCGCGGCGACCCGGCGCTTCACCTACGGCTACGGACGCGCCGAGGACCTGGCGGGCCTGGTGATCGTGGTGACGATCACCGCGTCCGCCGCCTTCTCCGCCTGGACGGCCTTCCAGCGGCTTCTCGATCCGCGCCCCGTCGAGCACCTGCCCGCGGTCGCCCTGGCGGCCCTGGTCGGGTTCGCGGGCAACGAGTGGGTGGCCCGCCACCGGATCCGAGTGGGCCGCGCCATCGGCTCGGCCGCGCTGGTCGCCGACGGGCTGCACGCGCGCACGGACGGTTTCACTTCGCTGGCCGTCCTGCTGGGCGCCGCCGGCTCGGCCCTGGGACTGCGGGCCGCCGACCCGCTCGTGGGGCTGGCGATCACGGCGGCCATCGCGCTGGTGCTGCGCGACGCGGCCCGCGAGGTGTTCCGGCGGATGATGGACGCCGTCGACCCGGCCCTGGTGGACCGCGCCGAACGGGCGCTGCGCGAGGTGCCGGGCGTGCGGGCGGTCGGCGAACTCCGGCTGCGCTGGATCGGCCACCGGCTGCGCGCGGAGGTCGCGGTGGTCGTGGACGGCGAGACGACGGTGCGCCAGGCCCACGCCACCGCCGTCGAGGCCGAGCACGCCCTGCTCCACGCCGTACCCGGCCTCACCGCGGCCCTGGTCCACGCCGACCCGGCCCCGGCCCCCGGTGAGGCCGACCCCCACCTGCGCCTCGCGCACCACGCCCCGCTCTGAGCGCCGCGCACGGGATCAGACGCCGAGCCCGTCCAGCACCACCGCGCCCGGCAGTTGCGCGAACGCCTTGCCCGGCACCAGGAGCTTGCCGCGGCGGCGGCCGCTGCCGACCAGGACGTAGGGCAGGTCGACGACGCGGGAGTCGATCAGGAGGGGCCAGCCGTCGGGCAGTCCGATGGGGGTGATGCCGCCGTACTCCATGCCGGTCTCCCCGGTCGCCACCTCCATGGACGCGAAGGAGGCCTTGCGTGCGTCGAGTTGGCGGCGTACGACGCCGTTGACGTCGACGCGGGTGGTGGACAGGACCAGGCAGGCGGCCAGCCGGGTCTCGCCGCCGCGCCGGCCCGCCACGACCACGCAGTTCGCGGAGGTCTCGAGCAGGTCCTGGCCGTAGTGCTCGACGAAGACGGCGGTGTCGGCCCACTGCGGGTCGGTCTCGACGTAGACGATCTGGTCGGCCGGGACACCGCCGTGCCAGTGGCGTACGGCGTCGGCGACCGGGCGGGTCAGCTCGTCGAGACAGTCGGGGGCGGGGGTGGCCTGGTCGAAATTGCCGATGGGTGCGCGCATGACCGCACGCTAACAGCCGCGCCGGGCCGTGCGGCGGGGCATCTCAGTGCACGGGCGGGACCGACACGGCCATCACCATGTGCATCGGCTCGGCGCCGTCGTTGGCGTACGTGTGCGGGGTGTTGGCCTCGAAGGATGCGCTCGCACCGGCCGGCACGCGGTACTCCACGGCGTCGACGGTGAGCGTCAGCTCCCCCGCGGTGACGTGCACCAGTTCCACGGTGCCGGCGGGGTGCGGATCGGAGGGGCTGCCCTCGCCGGGCATCAGGCGCCACTCCCACATCTCCAGCGGCCCGGGCGCCTCGGCACCCGCCAGGAGCCGGTTGTAGCTGCCGGCGTCGGTGTGCCACAGGCGGACGGCCTGGTCGGCCGGGACGACGCGGACCCTGGGGCCCTGCTCGTAGTCGAGCAGGGTGGTGATGCTGACGCCGAGCGCGTCACCGATCTTGACGACCGTGCCGAGGCTGGGGTTGGTGCGGGCCTGCTCGATCTGGATGAGCATGCCGCGGCTGACTCCCGCGCGCGCGGCGAGCGCGTCCAGGGTGAAGCCCCGCTCGGTACGCCAGCGTTTGACGTTGCGCGCCAGGGACTGGGTCAGCAGTTCGAGGTCCGACACATTCCGTCCAATATTTTGGATGACAGAGTTTACTACGCTGAACTACGGTGGGTTGCACCCGATCGTTCACCGAACTGTACTGCGAGGCACGTCGTGACAGCATTCTTCGCCCTGGCCACCAGCCTCCTGTGGGGTCTGGCCGACTTCGGCGGCGGGCTGCTCACCCGGCGCATGCCCGCGCTGACGGTCGTCGTGGTCTCCCAGTCCGTCGCGGCGGCGGTGCTCGGCGTGATCGTCGTCGCCACCGGCGGCTGGAGCGAGGCCGGACCGCGGTTGTGGTTCGCGTTCGCCGCGGGCCTGGTCGGTCCGGTCGCGATGCTCTCCTTCTACAAGGCGCTCGCCCTCGGCCCGATGGGCGTGATCTCGCCGCTGGCCTCGCTCGGCGTGGCCGTGCCGATCTCCGTCGGCCTCGTACTGGGCGAGCGGCCGGCACTGCTCCAGGTCGCGGGCATCGCGGTCGCCGTCACCGGTGTCGTGCTCGCGGGCGGGCCGCGACTCGGGGGCGCCGCCGTGCAGCGGCGGGCGATCGGGCTGACCCTGGTCGCGGCCCTCGGCTTCGGCGCGGTGTTCGCGCTGATCGCCGAGGCCTCCACCACCGTCACCGGCCTGTTCCTCGCGCTCTTCGTGCAGCGCGTGACCAACGTGGCGGCGGGCGGCGCCGCGCTGTACGCTTCCGCACGGCGCGGCGGGCCCGTACTGCCGGAGGCCGGCTTCCCCTGGGGCTCGCTGCCCGCGCTCGGCTTCGTCGGCCTCGCGGACGTCGCGGCCAACGGCACGTACTGCGTCGCCGCCCAGCACGGCCCGGTCACGGTGGCCGCCGTCCTCGCCTCGCTCTACCCGGTGGTGACCGCGCTCGCCGCCCGCGGCTTCCTCAGCGAACGGCTGCGGGCCGTCCAGGCGACCGGAGCGGGTCTGGCGCTGGTGGGAACACTGCTGCTGGCGACAGGCTGAGCCGGGAGGCCGGAGGACGAAAGGGACCGGATCAGCCGCCCTCGGTCTCCAGCCCGGCCAGCCGGGAACCGGGCTCCTCGTCCCACTCGGCCAGCCGGGCAACGCTCTCCTCGTCCAGCTCCGCCAGTGCCAGCAGCTGCTCCGGGGTGACGCCCTGCGGTATCGGCACCGGAGCCGGGGTGCGCAGCGGCGGCTGCCAGCCCTCGGCGGCGGTCCAGCGGCGTACGACCCTGGCGGGCGCCCCCGCGACCACCGCGTGGTCGGGGACCTCGCCGCGCACCACCGCACCGGCCGCCACCACGACGTTCCGCCCGATCCGCGCCCCGGGCAGGATCACCGCGCCGGTACCGATCCAGCAGCCGGGGCCGATCTCCACCGGCTCCATCCGCGGCCACTGCTTGCCGACGGGCTGGTGCGGGTCGTCGTAGGAGTGGTTGGTGGAGGTGACGTAGACGTACGGACCGAAGTAGCAGTCGCTGCCGATGGTGACCGTGGTGTCGGCGATGACGTGGCTGCCGCGGCCGAGCACCACCCCGTCCCCGATGCGCAGGATCGGCTCCGGGCCGAGGTCCAGGTCGGGCATCAGACCGGCGGTCAGCGTGACCTGCTCGCCGACGATGCAGTGCGCGCCGAGGTGGATCCACGGTTCACCGAAGACGGTGCCGAGCGGGAAGGCCAGCCTGGTACCTGCTCCCATCGAGCCGAAGCGCAGGCGCCCGGGGCGCTCCGCCGTGACGGACCCCGTGCGCTGCACCCAGGCCCAGCCCGCGTGGACGGCGCGCTGCGCGAGGCGGCGCCTCCATGATGAGAACGTGTTCCTACGCGTGGGCACCCGCTCACCGTACTCAGCCCGGGCCACGCCCATGGCGCCGGACGTCTGTGATCTTCGCCCCACCGGATGACGTACGGTGCCGTCGGACCCAAGTGGTGAAAGGGAGAACGAGAATGACGGACAAGGCGCTGATCGCGGGCATCGGCGGCCGCGAGCCTCAGGTGGCCGAGGGGACGTTCCTGGCGCCCACGGCCACGGTGATCGGTGACGTGGCGCTGGGCGCGGGCGCGAGCGTCTGGTACGGCGCGGTACTGCGCGGCGACGTGGAGCGGATCGCCGTCGGCGCGGGCAGCAACGTCCAGGACAACTGCACGCTGCACGCCGACCCCGGCTTCCCGGTCAGCGTCGGCGAGCGCGTCTCCATCGGGCACAACGCCGTGGTGCACGGCGCGACCGTCGAGGACGACTGCCTGATCGGCATGGGGGCGACCGTGCTGAACGGCGCGGTGATCGGCGCGGGGTCCCTGGTGGCGGCGCAGGCACTGGTACCGCAGGGCATGCGGGTGCCGCCGGGGTCGCTGGTCGCGGGCGTCCCAGCGAAGGTCAGGCGGGAGCTGACGCAGGAGGAGCGCCAGGGAATCACCCTGAACGGCACGATGTACACGCAGCTCGCGCAGGCGCACCGCGAGGCGCACTCCTAGGACACGCCCCTCGGGGGCGCCCGGCCACTGCCCGGCTACTCCCCTGCGGGAACCGGTTCCGGCTCCTCGGTCTCGCGCTGCGCGCTCTCCTGCGCCTTCTTCGCCTTGCGCTTGAGCACCAGCATCGAGACGAGTCCGACGAGCACGGCCGCCACCAGGCCGAGCCACGAGAACTTCTTCAGCCAGGACTCGGCCACGACACCCACGTAGTAGATGACCGCCGTGGTGCCGCCCGCCCAGCAGATGCCGCCGAGCACGTTGGCGACGAGGAACCTCCAGTACGGCATGTGCAGCACGCCCGCCAGGGGGCCGGCGAAGATGCGCAGCAGGGCGACGAAGCGGCCGAAGAACACCGCCCACATGCCCCACTTCTCGAAGGAGCGCTCGGCGGTCGCGATGTGCCCCTCGCTGAAGTGCTTGGGGAACTTCTTGCCCAGCCAGGCGAGCAGCGGCCTGCCGCCCCTGCGGCCGATGGCGTAGCCGATGGAGTCGCCGACGACCGCGCCGACGGTGGCGCACACGCCCAGGACGACCGGGTTGATGCCCGCGTGCTGGGAGGACAGCAGGGCCGCGGAGACCAGAACGATCTCGCCGGGCAGCGGGATGCCCAGGCTCTCCAGACCGATGACCAGGCCGACCACGGCGTAGACGGCGGCCGCGGGTACCGTGTCGAGCCATTCCTGGACGTGCACCGCCGGTTCCTCCCCGTTTCGCGTCCATGTGCTGCGGAGCGCCACGAAGACGCACCCTTGGGAAGCCTACCGGTTCGGCCCGGCGGGGCGGCTCCCCCGGACCCGACGGCGTTCCCGTCCGCGACCGGGCGGACCGGCGCCGCCGCCCCGGCGGCTCGCCGGATGTCCCCCACGGTGCTCCGCGGCCGCCTGGAGCACGGCGGCCGCTCAGCCGTTGGGCCGCAGTGTCCAGACCACCGTCATCTCTCCCGTGACGGCCCCGTCCGCGCGCCGGATCTCGATCGACACCGGGAACTCCGGCCGCTGTCCCGCGTCCAGTTCCGCGACGACGTCGGCTGCCGGACGGCCCAGGGTCGCGGTGGCGGTGACGGCCCCCATGGCGAGCTTCCGGTAGGCGATCTCGGCCCGTACGGCGAGCGGCACGGCACGCGAGAGCTGGTCGCCGAACGCGGCCAGCACGATGGCACCGCTCGCGGACTCCCCGAGCGTGAACATCGCGCCGGCGTGCGGCCCGCCCACGTGGTTGTGGTAGTCGGCCTGGTCCGGCAGGGCCACCACCGCCTTCTCCGGCGTGGTCTGGAGGAACTCGAGGTTCAGGGTCCGGGCCATCGGCACGGTGGCGGCGAGCATCTCGCCGATCGGCATCTGTTCTGCGCTCATGCCGGAATGTTACTCATCGGTAGCCCATTCGGGCCAGGGCGGGCGGGCCGGTATCCGCACCCGTCACTGGTACGTCCCTGACAAAAGGCGGTGACCGAATCGTGTCCCCGGCGCCACTAGGGTTACTGCCCATGTGGCCAGGACAGCAGCCGCCCGGGGGCGAGCAGAACCCGCAGAACAACCCGTACCAGCAGCCGGGATACCAACAGCCGAATCCGTATCAGCAGCCCGGCTACCAGCAGCCCAACCCGTATGCCCAGCAACCGCAGTGGGGTGCGCCCACAGAGATGGGCGGCCCTCAGCCGCCCAAGGAGCCGGACGGGGGCGGCAATCGGACGAAGCTCATCGCGATCCTCTGCGTCACGGCCGTGGCTCTGACCGCCGCTGTGACCGGCTTCCTGGTTCTCGGCGGGAACAAGGACGACAAGGCCGACGGCGGGTCGGACGACGCCAAGTCGAGCCCGTCGCCCAGCGCTTCGGCCTCCGCCGACCCGAGCGCGTCGGACTCGGGCTCGGACGAGAACCCGCGCGGCACGGAGACCGAGAAGCCGACGATCCCCGGCTGGAAGGTCGTCGTGAACCCCAAGCGGGGCATCGCCTTCGACGTCCCGGCCGACTGGGAGGTCGAGTCGGCCGGGGTGAGCATCGGCTTCGAGGACCACAAGAACGGCAAGCTGCTCACCATCATGTCCGGCGTGGCCGAGTACAAGTCCAAGTGGTGCACGTCCGACGACGACAAGGACGGCCGCGAGGAGGACACGTCGCTCGCCGCGGTGGGCACCAAGGGCGCCGACGGCGCCAAGGACACCAACGAGGTGGCCGTGAACACCGTGGGCTGGTGGGTCTACGGCGGCTACACCCAGCCTGACAAGAAGAGCCTGACGTTCGACCAGAAGGCCAAGCCGTACAAGACCACGTCGGGCATCGAGGGCAGCATCGCCTGGGCCCAGTCGAACAACACGCCCCAGAAGGGCAAGTGCGCGAGCGACGGCAAGGCGCTCTCCTTCGGCTTCAAGAACTCCGCCGGGGACTTCGTGTCCTGGAACTTCTACGGCGCCAAGGGCGTGGGCGAGGAGGTCCCCACCGCGACCATCATGAAGATCCTCAGCACGGTCCGGCTGCACGGAACCCCGACCGGAGGCTGACCGGCACCCGCGGCGGCGCCGGGCGGCGCTGATCAGCCGATGCCGAACGCGCCGTCCGGAGGCTCGGGCGACGGTACGGCCTCGTCGTCGCGCACCGGACCGGCGCCCCCGGTGAACTCCCTCAGTGCGGCGCCGTGTTCGACGCGGGCGGGGAACGCGTCGGAGGCAGTCCGCCGGGTCAGCGCGGCCACGTCGAGCGGGCGGTGCGCGGCGATCAGCACCGCGTTGCCGAAGCGGCGGCCGCGCAGCACCGCGGGTTCGGCGATCAGCGCGAGCTCCTCGAACACCACCGCCAGGGTGGCGAGTTGGGATCGCAGGAAGGCGAACGGAGCGGCGTCGGCGAGGTTGGCGAGGTAGACGCCGTCGGGGCGCAGCACGCGCTCCGCCTCGCGGACGTAGCCGAGGGACGTGAGGTGGGCCGGGACCCTGGAGCCGCCGAAGACGTCCGCGATCAGGACGTCCGCCGAGTCGTCGCGGGCGGCCTCCAGCCAGGCGCGGGCGTCGGCGGTGTGCAGCGAGACGTCGGCGCCGTCCGGCAACGGCAGGTGGGCGACGACCATCTCCAGCAGGCCGCGGTCGGCCTCGACGACGTCCTGCCGGGAGCCGGGCCGGGTCGCGGCCACGTACCGCGGCAGCGTGAGGGCGCCGCCGCCGAGGTGCAGCACGTCCAGCGGGGAGCCCGGCTCCGCGACCGTGTCCAGGGCGTGGCCGAGCCGCCGCGCGTACTCGAACTCCAGGTGGGCGGGCGCGTCCAGGTCGACGTACGACTGCGGCGCACCGTCCAGGGTCAGCAGCCAGGCCCGCTCGCGGTCGACGTCGGGCATCAGCTTGGCGGTCCCGTGATCGACGGCTCGGGTCACGGGTATCGGCTCTGTCACGCTATTCATTGTGCCGGTCCGTCACGGACCGGACGGCCCCGTCACGCACCAGGCTGCCCGCTCACGCACCGGGAGGCGAGGGGACCGCGCGACCGGCCGGCACCGGCCGGCGGTCCCCGGCTTCAGCGGTCCGCTTCACACGACGGCGGTCACGGTCCCCGCGCCGACGGTGCGTCCGCCCTCACGGATGGCGAACCCCAGCCCCGGTTCCAGGGGCACCTCGCGCCCCAGCTCCACCGTCATCGTGACCGTGTCCCCGGGCCGCGCGACGGCCGCCTCGCCGAGGTCGACGTCGCCCACCACGTCCGCCGTGCGGATGTAGAACTGCGGCCGGTAGCCGGTGGCCACCAGCGTCGTACGGCCGCCCTCACGCGCCGACAGCACGTACACCCGCGCGGTGAAGCGCCGGCGCGGGACCACGCTGCCCGGCGCCGCGACGACGTGGCCGCGGCGGACCGCGGCACGCGGCATCCCGCGCAGCAGCAGCGCCACGTTGTCCCCGGCCTGCGCCTCCTCCATGGGCTTGCCGAAGGTCTCCAGGCCGGTGACCACCGTCTCCAGGCCGGCGCCGAGCACCTCGACCCGGTCGCCGACGCGGACCGTGCCGCGCTCGACCGCACCCGTCACCACGGTCCCGCGGCCGGTGATGGTGAGCACGTTCTCCACCGGCAGCAGAAACGGCGCGTCCAGGTACCGCTCGGGCATCGGCACGTAGGTGTCCACCACGTCGAGCAGCGCCTCGATCGACGCCGTCCAGCGCGGGTCGCCCTCCAGGGCACGAAGGCCGGAGACGCGTACGACGGGTACCGAGTCGCCGCCGAAGCCGTGCTCGGTGAGCAGGTCGCGGACCTCCAGTTCGACGAGGTCGATCAGTTCCTCGTCGCCGGCGTCGGCCTTGTTGAGGGCGACGACGATGTGGTTCACGCCCACCTGCCGGGCGAGCAGCACGTGTTCGGCGGTCTGCGGCATGATCCCGTCGAGCGCGGAGACGACGAGGATCGCGCCGTCGAGCTGCGCGGCCCCGGTGACCATGTTCTTGACGTAGTCGGCATGGCCCGGCATGTCCACGTGCGCGTAGTGCCGGGTGTCGGTCTCGTACTCGACGTGCGCGATGTTGATGGTGATGCCGCGCGCGGCCTCCTCCGGGGCCCGGTCGATGCGGTCGAACGGGACGAAGGTGCCGGAGCCGCGCTCGGCCAGCACCTTCGTGATGGCGGCGGTCAACGTGGTCTTGCCGTGGTCGACATGACCCATCGTGCCGATGTTCAGGTGCGGTTTGGTGCGTACGTACGCCGTCTTGGGCATGGCTGTACCTCGAAGCCTGGTAGGTGCTGCGGGACCCCACGGGATGGCCGACCCTCCCCCTGAGGGGTCCGCCGGACGGTCCGGGGAGGGTCAGCTTCGGGCGCCGTCGACTGCGGCGACGAGGATCAGGACGGCAGCCTCCGGGGCATCCGCGACCGCGGATGCTGCGAGGACGAAGGCGTGCCGGAACATGGGACGATCATTCACGAGACCCCTGCCGCACGTCGAACGGTTTTCGGGGCGGCGAACGGTCTTCGCGAGCCGGGCCCTGCGGCGATCACTCGTATCCGTCCGCTAATGTCACCGAATGCTCGATGCCACCACCCGCTCTGGGGGCACCGCCACGGCCTCTCCCCGGGCCGCCGCCACCGAGCCGGCCGCCGCCGTCCCCACGGCCCCGCCGGTCCCGGTCGTCCCGTCCGCCCGTATCACCCGCTGGGCGCGGCTGTTGCTGTCGCCCTGGACGCGGCTTTCCCTGCTCCTCGTCCTGCTCACGGCGGCCGGAGTGTCCGTGCTGCTCTTCGAGCCGCAGAGACTGCTGGCGCACGGCTGGCCGCCTCAGTTGGGCGGAACCGCCGCGGCGGTGGTGTTCGCGGCGGCGTACGGCCTGTGCACGGTGGCGTTCGTGCCGCGGCCCCTGCTGAACCTGGCCGCGGGCGCGCTGTTCGGCTCGCAGCTGGGGCTGGCGGCGGCGCTGGCCGGCACGGTGCTGGGCGCCGGGGCGGCCTTCGGCCTCGGCCGTGTGCTCGGCCAGGACGCGCTGCGCCCGCTGCTGCGCGGCCGGCTCCTGAAGGCGGCGGACGGGCAGCTCAGCCGGCACGGCTTCCGTTCGATGATGGCGGCCCGGCTGTTCCCGGGAGTCCCGTTCTGGGCCGCCAACTACTGCGCCGCCGTCTCCCGCATGGGCTGGACGGCGTTCCTCCTCGCCACGGCCCTCGGCTCGATCCCCAACACCGCCGCCTACGCCGTCGCCGGTGCCCGCGCCTCCGCACCGACCTCTCCGGCCTTCCTCCTGGCGATGGCCTGCATCGCGGTACCGGCCGTGCTCGGCACGGCGGTCGCCTGGCGCAAGCGCCACCACCTGCGGCACCGCTGACGGCACCGCACGCTTACGCGAACGCGTCGACCGGTCGGTACGGCGGCCGGGACGGGCACGGGTGACCGAGTCCATGCGGCTGCTGTAGCCGTCCGGTAGCGCAGTGTCAGTCCTTGCCCCTAGGCTGTGGCCATGTTCCCCGATTCAGCGGCCCCTGGTTCCGTGCGGTCCGCCGCCGAGCTGAACGAGCAGATCCGGTCGCTGTGGCTGCGCTCAGGCGGGTCCCTGTCGGCCCAGGAGCGCGCGGAGTACGAGTTGCTGGTGGTCGAGTGGGCCGCCGCGATGAGGGTCGAGCTCATCGCGGCCGCCTGACGTCCCCGGTCCACGGGCGGTGGCCACACCGATCCGGGCCGGCCGGTCCCGGCGGCCTGGTTCGGGCTCAGCGTCCGCCTGACACCCGCAGCACCGCTCCCGTCGTGTAGGAGGCCTCCGGTGACATCAGCCATGCGACGGCCGCGGCGATCTCCTCCGCCCGGCCCGCCCGGCCCAGCGGGATGCTTCCGGCCGCCCGCCGCACCCGGTCCGGGTCGCCCATCGCCGTGTGCATCTGGGTGTCGATCATGCCGGGCGCGACCGCGTTGACGCGGATGCCGTCCGGCCCGAGTTCCTTGGCCAGGCCCAGGGTGAGGGCGTCCACGGCCGCCTTCGTCGCGGCGTAGTGGACGAACTCCCCGGGGCTGCCGAGTGTGGCGGCCGCGGATGAGACGTTCACGATCACGCCGTTCCTCCGGGGCGCCATCAGCTGGGCCGCGCGGCGCGAACACAGCAGTGTGCCCAGGAGGTTGACATCCACGACGCGTCGCAGGTCGGCGGTGTCAGTGTCGGCGAGCCGGCCCAGCGGTCCGCTCACCCCGGCGTTGTTCACCAGTCCGGTCACCGGCCCGAGCCGCTCCTCCGCCACGGCGAAGAGGCGATCGACGTCCGCCTCCACCGAGGTGTCCATCCGCACGGTCACCCCGCGCGCCCCGGCCTCGAGGACCTCGTCGGCCACGGCCTCGGCGGCCGCGATGTCGTCGACGTACCCCACGACCACGTCGTGCCCGTCGGCCGCCAGCCGCCGGCAGATCGCGGCCCCGATGCCCCGGCCACCGCCGGTGACGACTGTCACGAGACGTTTCATTCGGACCTCCGCAGCCCCGAGCGACCACACCCCCACGTGATCATCCTAGGACCGCGGACGCCCGCGCGCGGAGACAGGATTCCGGGCCCCTCCCAGGCCCTCTGGGCGAGATCTTCCGGGGCGCGCACACTGGAGCCATCCGCGGGAGGTAGGAGGTCACCGTATGAAGATGTTCGGCCGGTGGCTGGCCTCCCCGTGGCGGCGTTCGGTGCTTGCCGCGCTCGCGGGTGCCCTGTTCGTGTTCGCGTTTCCCGCACCGTCGCTGTGGTGGTTCGCCTACGTCGCCCTGGTCCCGTGGATCCTGCTGGCCCGCTCCGCTCCGACCGGGAAGCGGGCGGCGTACGACGGCTGGTTCGGCGGGCTGGGGTTCATGCTGGCCGTCTTCCACTGGCTGCTGCCGAACCTGCACGTGTTCACCGTCGTGCTGGCGGCGCTGCTGGGCCTGCTCTGGGCGCCCTGGGGCTGGCTGGTCCGACGGTTCCTGGCGGGGACGCCCTCTACGGGGCGGGCCGCGGCCGCGCTGGTCGTGCTGCCGTCGGTGTGGCTGGCGGTCGAGCTCGTCCGGTCCTGGCAGGGGCTCGGCGGGCCGTGGGGCATGCTGGGCTCCAGCCAGTGGCAGGTGGCCCCGGCGCTGCGGCTGGCCTCGGTGGGCGGGGTGTGGCTGCTGAGCTTCCTGGTGGTGGCCGTCAATGTCGCCGTCGCGCTGCTCGTCGCGGTCCGCGCGGCCCGGGCGCCCGCGGTGGCCGGGCTGGTGGCCACGGCCGCGGCGACCTCCGCGGCGTGGATGTGGGCGCCGCGCCCCGACGTCGACGGCCACGTCCGGATCGCGGTCGTGCAGCCGGGCGTCGTGGCCGGCGTCGAGAGCGGGCAGCGGCGGTTCGACCTGGAGGAGCAGCTGACCCGCCGGCTGGTGGGGCAGCACCCCGACCTGGTCGTCTGGGGCGAGAGCAGCGTCGGCTTCGACCTGAGCCACCGGCCGGACCTGGCGCGGCGGATCGCGGCGCTGTCCCGCGCGACCGGCGCCGGCGTGCTGGTCAACGTGGACGCCCGGCGCTCCGACCAGCCGGGCATATACAAGAGCTCGGTCCTCGTCGGTCCGAACGGCCCGACCGGCGAGCGCTACGACAAGATGCGGCTCGTCCCGTTCGGCGAGTACATCCCGGCCCGCTCGGTGCTCGGCTGGGCGACCTCCGTCGGCCGGGCCGCCGGTGAGGACCGCAGGCGGGGCACCGAGCAGGTGGTGATGAACGTCGGCCACGGCCTGCGCGTCGGCCCGATGGTCTGCTTCGAGACGGCGTTCCCCGACATGAGCCGGCATCTCGCGCAGGACGGCGCGGAGGTGTTGCTCGCGCAGTCCTCGACGTCGACCTTCCAGCAGAGCTGGACCCCCGAGCAGCATGCCTCGCTGGCCGCGCTGCGTGCCGCCGAGACCGGGCGGCCCATGGTGCACGCCACGCTGACCGGCGTGTCCGCCGTGTACGGCCCGCGCGGGCAGCGCGTCGGCTCCTGGCTGGGCACGGGCGCGAGCACCGCGCGCGTGTACGACGTGCCGACCGCGCACGGCGTCACCCTGTACGTGCGCTTCGGCGACTGGCCGGCGCACGGCGCGCTGCTGGTGCTGGCCGTGCTGGGCGCGACGGAGGGCCTGCGGGCACTCAGGCGGCGCCGGAGCGCTCCAGAACCGTCCGTACCACCCGTTCGCACAGTTCGTGGGTCTCCAGCGCGTCACGGGCGCTGAGCACCTTCCCGGCGCGTACGGCGTCGAGGAAGAACAGCACGGCCTGCTCGATACCCCGCTGCCGGGCGACGGGCACCCAGTCGCCGCGCCGGCGCACGGTCGGCTGGCCCTTGTGGTCGACGATCTCGGCGAGGTTCACCACCTGCCGCTTGCTGTCCTGCCCGGAGACCTCGAGGACCTCCTCCGCCGAACCGCTGAGCCGGTTCATCACGCCGAGCGCGGTGAATCCGTCGCCGGCGAGTTGCAGCACGACGTGGTGCAGCAGACCGTCACGCACACGCGCGCGTACGGTGACGTCGTCGACCTCGCCCGGCACCAGGAACCGCAGGGTGTCGACGACGTGGACGAAGTCGTCGAGGATCGTCGTCCGCGGTTCCTCGGGCAGTCCGATGCGGTTCTTCTGCATCAGGATCAGCTCGCGGGGGTGGTCGGCGCACTGCACGTAGCCGGGTGCGTGGCGCCGGTTGAAGCCGACCATGAGCGAGACGTTCCGCTCCTCGGCCAGGTCGACCAGGCGCGCGGAGTCGGCGAGTTCGTAGGCGAGCGGCTTGTCGACGTAGGTCGGCACGCCCGCCTCCAGGAGCCGGGTGACGATCTCCGGATGAACGGCGGTGGGGGCGTGCACGAAGGCGGCGTCGAGGTCCTGGGAGAGCAGGGAGTCCAGGTCGGCGTGACGCCGCTCCGCGGGCACGTGCAGGCTGTCGGCGACCCGCTGGAGCGTTTCGGGCGTGCGTGTCTGCAGGTGCAGGTCGACCCCGGGTTGCGTGCCGAGCACCGGCAGGTACGCCTTCTGCGCGATGTCGCCGAGTCCGATGCAGCCGACCTTCACGTGGGCTCCTTCACCGCTCTGCCGTGCCTGCCTGCACGGCAGCATACGGGGGCTGCGGGGGCCGCCAGTCGGCGATGCCGTCGAATCCGCGCAGGAGCAGGTCCGGGCGGAGCCTGGACAGCGCGGCGATCGCGTTGTCGCGCAGGGCGATCCCGGCGCGGTTGCGCATCATGTTGAGCCGCGCGGCCCTGACGGCCCGGCGGGCGATCGCGGTCGTGCGGGGCAGCCGGGCCGCGGTGTGGGCGGCGAGGTCGTCGGCGTGGTGGGCGAGGACGACGGCGTCCTCGATGGCCTGGTTGCCTCCCTGCGCCAGGTTCGGCGGCATGGCGTGGGCGGCGTCGCCGATGAGCACGGTCCGGCCGCGGTGGTGGGCGGGCAGCGGCTGGGCGATGTGGTGGACGTCGTGGCGCAGCACGTCCTCGGGGCGGGCGGCGGCGATGACGGCGGGGATCGGGTGGTGCCAGTGGCCGAAGCGGCGCAGGAGTTCGGCCTTCTCGTCGTCGGCGGCGCGCTGCCCGGCGGGCGTGACGGCGGCGGCGTACGCGTAGACCCTGCCGTCCTTGAGCGGGTGCGTGCCCCACAGGCATCCCCTGCTCCATGTCTCGTGGGAGGCGAACTCGGCGCCGGGCACGGGGACCACGATCCGCCAGGTGGTGAATCCGGCGTAGACGGCCCCGGGATGGGCGGGAAACAGTGTGCGGCGCACCGCGGAATGCACACCGTCGGCGGCCACCACCAGGTCGGCCTCCAGTTCGCCGCCGGGGGTGCTCACGCGGGCCGGGCGGTGGTCGTCCCCGGGGTCGGCGAGGCGCGCGTCGGCGGCCGTGCGGACGGTGCCGGACGGGAGGAGGGCGGCCAGGCTGTCGATCAGGGTGGCGCGGTGCAGCAGTACGAGGGGGCCGCCGAACCGCTCGGCCGCCGCGGCGGCGTCCGTCCTGGTGATCCAGCGGCCGGACGGGCTGCGCAGTCCGCCCTCGCCCTGCCAGGCGGCGAGATCGCGGATCCGGTCGCCGATGCCGAGGACGTCCAGGGCGCGCAGGGCGTTCGGGGCGAGCGCGATCGCGGCGCCGGCGGGCTCCAGGGAGGGGGCCCGTTCCAGCACGGTGACCTGTCGGCCGCTGCGGTGCAGAGCCGCGGCCGCGGTGAGTCCTGCGATGCCGCCGCCGATGACGACGGCGCGTGGCTGCTGGGGCATGGCTCCTCCTGCACAGTGAGACTACACCTGTAGTGAACCGGCGGCTCGACTATACTACGGAGGTAGTGCGCCGCACTACGGGTGTAGTCGCCGGATAGGTTGATCTCCATGTCCGCACGTCCCGAGGGCGCTCAGCGCGCCGATCTCGTCGCCGACACCGCGCTCGCCCTGCTCGCCGAGCGCGGGATGCGCGGTCTGACGCACCGGGCGGTCGACGAGAGGGCCGGGTTGCCGCAGGGCTCGACGTCGAACCTCGCCCGCACCCGGCAGGCCCTGCTGGAACTGGCGGTGCGGCGGCTGGCCGAGCGGGAGGCGCGGGTGCTGGCGCTGCACGAGATGCCGGACCCGCGAACCGGGGTCGACTCGCTGGTCGAGGGACTGGCGCTGGCCACCCACCGGGCGCTGACCCGCAACCGGGCCCTGACCCTGGCCCGCTACGAACTGGCCCTGGAGGCCAACCGCCGGCCGGAACTGCGGTCCTACTTCGACGCGGCGGGCGCCCGCTTCCGTGACCAACTCGGCGCGCTGGTCACGGCGATGGGCTCGACCGCCCCGGAGCGGCACGTGCTGTCGCTGGTCGCCTGGGCGGACGGGCTCATGTACTCCTGCGTGGCGGGGTCGTTCCATGCCCGGGTGCCCGAACTGGAGGAGCTGCGGGCGGGGTTGCGGGAGCTGCTGGAGGCGATGTTCGGGGTCGGAAAACCCTTGGTGTGACGGGCCTGGTGTGGGCCAGGATCGGGGCATGACGACCGAGCGACGACAAGAGCCGGCCCAGAACGCCTCCGAACGCGCCATGCTGGAAGGCTGGTTGGACTACCACCGGCAGACGCTGGCGTGGAAGTGCGACGGCCTGACCGACGAGCAGTTGCGGACCGCGTCCGCGGAGCCGTCCGAGCTGACCCTGATGGGTCTGGTGCGGCACATGGCCGAGGTGGAGAGGCACTGGTTCCGCAATGTGCTGGTGATGGACGACCCCGGACCGATCTACTACAGCGAGCAGGATCCGGACGGCGACTTCCACGTCACCGAGGCGGACACCTGGGCGGAGGCGTACGCGACCTGGCAGTCCGAGATCGAGACCGCCCGCCGCAACGCCGCGGGCCTCGGCCTGGACGAGCTGTCGCAGCGCAAGAGCAGGCGCACCGACGAACCGTTCAGCCTCCGCTGGATCTACACCCACATGATCGAGGAGTACGCCCGGCACAACGGGCACGCCGACCTGCTGCGCGAGCGGATCGACGGAGCGACCGGGGACTGAAACCGGCACCCGGCGTCAGCCGCGGGCGCGGTGGCACACCCCTTACGGGGCGCAGGATCACCCGTCCGTGGCATCCTCCGCCCGACCGTGGTCCGATCGCGCCCCGGACCGAGCAGAGTTGCGCGGGTGCATCGTACGACGACCACCGCAACGCTCCTGGTCTCCGTGGCCGTCGCGGCCCTCTCCGGCTGTGTCACGGTCCAGCGGCCGCCGGCGCCCGGCCCGGCGGCGGCCACCACCCCGCTCTCGGTCCCGCTCCCGGACGGCAACGCCGGACACCCGGCAGTGCAGGCCCCCGCCCGCGAGGCCCTGGAGCACATCGGCGACCCGCACCACTCCCCCACCCCAACCACACCGACCCGGGCGCCGTCCGCGGCGGCCCCGCCCGGCAAGCGGCAGCCCTCGTCCCCGGCACACCCCCCGGGCCGGGCCCCGGCGCACGCGGCCCCCCGGCACCCACGACACACGGCCCCGCCACGCGCCCCGCTCCCCGGCACCAAACACGCCCTGCCACCGAACGCGGACCTGTGTGCCCTCGGCAGGCAGTACGGCGGCTGGAAACCGGACAGCCCGGAAGCCAGGTTCTGCCGCCAGGCGTACCACCGCTGAGACACAACCGCCCGCCTCTCACGTGGTGGCACGGCGCCGGCCGCCCCGCGACAGCCGCAGACCCCGGCGGACGTGCGTCCGGTGAGGCACCCGCCCCCTCCGATCGCCGGCGGGTGCGGTCGGCCGCGCGGCAGCACGCGCAGGCAGTGGGCGGTCGGCCGCGCGGCAGGCACGGCGTCCGGGCAGTTGTAGGCCGCGCCCACCTCCCGGCCCCGGTGCCCGTCCTAGGACCGCTGCCGCGGCGGGCCCCCCGGCTCCGGGCCGGGGCCACCCTCACCCAGCCGCAGCGCGAGGCGCTGGATGGCCGAGCGGACGCCGTCGCCGTAGCTGTCGCGGCCGAGGGCGTCCGCCGCGGTGCGGGCGTGGTGGAGGTGGTCCCGGGCGGCCTCGCGGTGGTCGAGTTTCGCGTAGTCGGCGGCGAGGTTGAGGTGCAGGGACGGGTACAGGGCGCGGGCCGCGGGCGCGCCCTCGTGCTGGGCGAGCCGGTCGCCCGTGAGCTCCTCGGCCGCCGAGAGCGCCCTGAGGTCCCAGGCCAGCTCGTCCGCGGGGTCGTCCTGGGTGTCGGCCATGTAATGGGCCAGCGTGCAGCGGTGCAGCGGATCGCCGTCCTCGCCGATCTCCGACCACAGGGCCAGGAAGCGGTCCCGGGCCTCCTCGCGGTCCCCGGCGTGATGCAGCAGGACGCCCTGCCCGATCCTCGTCATCACGGCGTCCGACGACGCCTGCTCCTGTCGCTCCACCACCGCACGCCCTCCAGGCCTGTCCCCGACCGACGCCTACGACGCTAACCGCGGCCACCGCCGATCAGGCGCCCCCGCGCCCACGTCACCCCAGGTTCGGGATCCGCCAGTCGATCGGCTCGTGCCCCTGCCGTGCCACCGCTTCGTTGATCTGCGTGAACGGACGGGAGCCGAAGAACTTCTTCGCCGACAGCGGCGAGGGGTGCGCACCCTTGATCACCACGTGCCGGGTCTCGTCGATCAGCGGGAGCTTCTTCTGCGCGTAGTTGCCCCACAGGACGAAGACCGCGGGGTCGGGCCGGCCGGCCACCGCGCGGATCACCGCGTCGGTGAAGCGCTCCCAGCCCCGGCCCTTGTGAGAGTTGGCCTCGCCACCGCGCACCGTGAGCACCGCGTTCAGCAGGAGCACGCCCTGCCGGGCCCACGGCATCAGGTAGCCGTTGTCCGGCACCGGCGTGCCCAGTTCCTCGTGCATCTCCTTGTAGATGTTGCGCAGCGACGGCGGGACCTTCACCCCCGGGCGCACCGAGAAGCACAGGCCATGTCCCTGGCCCTCGCCGTGGTAGGGGTCCTGACCGAGGATCAGGACCTTCACCTTCTCGTACGGCGTGGCGTCCAGCGCTGCGAAGACCTCCTCGCGCGGCGGATGCACGGGCCCCTTCGCCCGCTCTTCCTCGACGAACTCGGTCAGCTCCTTGAAGTAGGGCTGCTGCAGTTCGTCGCCCAGAACCCCGCGCCAGGACTCGGGCAGCATGGCGATGTCGGTCACGTCAACGTCCTCACGATGTGCGGTCACTTCCAGATCTCAGAACCTACAGGCGACCACTGACAACGGGCTCACGCCCCGAAGAACGCCCCGCCTACCAGCTGGTCTTCCGGGACAGCTCCCACATCATCATGATCGTCGACGGATCGAGCGCCCGCTCACCGCCGGAGATGTCGTCGCTGGCGCCCACGTACACCTTGCCCTGCCACAGCGGCAGCAGCCGCGCGTCGTCGACCAGGACCTGCTGCGCCTGCTGGAACTGCTTGACCACGTTCGCGCGGTCGGCCTCGCGGCGCGACTCGGGCAGCAGCACCTTGGTGATCTCCGGCGCCGAATAGGGCGTGCCGAGTGCGTTCTGCTCGCCCACGAACGGGGCGATGAAGTTGTCGGCGTCGGGGAAGTCCGGGAACCAGCCGCGCCCGAACACCGGGTACTCGCCCTTCTGGTAGCCCACGACGTACGCCTTCCAGGGCCTGCTCTTCAGGGTGATCGTGAACAGGCCGGAGTCGTCGAGCTGCCGCTTGAGCTCCTCGAACTCCTTGGCCGTCTCCGAGCCGTAGCGGTCGGTGGTGTACCAGAAGGTGAGCGGCACCTTCTCCGTGATGCCCGCGTCGGTGAGGATCTTGCGGGCCTTGGCGACGCTGGGGTCGCCGAAGTCGTCGAAGAACCCCGTGGTGTGGCCGGTGAGGCCCTTGGGGACCATGGAGTACAGCGGGTCGACCGTGTCCTCGTAGACGTGGTGCGCGATGGCGGCGCGGTCGACGACCTGGGCGACGGCCTTGCGCACGGCCAGCTTGGCGGACCAGGGGTCCTTCGGGTTGAACACCAGGTAGCTGATGTCGGTGCCGGCGCCTTCGACGAGCTGGAGGTCCTTGGTGTCCCTGCGCTGGAGGGAGATGATGTCGTCGGCGCCCAGACCTCGGTAGGTGACGTCGATCTGCTTGTCCCGCAGCGCCTTGACCATGGCGGCGGAGTCCTGGAAGTAGCGTATGGTCACCGCGTCGTTTCTGCGCTCGGCGAAGCCCTTGTAGTGGTCGTTCTTGACCAGCTCCGCCTTCCTCCCCTCCTCGTACGACTTCAGGGAGTACGGTCCGGACCCGTCGACCTCGTTGTCCTCGCGCAGCGAGCGCTCGGGGTAGTCGTTGGGGTCCACGATCGACATGGCCGGCGTGGCGAGCACGAACGGGAAGGTGGCGTCGGGCTTGTTCAGCTTGAAGACCACGACCCGGTCGCCGGCCACCTGCACCTGGTCCAGGCTGCCGAGCAGTCCCGCCGGGCCGCCCGCCACGTTGATGGTCCTGATCCGGTCGATCGAGTATTTGACGGCACGCGCGTCCAGCACGTGCCCGTCGGCGAACTTCATGTCCGCGCGCAGTTCGCAGCGGTAGGTCTGGTAGCTGTTGTCGGTGAACTTGCAGCTCTCCGCGGCGTCCGGCTGGGGCGTGGTCGCGCCGTTCGGATAGGCCAGCAGCGTCTGGTAGATGTTCCGGAAGAGCTCCCAGGAACCGTCCCAGGAAGCAGCCGGGTCCAGGGTGCTGGGGGCGCTCGTGGTCCCGACGAAAATCGGTCCCTTGCCATCTGAGTCGCCGTTGGAAAAGACGCCGCAGCCGGCCACCAGGGATAGGGCCGCGGTCGCCACCGCCGGCCGCAGGCATCGGTTCCGGTTGAACACGCGCACGCTCCTCGATCTGCCATGCCAAGGGATCGGCAGACCATACCGCAGAGCCCCGCCCGTTGAACCTGCTTCGGAAGGGCTCTTGATCAATTCGGAGCATGACGACGTTGTCATCCCGTCGTGCGCGTGCGGCCCGTCGGCACGGGCGCCGATTCCGCCCGCAGGACGTCGCCGAATCCGCATGTCGACGAACGGACGAAGAGACGGCATCGGCGCCCGGTCCGTCTGCGCGTCAGCCCACCCCGGCGTTGAGGAAGATGCCGCCGTCGACGACGAGCGTCTGTCCGGTGACCCAGTCGGACTGCGCGGAGGTGAGGAACGCCGCCGCGCCGCCGATGTCGGAGGGCACGCCGAGCCGGCCCAGCGGGTAGGAGGCGGCCGCCTCCTCCTCCCGGCCCTCGTACAGCGCCTTGGCGAACTTGGTCTTCACCACGGCCGGCGCGATCGCGTTGACCCGCACCTTCGGCGCGAACTCGTGCGCCAGCTGCTGGGTCAGGTTGATCATCGCCGCCTTGCTGACGCCGTAGGCGCCGACGAACGGCGAGGCCGACAGGCCCGCGACCGAGGCGATGTTCACGATCGCGCCGCCGTGGTCCTTCTGCCAGGCGTGCCAGGTGCGCTGGGCGAAGCCGAGCGCGGAGACGACGTTGGTCTCGAAGACCTTGCGCGCCACGTTCAGGTCGAGGTCGGCGATCGGTCCGAACACCGGGTTGGTGCCGGCGTTGTTGACCAGGAAGTCCACGCGGCC
Source organism: Streptomyces sp. NPDC001292 (assembly GCF_042896465.1). Lineage (NCBI taxonomy): Bacteria > Bacillati > Actinomycetota > Actinomycetes > Kitasatosporales > Streptomycetaceae > Streptomyces > Streptomyces sp. NPDC001292. The sequence continues at coordinate 128,675 of NZ_JBIAXG010000019.1, forward strand.
GAACGCCTCCATGACGCGCTCGACGGCCTCGGCCCGGTGGGCCTCGTCGTGGGCCTTGCCCGCGACCGCGAGGACCCGGTCGGAGCCGAGCTTCTCCACGGCCTCCTTCAGGGCCTCCTCGTTGCGGCCGGTGATGCACACCCGGTCGCCCCGGGCGACCAGAGCCTCGGCGATGCCGTATCCGATGCCACGGCTCGCGCCGGTGACGAGGGCGACCTTGCCGGAAAGTTCAGTCATGTCCGTGATCCCTAGTCGAGCGGCCCGCCGGCGACGTACAGCACCTGGCCGGAGACGAAGCCGGCCTCGTCGCCGGTGAAGAAGGCGATGGCGTTGGCGATGTCCTCCGGCTCGCCGACGCGCTGCACCGGGATCTGGGTGGCGGCCACGGCCTTGAAGTCCTCGAAGCCCATGCCGACGCGCTCCGCGGTGGCCTTGGTCATCTCGGTGGCGATGAAGCCGGGGGCTACGGAGTTGGCGGTGATGCCGAACTTGCCGAGTTCCTTGGCGAGGGTCTTGGTGAAGCCCTGCAGACCGGCCTTGGCGGCCGAGTAGTTGACCTGGCCGCGGTTGCCCAGTGCCGAGGACGAGGAGAGGTTGACGATCCGGCCGAAACCGGCGTCCACCATGTGCTTCTGGCAGGCACGGCTCATCAGGAAGGAGCCGCGCAGGTGGACGTTCATGACGGTGTCCCAGTCCGAGACGCTCATCTTGAACAGCAGGTTGTCGCGGAGCACGCCCGCGTTGTTGACCAGGATGGTGGGCGCGCCGAGTTCCTCGACGATGCGCGCGACCGCCGCCTCGACCTGTGCCTCGTCCGAGACGTCGGCGCCGACCGCGACGGCCCTGCCGCCGGCCGCGGTGATCTTCTCCACGGTGTCCTTGCAGGCGGACTCGTCGAGGTCGATCACGGCGACCGCGCGGCCATCTGCGGCCAGTCGTACGGCGGTGGCGGCGCCGATGCCGCGCGCGGCACCGGTGACGACGGCGACCCGCTGCTCAGTGGTGGACATTGCTGCTTCTCCTCGCCCTTGAGAGAACCTGATCTATGGTGAGCGACCGCTTAGTACCTTCGGTGGATGCGACGCTAGAAGCCGTGGCACCCGGTGTCAACGGCGCACCGGGTGCATGTGATCCATTACCTCACCAGGAGGTCCAGCAACCGCTCCGGCTCCGCGGCCGGGTCGGTGGTCAGTCCGGTGTGCACCGGACCGGGCTGGACGACGGTGGAGCGCGGCGCGACCAGCCAGCGGAAGCGCCGCCCGGCGTCGTCGCCGGCGGCCTGCCCGGCCTCCGCTCCCCCGGCGCACACGCTCTCGATCGCGGCGAGCGCGGCGCGTACGCCCGCGACGTCCGCGTCCGGGTCCAGGGCGAGCAGCCGGGACTCGTCCAGGTGGGTGCGGGCGCCGACGTAGGCCCGGGCGCGGCTGTAGACGAGCACGCCCGCGTTGATGCACTCGCCGCGCTCGACGCGCGGGACGACACGCAGCAGGGCGTACTCGAAGACGTCGCGGTCATCCGTCCGGCCGGCTCGGACGATGTGGCGGTCGCCCGCCTTGCCGCCTCCGGCGAGATGACGCTCGCTCACTGGGCCTCCTCGATGCCGTGGATGCGCTCGTGGATCACGGCGGCCCGTGCGAGCAGCGGTCGTGCGTAGGCCCGCCGCAGGTCGTCCGGCCTGTCGAAGCCGGGCTCGCCGGCCAGCCAGGCGTCCGGGATCTCGGCGGTCACCTCGGCGAGCAGGTCCTCGGTGACCAGGGGTGCCAGCCGCTCCGCGGCGGCGGCGACGTCCGGGGCGAAGGGCGCCAGGGCGTGGTCCGAGGCGTCGTAGGGCCGGCCGGCCGAGGCCTGCGCGCCCGGCCAGTTGTGGTGCCAGATCATCGTGGCGCCGTGGTCGATGAGCCACAGGTCGCCGCGCCATCTGAGCAGGTTGGGGTTGCGCCAGGAGCGGTCGACGTTGTTCACCAGCGCGTCGAACCAGACGATCCGACCGGCCTCCTCGGCGTCCACCGGGAATGCGAGCGGGTCGAAGCCGAGCGCTCCGGAGAGGAAGTTCATGCCCAGGTTGGCGCCGCCGCTGGACCTGAGCAGTTCCTGCACCTGCTCGTCGGGTTCGCCGAGCCCCAGCACCGGGTCGACGTCGACCGTCACCAGCCCGGGCACCCGCAGTCCCAGCCGGCGGGCGAGTTCCCCGCAGACCACTTCGGCGACGAGCGTCTTGCGGCCCTGCCCGGCGCCGGTGAACTTCAGGACGTACGTCCCGAAGTCGTCGGCCTCGACGAGCCCCGGCAGCGAGCCGCCCTCACGCAGCGGAGTGATGTAGCGGGTCGCGATGACTTCCTTGAGCACCGCCCCACTTTACCGGTGCGGTGCCGTGCGTCCCGCGGTCGGCGGATTCGCCCGCCGACCGGGGTCCGGACCTGATCTGAACGCCGGATGCCCGCCGCCCGTACCCCTGGACGGACCAGGAAGCCCTGCGTGAACCTGCGCGGAACCGCGGGGAACCTGCTTGGAATCCGCATGCAGTCTGCATGGAAAGGGGAACACCGGCATGACCAGCGAATCGCTTCAGCCCCAGGAGGCACCGGCCCGCCGCACGGTGGTGGCGGCGGTGGGCGCGGCGGGTCTCGCCGCCGCACTGACCGCGTGCGGATCGGGCGACAAGTCGACCTCCGGTGCGTCCACCACCCAGAACGGGTCCGACACGACCGGCGGTTCGGGCGGTGACGGCGCCGCCGCGGGTTCCGGCGGCACCGTGCTCGCGAAGACCTCCGACATTCCCGAGGGCGGCGGCAAGGTCTTCGGCAGCCAGGGCGTGGTGGTCACGCAGCCGGCCAAGGGCGAGTTCAAGGCCTTCTCCTCCACCTGCACCCACCAGGGCTGCGCGGTGAACCGGATAGCCGACGGCGTGATCGTCTGCCCGTGCCACCAGAGCGAGTTCTCCACCGCCGACGGCAGCGTCAAGAAGGGCCCGGCCCTGAAGCCGCTGCCCGCCAGGACAATCTCGGTCGCGGACGGCGCGATCAGGCTCGCCTGACACCCGCGGTGGGTGGGGCGAGTTGTCGCGGAGGGCGTCGGAGGGTGCCCCCCGCGTGGGAGAGGACGGGAGAGGGCCGCATGACCGTCACTCAGCGCCCGGGCCGGAAGATCATGATGACGCCGGGCGAGCCGGACGAGTTCCCGACCACCCGGCGCGCATGCCGGGTCGCCACCGTGTCGCCCGGCAGTGCTCCGCACGTGAGCGCCCTGTGGTTCGTCTGGGACGGCACCTCGCTGTGGCTCTACTCCGTGGTGCGCAGCAGGCGCTGGGCCGATCTGCGCCGTGATCCGCGGGTGGCCGTGGTCGTCGGCACGGGCGAGGAGTACGACCAGTTGCGGGGCGCGGAGCTGTCCGGCACGGAGGGTCTCGTGGGCGAGGCACCGCGCACCGGGGAACTGTGCGCCGAACTCGACCTGCCCGGGACGCTGTTCGCCCGCGAGTTCGGTCTGGAGGAGCACACGACGGCCGGCACGCGTGGCTGCGGCTGGGCCCGGAGAAGATCGTCTCCTGGGACTTCCGCAAGCTGGGCCCGGTGCAGGACGGGCAGCGGGCGGCGTCTCAGGCGAGCCGCGCGCCCACCGTCCGCAGGGCGTCGACGGCCGCGCGGATGGAGGGCCGGCGGTCGGCGTCGGCGCGCCAGACGGCGTAGACGTGCCGTCGCACCACCTGCCGCACCGGGACGGTCCGCACCCCGGCGGGCAGCGGCCCGCGCCCGAGCCGGGGCGCCACGCACACGCCGAGGCCGGCGGCGACCAGGGCGAGCTGGGTGGCGTGCTCCTCCGCGCGGTGGGCGATGCGCGGTTCGACGCCCTTGGAGCGCAGGGTGTCCAGCAGCCACTCGTCACAGAACTCGGCCTCGCCCCAGGTGACCCAGTCGTCGTCCGCGAAGTCCTCCAGGTCGACCTCGGCGCGGTCGGCGTGGGGATGCGCGACGGGCAGTGCCACGTCGGCGGGGTCGTCGAGGATCGCGGCCCGGGTGAGCCCGTCCGGCACGGGCAGCGGCTTGTTGTACCAGTCGAGGACGACGGACAGGTCCACGTCGCCGCGCAGCACGGCGCGCACGGCGGCGGCCGGCTCCATTTCCACGGTGCGGACCCGCAGTCCCGGGTGCCGGTCGCGCAGGTGGGACAGGGCGGCCGGGAACAGCCCGCGCGCGGCGGTGGGGAACGCGCCAAGACGCAGCTCGCCGACCACCTGTCCGCGCTGCGCCTCCAGATCCGCCTGGGCGAGCTCGACCTGCGACAGGATGCGCGTCGCGTGCTCGGCGAGCAGCCGTCCGGCGTCCGTGAGCCGTACTCCCCGGCCGTTCTTGGCGAGAAGCGGCTGGCCCACCTCCCGCTCCAGCTTGGCCATCTGCTGGGAGACGGCCGACGTCGTCACGTGCAGCCCCTCCGCGGCACCGCTGACCGAGCCGTGCCGGGCGAGGGCGTCCAGCGTGCGCAGGCGCTCCAGATTCAACATGTAAGCGATGCTACGAGATATCTCACGCCAATTCTCGATTGTGCTACGAGGTCGTGGGCGTGCATCGTACGACCATGAGCAGCACCTCGCCCGCCTCCCCGCAGTCCCCGCCCGGCCCCGCCGGACCGGCGCGCCGCCCCGTGCACTGGCGGATCCGTTTCGCCTTCCTGTCGCTGGTCTGGGGCTTCAGCTTCCTGTTCATGAAGGTGGGGACGGACGGCTTCGCCCCCTTCCAGGTGACGCTCGGACGGCTGGTGTTCGGCACGGCGGTGCTCGCGGTGGCGCTGGCGGTGAAGCGGGAGCGGCTGCCGCGCGGTGCGCGGACCTGGGGGCATCTGGCGGTCGCGGCCTTCTTCCTCAACGCGCTGCCGTTCTCGCTCTTCGCGTACTCGGAGCTGACGATCCCCTCGACCCTCGCCGGGATCTGCAATGCGACCTCGCCGCTGTGGGGCATGGCCCTGTCCCTCGTCGCCCTCTCCGAGGACCGCCCGACGCGGCTCCGGGTCGCGGGCCTCGGACTGGGCTTCCTCGGTGTACTGACGGTGCTCGGCGCCTGGCAGGGCTTCCACGGACTGGATGCCGGCGGCACGGCGATGGCGCTGCTGGCCTCGCTGAGCTACCCGGTCGGCTGGATCTACGTCCGGCGCACCCTGGCGGGTTCCACCGAGTCCCACCTGTCGCTGACCGGCGGGCAGTTGCTGCTGGCCACGGTGCAACTTGCCGTCGTCACGCCGTTGTTCACCAGCGCTCCTGACCGGCTGCCCGTCATGCCACTGCTCGCGATCGCCGCCCTGGGCGCCCTGGGCACCGGCTTCGCGATGCTCGTCCAGTACGGCCTGGTCGCGGAGGTCGGGCCGACCACGGCCCAGATGGTCACGTACTTCGTCCCGGTGATCGCCACCGCCGCCGGCGTCGCCGTGCTCGGCGAGACCCTCACCTGGTCGACCCCGGTCGGCGCGGTGATCGTACTGGCGGGCGCGGCCCTGACCCAGGCCCGCCCGAAGAGCCGCGGCCCGTCCGCCCGACCCGGCACATCCCGGCCGGACCAGACGCCCGCCTCCAACCCGCAGACCCCCGAGCCCCCTTCCCGCCCCGAGCCGGCCACGACGGCTTAGCGGCAGACGCCTTCAGTTGGCCCGCCCCTGGACACGACCTAGTGCCCCGGCAGGCAACGTTTGCCCGTTGAGGAGCGGCGTCCGGTGCGTGCTCTCGGTGTGCCGACCGGAAGTCCTCGTACTGGGCGTACTTGGGCTTTCGGGCGGTGCGGCGAGAGTGCGTGCCGGGCGTCGCGACGGGGCGAACGTTGCCTGTTGGGGCACTAGGACCGGGAAGGTTTGCCGGGAAGCTCGCGGCGTCCGGTGCCGGGGGCACCTCCCACGCCCTTCAGGCAGTGGGGGAGCATCGCAAGGCGGAGCGTCGCCCCCGTACTGGACGTACTCGGGTGATGCGACAACGCGGCGAGATGCCGTGCCGGACGTCGCGAGCCGGTGAACCCTTCCGGTCACAGCGCTAGACGTAACTGCGCGCGGGCGCCGGGCGAAGGGCCGTCGCCACCGCGTCCGCGAGTGGCTCGGTCTCCTCGTCCCGCAGGGTGGAGACGGTGATCCGAATGCCGGGCGGGGCGGCGAGCCGGAAACGGGCGCCGGGGGCGACGGCCCAGCCGGCGTGCAGCAGGCTCGCGACCACGCCGGTCTCGTCCGGGACGGGCACCCACACGTTCATCCCACTGCGCCCGTGGGCCGCGATGCCGCGGTCGGCCAGCGCGCCGGTCAGCAGGTCGCGCCGCCGCCGGTAGGCCGCGGCCACCGCGTGCGAGTCCAGGGCTTGGTCCGCCCACAGCCGTACCACGGCGCGCTGGAGCAGGCGGCTCACCCACCCGGGTCCGAGGCGCTGCCGGCCGCGTACCCGGTCGACGGTGGTCCCGTCCCCGGTGAGCACGGCGAGCCGCAGATCGGGGCCGTACGCCTTGGCGACCGAGCGCAGAAAGGCCCAGTGCCGGGTGGCACCGGCGAGCGGATGCGGGGGCAGGTCCACGATGCCGTGGCCGTGGTCGTCCTCGATCAGCAGGGTCTCCGGATGCTCCCGGAGGACGGCCCGCAGGGCACGCGCGCGCGTGGCGCTCACCGCGGCGCCGGTCGGGTTCTGCGCCCGGGCCGTGACGATCAGCGCGCGGGCGCCGTCCGTGAGGGCGCGGCGCACGTCGTCGGCGTGCGGGCCCTCGTCGTCGACCCGCACCGGCGCCGTGCGCAGTCCGAGCGCGGGGACGAGGTCGAGGGTGCGGCCCCACCCGGGGTCCTCGACGGCGACGGTGTCGCCGGGCCTGAGGTGGGCGGCGAGGACTCGTTCCACCCCGTCGAGCGAACCGGAGAGGACGGCGAGCGGACCGTCCGGCACCCCGTCGGCGTCCAGCGCGGCGCGGGCGATGCGGGCCAGCTCCGGCTCCACGGCCACGTCCCCGTAGAGCACCGGCTCACGGTCGCCCAGTGCGGCGGCCGCCGCGAAGGCGGGTGCCAGCGACGGCAGCAGCGCCGGATCCGGGTTGCCGCTCGACATGTCGCGCACCCCTTCGGGCACGTCCACGCGGACACGGTCCCGTCCCGTCGTGGCGGGCGCGGGCCGCACCCGACTGCCGCGGCGCCCGGCGGTCTCGATGACCCCACGCTCGCGCAGGGTCCGGTACGCGGCCGCGACGGTGTTGGGGTTCACCCCGAGCTGGGCCGCCAACTCCCGCATGGGCGGCAGCGGTTGTCCCGGCTCCAGGTCTCCGGAGCCCACCGCGCGCTCGACGCTCGCCGCGATCTCTGCTGCGCGACGCCCCTCGATCCGATACTCTCCTAGCACAAAGCAGATTATGCACTAGTGCAATGGAGAGCGCAATGCAGGAGACCCAGCCGCCGGCGTCGCCGCCCGCCTACACCCCGACCGACCGGACCGTGCCCACCCGCTCCGCCGACCGGGCGTCGTACGACAGGGATCTGGTGCACGCGATACTCGACGAGGGTTACGTCTGCCACCTCGGCTTCGTCCGCGACGGCGCGCCCGTGGTGCTGCCGACGCTGTACGCCCGGGTCGGCGATCGGCTCTACGTGCACGGTTCGACGGGCTCACGCCCGCTGCGGATGGCCGGCAAGGCCGACCCCGGGCTGCCGGTCTGCCTGACGGTCACCCATGTCGACGGCCTGGTCCTGGCCCGCTCCGCCTTCCACCACTCGATCAACTATCGCTCCGTGGTGGTGCACGGCACCGCCCACCAGGTCACCGACCCCGAGGAGAAGCGCGTGGCCCTGGACGCGCTGGTCGACCACGTGGTGCCGGGCCGGTCGGCCGACTCCCGCCCCGCCAACACGAAGGAACTGGCCGCGACCGCCGTGCTCAGCCTGGACCTGGCCGAGGTCTCCGCCAAGCTGCGCGTCGGCGGCGTGAACGACGAGCCCGAGGACCTCTCCCTGCCTCACTGGGCCGGAGTGGTCCCGGTCCGCAGGGAGTACGGCACTCCCCTCGCCGACGCCGATCTGGCCCCCGGCACCGCGCTCCCCGGCTATCTCACGGCGCTGTGATGCGCTGTTGTCCGGCATCCGTGAGATGCGGCTGGAAATGACCGACGCGCGCGCCAGGTTCAAGTACCCGGGCAAGCGGTCCGCCCGGGCCCAGGACGGTCTCGCGGAGCACGACGGGCGCTGAGCGACCGGGCCCGTCCGGCGACGACTGGGCCGCCCCGCCCCGGTGACGGGCGGGCGGACCCCCTCCCGATGACGACCGGGCGGCCCCGTCCCGTCAGGGGCCCGGCGGACACGCCTCGCTGGCAGTCGGGCGGACCCCTCCCGATAACGGCCCGGCGCACCTTGACCGGGCGCACCCGCCCCGGTGACGGGCGGGCGGACCCGCCCCGGTAACGGCCTGACGGCCCGGCCCGGTGACGACCGAGCGGCTCCCACCCGGTAACAGCCCGCCCGGTGACGACCGAGCGGCTCCCACCCGGTAACAGCCCGCCCGGTGACGACCGAGCGGCTCCCACCCGGTAACAGCCCGGCCCAGTGACGACCGAGCGAGCCCCGCCCAGTAACGACCCGGCCCAGTGACGACCGAGCGAGCCCCGCCCAGTAACGACCCGGCCCAGTGACGACCGAGCGGCCCCCACCCGGTAACAGCCCGCCCGGTGACGACCGAGCGGGCCCCGCCCCGGGGGACGGGCCCGCAACACGGGTCCGTCCGGCGTCACACGGGCGCCGGTTCCTCCAGCGCGGCCCGCGTTCCGCGTGCCTCTGCCAGAGCGAGGCCCGCGACCGAGCCAAGCATCAGGGCGGTGCCGACGAGGGTCGCCGCCGTCAGCCGTTCGCCGAGCAGGACGATGGCCAGCACCGCCGCGCTGACCGGCTCCAGCAGCATGATCACCGAGACCGTGGCCGACCGCACGACGGCCGCGCCCGCGAAGTAGAGCGCGTAGGCCAGGGCCGTCGGGACCGAGGCGATGTACGCCAGCAGCCACAGCACCCGTACAGGGTCGTCGGTGTGCGGCACCAGTCCTTCCCCCATCGCGAACGGCAGCAGGCACAGGCTGGTGACCGCGAACGCCCCGAGGGTCGTGCCGGAGTGGTCGGCTGCGCCGTCGCGGCCCCACCAGCGGGTGAGCAGCGTCATCGCGGAGTAGCCGGCCGCCGAGACCAGGGCGAGCAGCACGCCCCACGGCCGTACGGCGGCACCGCCGCTGCCCAGCACCAGCACCCCGAGACCGGCCAGCGCCCCGGCGACCGCGGTCAGGTTGGCCCGGCCGAGCCGTTCGCCCATCGTCAGGCGGGCGCCGAGCGCGATGAGGACGGGCCCGGCGCCGAGGGTCACGACGGTCGCCACGGCCAGTCCGGTGGCCGCGACGGCGGCGAAGTAGGCCGTCTGGAACACGGCGAGGCCGACGCCGGTGGCACCGGCCCGCAGCAGCCTGCGGCCGAGCGGCACCGGCACGGCCGGTCGCACGCGCGGGCGCAGCAGGCGCGCGGCGAGCAGCAGGACGAAGCCGACGGCGCAGCGCCAGAAGGACAGGGCGACCGGCCCGATGTCGCTGGTCCGGTAGACCAGCGAGGCGGCCGCGCCGGCGGTGCCCCAGGCGGCACCGGCGACGATCAGGTAGAGCAGGCCACGCCCGACGGGCAGGCCAAAAGAAGCATGGGACACGAGTCGTCTCCGCAGAGGTGCAGAAGTTCGGGGGGCAGGACCCCGTCGGTCGGGGTCGTGCGGACTTCCTCTGCGGGCAGCACCGTTCGGCCCGGCTCACCGCCGGGCGCGCTCACCGGATGGCCCGCCTCAGACGGCCGGAGGCGGGAGAACGAGTGTGTCCGAACGCATGATCCGCACTCTAGGCCGCCGTTCCCCGGGCCGACAACTCCCTTTCCGCCCCGCCGCTCGCCACCGGTTCCGCCGAGCCCTTCGCCGGGGTGGAGGACTGCGCGATGAACGCGCCGAGCAGGACGACCGCGCCACCGACGACCTGCGGGGCCGAGAGGCGCTCGCCGAGCAGCACCCAGGCCAGCACGGTCGCGATGACCGCCTCCAGGCATGCCACCACCCCGGCGACCTGCGGCGAGAGCCGCCGCACGGAGAGCACCCCGGTGACGTACGCGAGGACCGTGGCGACCAGTACGACCCACAGCAGCAGGGCAACGGCCGGGACGGAGGTCCCGTTCATGTCCGCGCCGTGCGCGAGCACCGACCAGTCCATGCTCCAGGGGCGTGCCACGACGGTCAGGACGGCGGCGCCGATCAGCAGTCCGTAGGCGATGACGCCGAGCGGGTTCGGGGCCGCGTCGCCCGCGTCGCCGCCCTGGTCGGACAGCACGAAGTAGCCGACCTGGCAGCAGGCCGCGCCGAGCGCGAGCAGCAGTCCGAGGACGTCGAAGCTCAGACCGGACCACACCTCGACGACACAGGCGAGTCCGCCCGCCGCGAGGACCACGCCGAAGGCCGCGGCCCGGGTGACCGGCCGCCGCTGCACGAAGCGGACCCAGCCGAGCACCAGGGCGGGCGCGAGGTACTCGATGAGCAGGGCGACCCCGACGGGGATCCGGGAGAGCGCGGCGAAGTAGCAGGCCTGGACACCGGCGACGGCGAGCAGGCCGAACCCGGCGAGCAGCGCGGGGCGGGTGCGCAGCAGCGCGCGGTGGCGTACGGCGAGCGGCAGCATGACCAGGGCCGCGCCGGTGACGCGCAGCCACACCACGTGCAGCGGGTCGAGGCCCGCTTCGATCAGCGGCTTGGCCGCGACACCGGAACCGCCGAAGGCGACCGCGGACAGGAGCGCGAGACCGAGCCCGACACCCTTGCCGGGGCGGCCCTGACTGATCTGAGACGTACGCACCGGCACATGATGACAGGCGATGACATGAGCGTCATCTTCGATGGCACCTGTCTCATCGCCTGGACGGGGCCATCACCGGGCACATCAGGCAAAAGGCACCGAACCTACCGACGGCACATGAGCCCCGGCCAACCCTCCCGCCCCGCTCAGTGGGTGGGCCCACCGTCCGCGGCGTACTCCCCCGGACAGTCCTTGGCATCGTCGTCGAGCCGCGCGGCGAGCTCCCCCGCGTCGATCGCGGCCCCGGTGAGCACCTCGACGGCACGCGCCTGCGGGTCCACGACGATCGCCGCGAGCAGGTCGACGCCGCGCGCCAGCCCGTCGCCTCGCCGGGCCGCCCGCTCGCAGGCGTGCTCCAGGGCGGCGAAGGCCACCGGCGAGAGGCCGTCGGACTCGGTCACCACGGGCAGGGCGCCGGAGTCCTCGACGGTGCCCTGCCAGCGCAGGCCGTATCCGATGCTGCGCTGCACGAGGTAGCCGAGCAGCCGGGCGATCTGCGGTCCGCCGCCGAACAGGGCGTGCACCTCGGGGTCGGACTCCAGGAGCGTGTGCAGCAGATGGGCGGTGTCGATCTGCCGGTCCCCGTCCCGGACCGCCCTCCTTCGGGCACCGGCGACCGCCGCCGTCAGTTCGGCACTGAGCCGGGCGTGGCCGTCCGGACGGAGGGCCTCCTGCCCGGAGGGCGGCTGCCGGGGAACACGGGATTGCACATCGTCCAGCTCACCAGCCTCTCCGGCTCCGGTCATCCCCGGCGGGAAGCATTTCGGCGTCCCACGGGAAGTGGACCCGGACCGCTGAAATCTCCTCCTCACGGATGAGATCGGGACGCATCCGCACAGCCGCTCCCCGGGGAGCGCACAGGCGCGCGGGTCGCCGGCGGCCCTCGGGCACGGGAGCCGGAAGCCCCCCGCACCCGAGGGCTTCCGGCTCCCGCGGCCTGGCGGTCAGCCCTCGTCGGCGAGGATCAGGTACAGCTTCTTGCGGGCCTCGTTGATGACGGCGAGCGCCTTCTCCCGCTGCTCCTTGCTGCCGGTCTTCCACACTTGGCCGAAGGCCTCCATAAGACCGAAGCCGGCCTGCCGGATCTCGCCGAGTGCCTCCCAGTCGACACCGCGCGAGGCCTCCTCCCAGGGCGCGTCCGGCCCCTCGTCGGCCGCGGTACGGCCCGCCTCTGTGAGCGAGAACAGCTTCTTGCCGCCCTCGCTCTCGCTGACGATCAGACCCTCGTCCTCCAGCATCTGGAGGGTGGGATAGACCGAGCCGGGGCTCGGCTTCCACGCCCCGCCGCTGCGCTCGGCGATCTCCTGGATCATCTCGTAGCCGTGCATGGGACGGTCCTTCAGCAGGGCCAGGATCGAGGCCCGTACATCACCGCGCCGGGCCCGGCCGCGCGGCCCGCCGCGCCCTCGGCCGCCCCAGTGCCCCGGACCGAAACCCGGCCCGAAGCCGGGGCCGAACCCCGGTCCGCCCGGACCGAAGGGCCCGAAGGCCGCCCGGCGCTCCTCGAAGCCGCCGCGGCCGCGCCGGGGACCGCCCTGCCGGTGCCCGTGCTCGAACCCATGGGTACGCATCGCAACCACTCCATTCCGCCGTCGATCTGTCACGATGCTTCAACGATATATCGGAACAGCTCGCTTTGGCCATCCTCTCCGAACTGCCGGTTCCTCCGTCCCAAGGCCGCCGTGCCCGGATTGGCCTTGGTCCGCCGCTCGCCGGAGCCCTTACCGTCGGGGCATGCGGATTCGAATCGTCGACGCCTTCACCGACCGTCCCTTCGCCGGCAATCCCGCCGGGGTGCTGCTGCTGGACGCCTTCCCCGAGGACGACTGGCTCCAGAAGGTGGCGCTGGAGGTCAGCCACGCCGAGACGGCGTTCGCCCACCGGCTGCCCGAGGGCGGTGAGGCCGACTGGGCGCTGCGCTGGTTCACGCCCGCCACCGAGGTCGCGATGTGCGGTCACGCCACGCTCGCCACCGCCCATGTCCTGTGGACGACGGGCGCCCACGAGGGACCGGTGCGCTTCGCCGCCCGCAGCGGTGTGCTCATCGCGAGCCCGGCCGGCGACGGCGCGATCACCCTGGACTTCCCGACCGCCCCGCTCACCGCCGTGGACGTCCCCGACGGGGTCGCCCGGGCCCTCGGCGCCGAGCCCCGCACCGCCTACGACACCGGGGCCGACGTCGGCGACCTGGTCCTCGAACTCGCCGACGAGAAGACCGTCCGCGGCCTCGCCCCCGACCACAAGGCCCTCGCCGCCCACTCCGCGCGCGGCATCATCGCCACCGCCCGCGCCGAGGACCCCGCCCGCGGCTACGACTTCGTCTCCCGGTGCTTCTTCCCCAACGTCGGCATCGACGAGGACCCGGTCACCGGCAGCGCCCACACGGCCCTGGCCCCCTACTGGTCCGAACGCCTCGGCCGCCTCGACCTCACCGGGCTCCAGGCCTCCGCCCGCTCCGGCCTCGTGCGCACCGGCCTGCGCGGCGACCGCACCCTGCTCACCGGCCACGCGGTCACCGTCATCGAGGGCGACCTGCTCGTCTAGGGACTCGCCCAGGAACCCGAAAGGGGCGTACGGCACTCGTACGCCCCTCACCGACGGCACCGGTCCACCCCTCGCGGACGGCTCTCGTACGCCGTCGCGGACTCCCCGTGCCGCTCACGCCGTCGGCAGCCAGCCCACCTTCCCGGCCAGCAGTGCGTAGCCCACGAACGCGCCGATGTCGAGCAGGGAGTGCGCCACCACGAGCGGGCCGACCCGGCCCCACCGCCGGTACAGCCGGACGAAGACCACGCCCATCACCATGTTGCCGACGAAGCCGCCGATGCCCTGGTAGAGGTGGTACGAGCCGCGCAGTACGGAACTGGTCACCAGCGCGGACCCCGGGGTCCAGCCCAACTGCCCGAGCCGGCGCAGCAGATAGCCGACGACGATGACCTCTTCGAGGACGGCGTTCTGCAGCGCGGACAGGATCAGCACCGGGAACTTCCACCACACGGCGGGCAGCGCCTCGGGCACCACGGTGAGGTTGAAGCCGAACGCGCGGGCGGCCAGGTAGAAGGCGATGCCGGTGCTGCCGATCACCGCCGCGACCAGCGCCCCGCGGCCGAGGTCCGGCCAGGGGCGGGCGCGGTCGAAGCCGAGCGCGCGCAGGCTCCGCCCCTCGCGCAGCAGGAAGTGGGCGACGAGGGCCACGGGGATCAGGGCCGTGGCGATCCCGAACAGCTGCCAGGCGAGGTCGAGCCAGGGACGGCCCGGAGCGGCGGAGGCGTTGAGCGTGGCGGCCTGGTCCTTGAGCCCACCGGGTTTGGTGACCGAGCCGACAAAGCTGATCAGCGCGGACACCGCGCTCGCCCCGAGCGAAAGCCCGAGGACGAGCAGCGTCTCGTCGCGAAGGATCCGCCGCGACGGCCGCTCCTGCGGTTGAGAGTCCCCCACCGGCCGTGACTCCGCCAGCACACCTGCCTCCAGTTCGGTCGTCCCGCCACGGGGCGCGCCATCCCGCCGCACGGGTACGGCCGGATTCCGGCACGGGTGCGCACGCGCGGCGCCACCGTCGTGGGACGTCACAGCTTGCCCGATCCCTCCCCCGCCGGCACGAGTGCCCCCGCCTACGGCGAGGCGGCACGGTCGGCTGCGCCTGTCCGGCGGATCAGGCGCAGGGAATCGGCGGTCGCCGCGGGACAGGCCCTCTAGCTGGTGCTGTGACCGGGAAGGTTCACCGGCTCGCGGCGCCCGGCACGGTACCTCGCCGCGTTGTCGCATCACCCGAGCACGTCCAGTACGCGGGCGACGCTCCGCCTTGCGATGCTCCCCCACTGCCTGAAGGGCGTGGGAGGT
>NZ_JBIAXG010000020.1:0-141404 GCF_042896465.1 Streptomyces sp. NPDC001292
GCGCTCGAGGGCATCGTCCGCCCCGCGGTGCGCGAGCCGCTGAGCCGGGCGCGCGAGTCGCTGATCGAACTGACCTCGAAGTGGCTGGCGGACCTCGGGTCGCCCGCACCGCGGGAGCACTGCAGGATCCTCTTCGACTACGTCGATGGCCTGATCTTCCATCAGATCGTTATGCCAGAGGACGAGTTTGACCCCGAACCCGGCATCCGCACGGTGCTCAGCGCGTTCCTGCCCCCGGCCGCACCGGATCGACGGAGCTGACGAAGCACCACCTGGACTGTTGTCGACGAGTCAACCAGCGCACCGGCAAGGCGCCGCTGAAGGTGCCGATCTGGTAGGCCACACCACCAACCGGCGCGCATCCACCTCCCCACCAGGCAGCGCACCGGCGATCAGCCTCCGGACAGCGACAGCCACTCGCCCCACAACCGCCCGGCCTCGGCGGCAACTGTCCTCCATAGGCCGCCACAACGGCAGCCAACCGTCGGAATCACGCTCATCCTTGGCCCATACACTCAACGTCGGCCCGCCCAGCCGGTCCGGTCCCAGCCGGTGCTGCCGGGCATGCCCGAGCGCAGCACCCACGACTACCTGCGACACGGCATCACCAGTCTGTTTGCCGCGTTCAACATCGCCCGACGGCACTGTCATCGGCGAACTCCACCCGTCACCGGGCAATCGAGTTCAAGAAGTTCCTGGTCACCATATATAAAGCGGTGCCCGCCGGACTCGACGTGCACACTCTGGGAAGCCGCCCAGGCGGTGGCTTATCCAAAACTGCTCGATGGTGTCGCCACCGGCGTCTTCTGGGCCGCCGCCCGCGGTCGGGTGTACGCCATCTGGACGCAGTTGGGCACGACGATCGGGCCGTTGCCCCTGCGGTAGCCCGACGGCGTCTGTCCCACAATCTTCCGGAACGTCCGGCTGAAGGTGCCGACGCTGGTGAAGCCGACGTCGAAGCAGACATCGGTGACGCTGCGGTCGGTCTCCCGCAGCAGGAACATCGAACGCTCGACCCGCCGCCGCTGCAGGTAGCGGTGTGGCGTCTCTCCGAAAACGGTGCGGAAGCAGCGGCTGAAGTGCGCCGGTGAGATATGGGCCACCGACGCGATGGCGCGAACGTCGAGCGGCTCGGCGTAGGCGCGGTCCATCGCGTCGCGGGCGCGGAGCAGGCGCCGGTTCAGATCCTCGACCTCTCGACTCACGCCGCCATGTTATGGACATCGCGGGCCAATCAGCGTGGCGAGACGCGTGCGGGCAGGAGTGTCTGAGCCTGTGCGACGGCCTCTGCGGGACCTGATAGGGGCGAGGGGGGTCGCTGGGTCGGGAGGCTGGGCGGGAGGAGGCCAGTACCGGTGAGGCAGCCGTCGAGCAGGTCCGGGCGGTACTGGATCTTCTTGAGGCGGCGCTTCACTGCTTTCGTGATCTGGCCGAGGTCGGCTGCGGCCAGGTTGCCGATGTCGCGCTTGACCATCGCCCAGACGCCTTCGGTCGGGTTGAGGTCGGGTGCGTAGGCCGGCAGTTGGAACACGGTGAGCCAGTCGGCGTTCGCGTCAATGAACTCCTTCATGCCTGCGGTCAGGTGAAGGCGGACGTTGTCCCGGACCAACACGATCGGGCCGCCGAGTTGGATGCGGGCGCGGACGACCAGGTCGCGGAAGTCCCGTGAGGAGCCTGCTTCTTCACGGTCAAAGTTGTGTGGCCACTGCATGAACCTTGGTGGCCTGTCGCGCGTACTCCTCTACGGTCCGTCGCGAGCACACCAGCCGTGCCGCCTCGACCTGCGTCGCACCCACTTGAGACGAATCCCTGAAGGAGTGTTTGTGAATTCGTTGACGATCCGCACGGCCATGGTGGCTGTCGGCGCCTCCGCGCTGCTGGCCACCGCCGTCGCGGCCCCGCCGGTTGCCGCGGAGCCCGCCGAGGGGCGTTCCTCGGTGGCGCTCGACTGGTACGACACCACGGCCGCGACCGTCGCGGCGGCCGGCGCCCCGACGCAGATCACCAACAGCCGTACTTGGGCGATCAGCTGGCTCGCCGCGGCCCGTGCCACCAAGGCCGTACCCAGGGGCGTCGAGCGCCGCGACTACCAGGACGCGGCGCTGGCCTCCGCGGTGCACGACGCCCTGGCAGCCCTGGCCCCGGCCCGTACCGAGCAGCTGGACGCAGCACTTCGCGACACCCTGAACCGCATCCCGGACGGCCCCGCCGAAGACAAGGGCGTGGCCGAGGGCAGCCGCCAGGCCCGTCTCGCCCTGGCCTCCCGGGAGGGCGACGGCCTCGACCCGGCCTCGTCGAACGCGCCGTTCCCGGTGCCACCGGCCGCGCCCGGCGTGTGGCAGCCGACACCGCCCTCGTACAGCCTGGCCATTCAGTATGGCAACCGGCTCGCCAAGCCCTTTGTGCTGCGCAGCGCCGACCAGTTCCGGCTCGGCCCGCCGCCCGCGCTGAACTCCCGCCGCTACAAGGCGGATCTGGCCGAGGTGCGAGCGTCCGGCGCCGTGGACAGCACCAGGCGAACCGCCCGCCAGACGGAGACCGCCACCTTCTGGCTCGGTTCCACCCTGACCGTGTGGACCGGGCCGCTGCGGGTCGCGGTGGACCGTGCGCCGCAGTCGGCGGCGAAACGGGCCGAACTGGTGTCGCTGTTCCATGTCGCGCTCGTGGACACGCAGATCGCCACCTCCGACAGCAAGTACCACTATCTGCGGTGGCGTCCCGTCACGGCCATCCGTACCGGCGACATCGACCGGGACCCGACGTGGACGCCGCTGCACGAGACGCCCGCGCACCCGGACTACCCGAGCGGCCACAACAGCTACGCGGGGGCGGGGGAGAGCGTGCTGAACGCCCTCGCCGGGCGGCACACCGCGCCGTACCGGGTGACGTCCCCCACCGCTCCCGGCGTGACCCGTACGTACACGGACTGGCACGGGCTGACCGCCGACAACGTCGAGGCGCGGATCCTCTCCGGCATCCACACGCGCTCTGCGGACGAGGCCGGCGTGAAGCTGGGCGCCGACGTGGCCGGGTACGTCCTGAACCACGCGGACGGGCTGCTGCGCCCGCTCTGAGCGTGCCTCCCCCTTGTGGGCTGTTTGGCAGGGCCATGGCCATGACCCGCATGTCACAGCAGCCCCGCAAGGGAACCCACCGCAGAACCGTCCTCTCCACGGCCGCCGGAGCCGCGGCCTTAGGTGTCGCGTCGGCATCGGCCGGCGCGACGCCCGCGGCACCTTGGACGAGGACCGCATCACCCAGCTGGAGAAGCTGGGCATGGTCCGGAGCCACTTCGACGTCGCCTGCGAGGAAGCTCGGAGTACCGGATCGACTCACCTTCGCGGTGGCCGGACAGCACGATGACCGGGGTCGTTGTCGGTGATGACGCCGGCGTTGCCGAAGCCGATCCACTGGGAGAAGCCGACGCGGCCAGCCGGGGGGCGAGTCCTCCCACAGCTCCTGGCATCCGTACACGGTGAGGTCCATGAGCACGTAGCTGTAGTCCATCGCCTCCACGCCACGCAGCGCAGGGCTTCCAGGTAGTCACGCGGCTCGGGCACCCGGACGGGCTACGAAACCCGGCAGCACACTGCGTCTGCACATGTCGAGGGCTGCGAAAACTGTAACTGGCAGGGCCGTCGGCTCCCGAGCGCCTGCGCTGCCCGGAAAAAGACACAGCATATCTACTGCGGGCGGCGTCGAGACCGTGTGTGTCCAGAAGGACAGTGGCCGCCACAACCGGGTTTGAGCTGGGTACACCGACAGCGCCATGATGGGGCCGTTCGAGTGGCCCCGGTGCGGTGGAGCAACAGATGCGGCGAAGCGGGAAGATGGCCCCGTCCGATCTCCGGTTGAAGATTGTGCTGCACGGCACGAGACCGCCCCTGTGGCGGCGCCTCGTGCTGCCGTCCGACACCTCGCTCGGGACGCTGCACGACGCCATCCAGGTCGCCTTCGGATGGCACGGTGACCATCTGCATCTCTTCACCGACGAGTTCGGCCAGGGGTACGGCGATGCGGCCCGACTCACCGACATCGATCTCGGCTTCGGCCGCGGGGTCGTCGACGAGGACGCCACCGCGCTCGGCGACGTGCTGGCCGAGGAGGGAGCACGGCTGCGCTACGTCTACGACGCCGGCGATGACTGGGAACACAGGATCACGCTGGAGAAGACACTGCCGCGCCCGGTCGGCGCGGAGCGGACAGTGCGCTGCGTCGGCGGGCGTCGCGCCGGTGTACCGGCCGAGGACATCGGCGGCGCGTGGGGGCTGGCCGAGGTGCTGGAGTGTCTCGACGCCCCGGACGGGGCCGGGGATGGCCCGTACGGTGAGCTTGTCGCCAAGTTGCGGGCGGCCGGTTACGATCCGGCGGCCTTCGACCGGGACGGGATCACCGCGCGGCTGGCCCAGTTGACGCCGGACGCGGTGTCCGCAAGAGCGAAGCCGCCGGCCGGTGATCGGACCAGGCGCGACGGTGTCCGCCAGCTGACCGCCGAGGACGTAGCGTTGTTGTGTACCTGCGGGCAGTGCCGGGTGGGCGATCCGGTCGATGCCGGAGTCGACGAACCGGCCGAAGATATGCCTGTGCTGCGCCCGGTGACCCTGGCGCCGCAGGAGGACCTTGTCGCTGCCGTGCGGAGTGTTCCGTTCTTCGACGCGACGCTGCGGCTCGCCGCCTGGTGCCGCGAGGGACGGCAGGTCACCGCCGGCCGGGTGCTGCGGCCCGCGCTCGCCCGTGAGGCCGTCGAGGAACTCCAGCTGTGGAAGCTGGCCGGCGACGACTCGCCGTATGCCGATGCTGTCGCGCGGGCTCGTGCGTTGGAATCGCTGCGCAGCGCCAAGCACGTGGCCGTACTCGATGATCCGTGGTGGCTCGCCGTGGATGGCGGGATGATCACGATCAGCGGGGGCCGCGCGTGGGGTGGCACGGCGACCGACTTCGCCGGCGGGGACCTTCTGGAGTTCTGGGCCGCCACGATGGGCGATCTGCTGGAGGAGATCGGTGAGACGGGGGTGCTGGACGGGCTGCACGGTGAGCTGGGCGAACTGACGGCCGAGATCGCCGACGGACTGGTCGGCCTGCTGTACGACGCCCCGGACGACGTCTGGGTGGATGTCGAGGACCTGCGTGCGAAGGGCCGTGAGGTGGGCGAGAACGGGCCGGAGTTCGATCTCTTCCAGGCGCTGTTCGCAGCGTCCTTCCGAGAGCTCGGAGAAGGGCTCGCCCTGCTGGGCGCGGTGGAGTACGAGCCCGGTGACGACGAATTGGCCGAGGAGGCTCTGTGCACACTTCTGAACGCCATGGGCGGACAGGAGCTGGGCGGCGGTTCGCGAACCTCGTCGGCTGCGTCGGACCGGTCGCGGGGCGACAGGCGCGGGGACCGCATGCGGCTCACCCCGCTCGGCCGCTACGGGCTCCGCGCCTACCTGATGGAGTGCGGTCTGCCTGCGCCGCTGCTCGGTGAGTATGCCGAGGCGGACGCCGGCGCTCTGCTCCAGGGGCTCCTGGGCTACTCCCCCGATGAGATGCGCCGGGAGGTCAAAGGGTGGCTGGAACACCGCTCGGCAGCGGATGCCGCGGTAGGGCTGCTCGACGCATGCGATGGAGACGGCTCCGAGGCAGCGGCGAAGCGCGCCGTCGCCCAACTGGTGCTGGCCGACCTCGACGACCCCCGGGCACTGCGCGTGCTGCGCAAGGCAGCGGACTCCGACGTCGAGGGGTGCCGCCAGGTGGCCATCACGACCCTGGGCGCACGACCTGGGGCAGAAGCACGCGTAGACCCGGCGCGGGCGGAGGAGGCCGGATTGTGGCTGCTCATCGACGGACTGTCGATCCTCGCCGGTTCTCAGGAGAGCGAGGCGCTGACCCGGGGCTTCCTTGAGAACTGGAACACGGCGCCGGAGGCGCTGGAACAGCGGGTGGACAAGCTGTGGCGAGTGGAGCACCCAGCCACCGCCCAAGTGCTCACCGAGCTGGGTGAGGGCCTGCGCGGCGTCGACACGCGGCTGGCCAAACGCATGCGTACCGCGGCGAACAAGGCCCGCTCCCGCCGGTGACAGCAGGGTCGGAACCTTCCGGTGTCGTACTCGTCGAAGAGGCTCGGCTTCTTCTAGGCATAGAAAAAGGGCGCCTGACCAGGGCAGATGCCCGTCAGGCGCCCTTCTCGGCGCACACCTGAGCAGCGAGTCGAAATGCTGCCTTACTCCCGATATCCCCCACCGGTATCCCAGCTTCGACCAGCAGTTCCGGGGCATTTCCGGGCCAGGCTGTCCTCCAACGCACCCTCCACATCGTCCGTCGGCTCCTCCCACCGCCGCATGGACTCCTCGATCAGGTTGTTGGCGTGGTTGCGTGCTTCGGCCAGGAACTTGGCGTAGTAGCGGAAGAGGACCTGGATGCTCTGCCCGGCTCGGCGTGCGCACTCCGCGGGGTCGACGCCGGAGGCCAGCCAGAACGAGATGCCGGCGTGGCGCAGGTCGTAGGGGCGCTTCGCCAGCTCAAGGGCGTGCTCGTCAAGGGTGAGAGCAGCCTCACGCGCTCGCCCCCAAGTGATGCCCTACGCCGAGGCGTCGATGTAGTTCCCCGCTGCGTTGCGGAACAGGCGCCCATCGGGTGCCACTCCAAAGCGTCGGATGTGTTCGCGCAACATGCGGACGAGCACTGGGGGATCGGCACGGGCCGTGTGGCCTTGGCTGCTCGCCGTTTCAGCGAGTGGATCTCGTGCACAGCGCCGTCATCCGTCCACCCCTTACCGGCCGTCACGACACCGCCCTTCAGGTTCAGAAGACCCCAGCCGCTCGTCGGCAGACGACACTGGGATTTCCGCAGGTGGATGACTTCAGCTGGGCGCATGGCGGCGTAATACATACAGCCGAAGAACGCATACAGGTGAGGGCCACGACCAGGTAGGGCCTTGACTGCGGCAAGCAGTCGGGCGACCTGAGCCGGGTTCGGCACGCAGTCGGGGTCGACTTCGTCAGCGACTTCTGGCGCCGTCCAGCGAAGACCGTTCAGCGGGTTCTGTGCGAAGTATCCGCGTTCGACAGCTGCATTGAACACCTCGTTGACCGCGGTCTTCTTTCGTTTCACGGTCTTCGCGGCAGCGGCCGTCCCGTCGACCTTCCGGCACAGCGCGTCGAGCCCTCGCCGCAGTACGTCGGCGACCCGCCCCTCGGCCTCTCGCCGCGCCTGAGCCAGCCGTTCCTCGGCCGCAGCATGGGCCCACTGCCCGGTGGCGGCGATGCTCGCAGTCTGCTGGTGCCGCTTCCGGGTAGGAAGCTGCGCGTCGGCCAGCCCGAGCCGGTGGCTGGCTCTCCCGCCGGCCAGTCCTTCCTGAGCGCGGACGTCGCTGCCATCAAGTACTCAGCCGTTTTACCAGGTCACGCCTCCGACGACATGACCTAACACTGGCGCAGAGACGAAATCCTGCTCCTGGCGCACAAGCGGCACGTCACACCAAATCGAGGCGAGACAAGCTCGCCCAGGAGCAGCGGGCCGCACTCGCAGAACTGGGGGTGGAATGGGCGTGACACCGCCATCGTCCGGCCGTTGAGCCTGACCGCACGAGGCCCCGGGCTCGCCGATCCCGGGGTCTCGTGCTGGGTGTCAGAAACACCCAACACCCCGGCTCACACCCACCCACCACACCAACTACGACCCGCGCAATCACATGGGGTGTCCGTTTACGCACGGGCGCTGCGCTGCTCCTCTGAGATGGGGCTGCGGGATCAACTGGTCGCGGCGGCCAGGATCGACCCGGCATGCCGGTCGAACCGGACCATGTGGCCGTTGACCGCCACCGTGCGGGCCCAGGGCGCGCGTATACGGATCGCCTTGTCGCGGCTGGTGCTCGCCACGAGCTTGGAGCCGGTGAGCATGACGGTGCGGGCCTTGGGGTCGAGCACGACGGCCACGTCCGCCATGGGTTCGGGACAGGCGACGAGCTCGGTGTCCTTACACGTCAGCCGACGGCCTCCGTGCAGCAGCCAGGTCTGTCGGCCGCCCTCGTCCTCGGCAAGGTAGGCGAGCGTACCGTCCCAGCTGTGCCGCCCGAACCGCAGCGGCGTGCGGGGGGCGGCATGTGCGATGCAGTAGGTCGCCGAGTGCCCGCCGCCGAAGTCGATCGCCAGCGCGCCGGCGGCGTCGTCGGGTGCTCCCGCGACGGGGAGGTGGTCCACCGAGGCCCGGGGCTTGGTTCCTCCCGGCGCGGACAGCAGCAGGGTGTTGAAGGTCGCCGCTCCCGTGGCCTTCTGGGTGTAGGTCACGTACTTGGTGTCGTAGATGTTGTAGAACGCGGGCGAGTAGTAGCCGTTCCGGATCTCTGCGCCGAGCCGCTCGGGGCGGGCCTGCGCGATCAGGAGGTTGGCGCCCTGGAGGAAGGCCGTGGACGTGCTCTTGCCATCGGAGGCGAGCGACGGGTTGGCATCGGGCAGGAGGTGCCAGTTCTGCCGGTAGGTGTGTTCCGCACTGTCCGCGGGGTCGAGCTGGTCCGAGACGAGCCACATCCCGGGACGGACGAAGAGGACCGACCGGGTGTGCCGCACCCCGGAGGTGCCGTCGGTCCAGGCCCGTGCCACGTCGAAGACCGCGTTGGTGGAGAACAGGTCGAACGCAGCCGCCTTGTTCGAGTTCTGCGCCTTGCCGTCGATCTCGACGGTGGTGTGCGATTCGGTGGTCATACGCAGCCAGTTGCTGCGTGGATCGTTGCTGTAGCTGAAGGCGCCCATGGTCGGCAGCAGCGACCGGCCGTGTGCGTAGACGGTGACCGCCAGCTCGTCGGGATGGGAGTGCGCGCCCCGGTCGGCGTTGAAGCGCATGTACGAGGCGTCAGCCGACCATCCGCTGCGCAGCACGGCCACCCGGGTGTCGGGGTACAGCACCGAGTCACGGTCGGGCCTCGTCCCTTCCTTCCCGCCGGTGCCGACGTATCGCAGCTGGGCGTCGTCGAGCGTGTCTGCCAGCTTGACGAAGAGGGAATGGCGGTCCGCGGTGCCGCCGTCGCCGTAGCCGGGCCCCCAGCCGTTGGGCATGTTCTCGTCGGCGAGGAAGTGAGCGAGCCGGCTGAGGTCCTGGGCGCCGCCCAGCTCGTGGCCGTTGGCGGCGAAGTGGGCGACCAGGCCGGCGAAGGTGGCTGCGACCCCCGTGGCGTAGCCATCGCTGGCCTCGGTGTAGCCGCCGTCCCGGTACAGGGCCTGGCTCAGCTGGTTGGAGAGGAAAGTACCGGCGTTGTCCAGCCACGCGGAACTGTCGGCGAACTCGGGGAAGTGGATGGCGATGGCGGCCAGGGCCTGCTTCTGCGCCTGCATCCAGTTCGGGGTCGGGTGCGTGGCGACGGCCAGGTACTGTCCGGACTTGTCGAAGGTGCGCAGGATCGCCGTGGACGCCGCTGGGCCCAGGGAAGGGCTGGTGCGCAGGATCTCGTATGAGTAGACCCAGTTGACGATGCGGTTGGCGGTGTCCAGGCTGCGCGGGAACGAGCCGGCTCCGTAGTTCGTGCCATAGCCGTCGGCATCCTGGATGAAGTCGGTCAGCAGGTCGACGAGGCCCGCGGCGATGGCCTCGTCGCCGCTGTGCCGGTAGGCGTCGGCCATGGGGCCGGCGAAGTAGCAACGGGGAAGCTGGTAGCTGTACTCGGGGTCGGAGCCCGCGGGGCCCTTCCAGTCGAAGCCGCCGGGGTCGGCCTGCCAGGAGAAGGTGTTCTGGACGGTATTGGCCCAGGTGCGGGTGGCCTCGTCGAATGTTTCGGTGGTCTGGTAGACGATGATCTTCTTCTCGTCCCCGGTGGTCGCGTTGCGCCCGGTGAGCTTGAGCACGGCCGACTTCGGCGGCTCGGTGACGCCCTCCAGGCGGAAGGAGAGATAGGCCTTACGGGTCTCGGAGCCGAAGGCACCGGTCCCCTCGTCCCGCACCTGCAGGTCGGGCTCCGAGCCGAAGGCGCGGGACGCGTCATCGCCCGCCTTGATGTACGTGTCGGCGGTGACGGGGAAGGTGGCGGTGGTGCCGTCGGCGCGAGTGACCTCGAGCACCGGAGCGCCGGCATCGGCGGCACGTCCGCGGAAGACGGCCGTGGACGGCTCCTTGTAGCGGGCCATGAGGAAGAAGATCAGGTTGCCCGTGGCGAAGGACCGGGTGACCGCGTCGGTCACATCGGCCTCGACGGTGGACTCCTGCGGGCCCACCGTGACGACGTCCTGGTAGATCTCCCCAGTGCCCAGCGTCCAGATGTGGTCGATGAACAGCGGTACGAGCCCGGGCCGGAAGGTTCCGTTGTACAGGAACGGAAGAGTGGAACGCGCCTGCCGCTTGGCGAAGTGCTCGGCCAGCCGCTCACCGGCGGCCGCGTAGTCACCGGCCTTGACGGCCTCTTCCACCGGCCCCAGGGTCGAGGCGGCCCTGTAGTTCAGCCGACCGGCGACGCTCCAGGCGCCGGCAGCGGCGTTCCACACCCCGAAGAAGGCGCGATCCTGCTCGGCCGACGCCGAGGAGGATGCGGCAGCGAAGTAATCGGTTGCTGCGTGCGCGGAGGACACCGGCAGAAGCGCGGCGGCCGTTGTACCCCCGATTGCTCCGATAATGGCCCGACGTCGGAACGATCTGCGGTGCGATGGCTTGCTGTCCACGAGGATGCCTCCAGCAGGAGAGAAAGCGGTTGTCATCGGGCTCTGCCGATGGTTCAGCTCGGAGACCCGCCCGTCAATGGATCTGACACATCACTGGTGTGGCAGGGAAGTTGGATCCCGTCACGGCAGATTTCGAGTGCCGGGCGACGCCGGATCCGCCGTGGGTCCTGCTCTCCGCCGCCGTGGTTCGCGCCGTACCGCGCCGTCCAGCCCGAGCATCAGGACGCGGGCCGTGCCTGGGGGCATACCGGGGAAGTAGCCAACCCGGTGATCCGGGCGCGGCCCGGAAACGGAAAGATCTGAGCGGAACACCCCCGCATCGGCGGGGAGAAACCTGCGCCCCTCCATTGGGGTCGGCGTCGTGGTCGGAACACCCCCGCGCTGGCGGGGAGGACAACGGCCACATGTGCGCGAAGCAGGCCGCCCACGAAACACCCCCGCGTCGGACCTGCAGGCATCCCTAATCCCACCAGAACGACCAGTGAGTCCGCCCCGCAAGACCCGCGGCGTACTCGGGAAACGGCGTGGGCGGGTCGTCGACGATGTTGTCCGCAGTCGACAGCACGTGCTCCAGGGCGAGCAGCTGCGTGTGTGACGCTTCGACGGGCGGACGTGCGACTGAGACGTGCAGCTCACGGCCGAACACCCCCATCACTCGCGCGCCGAACCGGTCCTCCCAGCTTCGCAGGAGAGCACACACCAAGGACAGCGGTGCTTCTTCGTCCAAGCCGATCAGCGCCACGGCATCACTGCTGCGCGAGGCGGGGACGAGCACAAGGCGACACCCGTCCAGCCCGAACCGGCCCGTACCAAGGAGCCCGGTCAGCGTCCTTGCCGAAGCTTCCTCGGGCGTCGGGTCAGTGGACATCACGGGCATCGGCGGCGCCAGGCCCGGCCACTGCTCGAAGGGCGGCCCCGGGTCGTGCGGCCACGGCTCGACTCCTTCGGGTACCGGAACCGGCGTCGGGCCCGTCCAGAACGGAAGCCTCCTGCGCCGATACTCGGCGAAGTCCGCCGCCAGCACCTCCTCCAGGGGGACGGCGTCAACCCGTTGCAGCTCCAGCGGCCTTCCCAGAGCAGCGGGCCACAAAAGGGGAACCAGTCCGGTTGCCTCCTGCTCGCCCAGCAAGCGGGACCACAACCGCTCAACATCTTGAAGAAAATCGTCGGAGACCCACACGTGCACCCGGCCACAGGACAGGAAGCGGCCGGGAGGCAATCCGTCAGGCAGCGTAAGGACCATGACGGCACCGTAGAGCGTGCCTCTGACGTTGCAGCCAGCCCAGGCAGAAGCACTCGACCCTCGCGATCGGTGCTCCGAACAAAACCGGCTAGTTGGCGACCGCCGACGCCTCCCCGCCACCCCGGGCTCCGGAACACCCCCGCGTCGGCGGGGAGGACGACCGCGCGGGTAACGGCAGCGCAAGGTGCGTTTGGCCTGCGGCGGTGCGGATGCCGAGAGTTGGTCGTCGCTGCGATCTGCCCTTCGTCCATCCACACTTTAGGACAGAATCTGACCGCAATGGCTCATAGCGTGGTCCTTGACCGACGGAACAGGAACACCGGAAGGCAAAGACCATGACCGTCAACGAACTGACCACCCGCGACCTGGCCGAAGCCCCGGCCGTCACCGGTGAGCGCGCCGAATTGCTCGAGATGCTGGCCAAGCACCGGCACTTCCTGCGCTTCACCACCCGTGACCTCACCGACGAGCAGGCCGGGCTGCGGACCACCGCCAGCGAGCTTTGCCTGGGCGGCCTGATCAAGCACGTCGCCGCGGCCGAGCGGAACTGGGTGGACTTCATCCTGAACGGCCCATCTGCGATGGGGGACTTCACGGCCATGACCGAGGCCGACTGGGCCCGGCGGGCCGACGAGTTCCGCCTGCTGCCCGGTGAGACGCTGACTGGTGTATTGGCCGACTACGCCGAGGTGGCCCGCCGGACCGACGACCTGGTCGCCACTCTGCCCGACCTGGAGGCCACGCGACCGCTGCCGAAAGCCCCGTGGTTCGAGCCCGGCGCGCAGTGGTCGGCCCGCCGGGTGCTGATGCACATCATCGCCGAGACCGCTCAGCACGCCGGCCACGCCGACATCATCCGCGAGTCCCTGGACGGCGCCAAAAGCATGGGCTAACCGGCGGCGCGGTCAAGGACTGTGCGGCCGTTATCAACGGAGCCACAGCCGGATCGCGGCGGCGGTGACCGTTTCCGTGAAAGACATACGCGCTCTTGCGTACCGGGTCGCTACGGCCCGGAAGTCCTTGAGTGCGTTGATGGTCCGCTCGACTTCGTTCCTGCGGGCATAGCGTGTCCGCTCGAAACCAGCGGGGCGCCCGCCTCGGCTACCGGGCCGTCGGCGGTCGGCCCGCTGGTCCCGGCGCTCGGGAATCGTGTGCCGGATCTGCCCTCGCCGCAGGTACTGCCGGTTCCGGCGTGAGCTGTACCCCTTGTCATCGCAAAAGGCAATCCGGACGCGTCCGCGGATGCCCGCCGGCCGGGCGCGGGACACGGATGCGGTCCAGGACCGGGACCAACTGCGGGACATCACCCCACTGACCAGGCGTGACCATGACCGGCCAGCGGGCGGCAGCTGCCACCACTCGCCGAATGGATCTTGGTAATGAGCCCGCCGCGTAAGCGGCCGATCGCCTCGTCGGGACGATGCCGGGCAGGGTAAGCGCATCGTGCCGGTACCCGGGCTGGCCAGTGACGGACCCCGGCGGCGTGCTGGTGGGCGCGGCGAAAACCCCCGCCGCGGCGGGGAGGACACGCGGCATGAGGACGCCACGGCAAGCGACGGAAGACGGCTCCTATCGGCGGCGCGTCGACAACCGGTACTCACCGGCCGGCGCCTGCTCCTCGGCGGGCGCGGGCGGCAGCAAGCCAGGTGCAGCTCGTTGCGGTGCCGGCGGAGGATCTGCCGCAGCGCACGGCCGCGGACAGGATACGGACGGTGAGCCATGGCGCACAGCATGGCGGGCGATCGCCCCTCGCCCAGCCACGTCGTCAACACGCCGCCCTGCTGTTCGTCAGTGAGGGTGATGCGGGCGCCGGGCATACTGCCGTACTCCCCCACCCACGAGGAGAACTTGCGGCGGGCAGTACCCTCGCTCCCCCACCAGCCATGCACCACCGAACGGTTGGCCGACGTCACGGTCAGATGGAAACGGTGAGAGTCATACACGGCAGCCGTCGGCCAGAGCCGCCTGCAGGGTCTGTTCCACCTTGCGCCGCGCGGCCTGGCCAATGGGATGTCCGGCCTCGACCGCCAGGGAGCAGGCCTGCTGTGACAGGGTGCCCATAAGGATGGTGCTGCTGTCGGCTCAGGCGCCTGAGCTGGGTGCGGGCACGTTTCTGCTCGATGCCATCGGGATATCTGGAGCGCAGGATCACGTCCGGGCCGCGCTGGTGGACCTTGATCTCGTCCAGCACCCCTTCCACTTCCCACCTCTCGTGATACAAGGCCGCCAGCTCGGCCGCCGGTGCCTGTTCGGGGTCGAGGATCGTGGTGATCAGCCGGATCGGGCCCGTCCTCCTCGTGGCCGGTGACGGTGTACTCCACCACCCGCACCAGCTGCCCGTGCGCGCGGCGCCTGTCCCGGGCCCGTGGATCTCCGACAGGTATGAGCCGTCCGCGTACTGCTCGCGCACCACCAGCACGACGTGGGACTTGACCCGCCACAGCAGGTCGGCGCCTGTCGCGGCGGCGGCCTGCCGGTCGTAGCCGGGGAAGTTGCGGTCTGCCAGCAGCAGCATTTCTGGTTCAAGGCTCGGCAGCAGGGTCGGCGGTTCGGGCATTCGTCCCAATGGTGAGTCGTCCATGCCTGCCGGATCAGGCTACGCACGGTGATGATCGTGTCGGCGAGGTCGAAGAAGGTGTCGATGACGGTGGTGCGCCGCTCGTAGCAGCGGGCGAGCCGGTAGAAGGCGTTCTGCCTCGCGGTGCCGGACCGCCCGGCTGCTAATCGGCCGTGCCGGACCGGCCGTTGTCATCGGAGCAGACGGGGTCGTCGATCGCCGTGACGGTGTACGGGGGCGTGCCCGGACGGTCGTCGAGCTGGCTGTTGACCACATACAGCCGGCAGTCATGCCGGGCAAGGGTGGTGGGCAGGTCGAACTGCTCGCCGGTGAGCCGGTGCGTCACCACTCCGCTGCGCAGATCCTCACTCAGCTCGGCGATGTACACCCCGTTGGGCGCACCGTAGTTGAGCACCGTGTACAGGGTGCGGCCGTGCAGCACCATGCCGTCCGCCCCGAAGGACGCGTCACCGAGCTGCACTTGCTCGACCGCGCGGGTAGCCGTGTCCACCCGCCAGACCGCCTCGGTGCCGTTGGACGCCACCAGCAGTGTCGTGCCCGCCCTGTCGGCCACGATGCCGTTGAGCAGCCAGTACCGCGCCGGGAACTGGGGGAAGGCGGAACGGATGTCGAGCCAGGGCACGAGCGGTCCCACTCGGTCGCCCCGCAGGTCCGCGCGGAGGACCACGGGGTTGGCCCAGTCGGTGACGTACACGGCGTCCTTGGTGATGACGAGGTCGTTCAGGTCCGGGGCGCCGAGCGGGCCGTCCGGTGCCGCCCGGGTTGCCAGGAGTCGGCCGCGAGAGTTGTGCACGGTGAGGCTCGTGCCGCCCACGGAGAAGACGTTCCCCCGGCTGTCCGTGTGCACGCCCCGTGTGCTCTGGCGGGCCTCGACGCCCTGAGCCGCGAACGGTTGAAGGTCCGAGTTGCCGACACGCCCGCGGAAGAGTCGACCGGTGCCGTCGGAAGAGACGTACATGGTGCCGTTGCGCTGCACGGTGATCCCCTCCGGCAGGATGCCGGGATCCCGGGACACGACGTAGGTTGTGGGTAGTCCATGGGCATCGGCGTGAGCGGTCTGCCCGGCCACAGCGAGCAAGATGGATGCTCCCAGGCAGAGCAGGCGTGTGGTGGCAGGCATGGCGCAACCTCCGCAGGTCTTTTGAAGAACCGTCATGAAGCCAAGCCTGGCCCGGCCGGGCACCGGTCCGCGCTGCCTTTCAAGCCTGGCCGAAAGGCGGGGACGTGTCGATAATCGGTCGACGTGATGCGTATCCACTTCTCTGCCGCCGACCTGTGCAAGATCACTCTCGCACCGGTGCCCAACGCCGTCTTCGAGACGGCGCTCAGCGTGCGCCGCCTGCGCGACAGCCCGACCGCGGGGAACGGGTCACGACCCGGCCTGGCGCGCTGGCATCGGGAGATGAGCGGAAGCCTGGCAGCCCGTGCCGGGCTGCTCATGGGCCTGGTCCTCGGGGAGGGGTTCTTGCCGGACTTCCTGCTCCACCCCTCGGGTTCGTCCTTCGCCGACGGGTTGGAACTGACCCGGCAGACACCGGCCTCGCAACTCGCCGCCGAACTGGCTGAACTGCACAGGGTCGAGCAGGCTTTCGGCCGGACTGGCGGCCCTCGGGGCGGCTCCCCCGAAAACGCCCGACTGCTTCGCGAACTCGCCGAGGGCACTCCCGGCGCCCGGGAAAGGCTCGTCGGTGATCTGCACCGCTACTACGGCTCGTCCGTGGCGCCCCTATGGCCCGAGATCCGGGCCAATGCCACCGCCGACCGCGCCCTGCGCGCCGAGATGCTGCTGCGCGGCGGAGTAGACGCTCTGCTGACCACGCTCAGCCCCTGCTGGCGGTGGCAGCCACCCACCCTGCACCTGCCCTCACGTTCGAGCTTCGACGTCGAGTTGTGCGGTCGGGGCCTGATGCTCATCCCCTCCTACTTCGCCACCGCACCGGTCCTGATGTACCGGCCGCACGACTCGACCGTGCTGACCTACCCGATGCATACCGCCGACGGCCGCCCGGACGCCACCGGTGACGTCCTCGCCCCGCTGCTTGGCCGCACCCGCACCGCCGTCCTTGCCTCCCTGCGCACCCCGGCCACCACCACGGCGCTCGCCGAACGCACCGGAATCTCCCTCGCCGGCGCCAGTCAGCACGCGACCGTACTGCGCAACGCCGGGCTCATCTCCACCGACAGAACCGGCAGCGCGGTCCTGCATTCCCTGCTCCCTCTCGGCAAGGCGCTGCTCGACGGCGCCTTTTGACCCGTCCGGCGGCCCCGGGTCCCGGCCATGGCGCCCGGCCCGAGCCGGCAGGCACTGACCGCGACCGCCGGGAGGCATCGAACCCGGCCGACCTCAGGCTCGGGTGTCCCCACTTCCCCGAACCCCGGCGCCGGCCCCGAGCGTCGCCCGTAGGCGATCACTTCCTCGTCGTCGGCTGGAGGGTCGAAGCGGGCGAGGAAGTCGTCGAGGGCTTCGGGGGGTGACGGTGAGCGCGTTGACGTCCTCGCGCTCGTTACGTTCGACCAGGCGCCGCAGCAGCTCTTCCCGGTTGGTGAGCAGGCACACCACAACGAGCAGACCGCCCGCTTCACGGGCAGTCTGCCGCCAGGCGTCGCGCTCGCCGCGGCGCCGCAGCCCGTGGTCCAGGACCACGTCGTTTCCGGTCTCGATCTCCTTGGTGAACCGTTCCCACAATCGACTCGACCACGGGCCGCTCGCGCTCGAAGTAGGTTGCTGGATCCATTACCGAGTCGAGACACCCTATTCGTCAACATGCCCGACCCGGTCCCCGCATAGCGGGGACCGGTAGATGTGACCCCGTGACCGCCCTGCCGTAGGGGACAGTCGGGAGCATAAACAAAGCCGTATCGAACCGAGCCAACAAGCTCGATCGTTTACAGCCGAGTAGTTGACGCGGGGAGGATCCAGCGCTGCTCGGGGCCTGCTGTGCAGGTCCGGATCAGCAGGCGCGTACCGCCATTGCCGTCCCCTTCTGCGTGCAGGCACAGTCCTGACTTGGTGTTCTGCAGGGTCCGGTCTCCTCGTGCGGTCCAGGACTGGGCGGGGGTGCCGTTGCACTGGTAGAGCTGCACGACGGTGCCGTCTGCGGTGGAACCGTTTCTGACGTCCATGCACTTGTTATAGGCGCGCAGGGTGCCGTCGCCCGGGATCGTCCAGGTCTGGGCGGCAGTTCCGTCGCACTGGTTGAGCCGCAGAGCGGTGCCGTCGGCGGAGTTGCCGCCCGTGACCTCCACGCACCCGCCGTCGGCGCCGGTGACCGGTCCCGAGGGCGGCGGGGCGGGCAGGGCGTCGCGTACCGCGGTGGCCAGTGCCACCGGGTCGCCCGACGCCTTGACGGGGTAGGTGTCGCGCTGCTGGTTCCAGGCGTTCTCGAGCGCGAACCAGTCGATGGAGACCGGTGCCCGGCCGGTGGCCAGCGCGGTGTCGAGGGAGTCGAGGTACTTGGTCCAGCGCATGGCGTAGAAGTCGGAGACCAGCCCGGACCACTCCCGGTTGGCGTAGTCGCGCAGGCCGCCCGAGTCGCTGCCGGAGCGGTGGCCCCAGGTGGTGAGGATGGAGCGGGCGTCGAACTCGGCCGCCGCCTTCTCGGCCTCCGTGGTGCCCGAGGACTTGGCGTCCTCCAGCCAGGGGCCGAGGAGGAACCGGGGGTCGGTGGCGAGCAGTTCGTCCAGCAGGGCGAGGTCGCTCTGCCATTCGGCGGCCCGCTGACGGAAGCGGGGCAGGTCCTTGGCATCGTAGGCCGCCTTGATCTGCGGGAGCAGGGTCCGGCTGCGGTTGGCCAGGGCCTGCCGCGCGACGTCGACCAGGTCGAAGCGATAGGCGTCGGTGGTCCGCAGCTCGGGCGCGACCTGCAGCAGTTCGGTCAGCGCCCGCTGCACCGTGCTCGCCTCGTAGCGCATCCCGCCGGGGCTCCAGCTGGCCGCCGTGGTCGCCGTCAGCCGGGGGCGGGCGGTGAAGAGGCTGTCCTGGGACTCGCTCCACGTACCGGACGGGGTGCTGTACGGGCCGTCGCGCAGCAGCTCCCACGCCTTGGCGGCATGCGGGTCCTCGCCGCCGTAGCGGCGCTCCGCATACTGGGCGAACCATGCCTTGTGGTCCACCGGGCCGGTACGCCAGGCCAGTTCGGTGAACAGCTCGTAGGCGACGGGGTTGCCACCGGTGCCTTCCGGTAGGTAGGCGATGCCCTTCAGCGCGCTGCCGGGCTTGGTGCGCCACTGGTGAAAGCGGTCGGTCCAGACAGCGGTGT
This sequence comes from Streptomyces sp. NPDC001292, assembly GCF_042896465.1. Lineage (NCBI taxonomy): Bacteria > Bacillati > Actinomycetota > Actinomycetes > Kitasatosporales > Streptomycetaceae > Streptomyces > Streptomyces sp. NPDC001292. The sequence continues at coordinate 18,700 of NZ_JBIAXG010000020.1, forward strand.
TGGCGCCGATGGTGGTGTGGCCGCCGAAGTTGGGGATCGTGCCGAACGCGTAGGGCGCGCCATGCCAGGCGGCTTCCCGGTCGAGGCCGTTGTAGCGGTCGGACAGGCCGTCGACGATGAACAGCTTGCTCTTGTCGACGGCGTCGATGATCTGCGTGGAGGGGTTGTTCTGCCAGCCGAGCAGGGTCCAGGTGGCACCGGGGTGCGCGGTCTGCAACGCGTTCATCACGGCCTTGGCGGCGTCACCGATGGGGACGTCGCCCGGCCGGCCGCCCTCGTGGAGCAGGTCCATCTTGTACATCGTGGAGTCGCCGAAGAGTTCGCGCTGGTGGCGGTAGAACGAGGCAGCGACCTCGGGGAACATCTGGCTGCGCGGGTCGAGCCAGTCGGGCCGGTCGAAGCCGACCCAGCCGCCCTGCGGGACGACCGGTCCGGTGGGGTTCTTCTCCGTGAACCGCGGCGGAACGGTGCCGTAATAGCCGGGCAGCACCGGGGTCATGCCGAGTTGGCGCAGTCGGTCCGCGATCCTGCGGCCGAGTTCCGCGCGGTCCTTCAGCTGCTGCTCGGAGACGGGGCCGCCGAAGCCGGACATGTTCTGCATCAGCCACCACGGCTGGTGTGCCGGGCCGGGGATCCAGGACCGGAGTTCGTCCTTGGAGTAGCCGAACTCCTGGAGGGTTTCGTAGTAGACGGCGTCAGCGCCCATCTGGACGAAGACCTCGTTCGCGCCGTGCAGGGCGAGCAGATCGATCTGTTTCTCGTAGGACGCCCAGTCGCGGTAGGCGCCGGAGTAGCCGTCGTCGGTGTCGTTGAGCGCGAAGCGGTGTGGCACCGAGGCGTCCTTGCGGACGGTGCCGGCGGGGGCGGGCAGGATGCGGGGCAGTTTCGCCGTGCTGTCGCCCGGCCAGCCGAGGTCGACTTTCGCGGTGTACTTCAGGTACCAGTTGACGCCGCTGAGGATCACGGCGGGGCTGGTTCCCTGGACACGGAGATCGCCGGCGTGGCCGGAGACGGTGAAGTAGTCCCCGGACTCGGGGCGGCTCACCGGGACAAGTGTGAACTGGGAGACGTGGCGCGGCAGCAGCCGTGCGAGCGCTGCCTTGGCCGGACCTGCGGCGAAGGCGGGCTGGCCGGTGGAGGTTACCGCGGCGGCCCCGGTCCCGGTGGCCGCAGTAGTGGCGGAAGTACCTAGGACCGTGGCCAGCACGGCAAAGACCATGGCCACGGATACGGCGGCCCAGGATCTCAGTTTTCTCATTGGCTGCCCATCAGAGGGGGATTATTAATGGAGCGTTCGATAATATGGAGGCGGGTGCTCGAGCCCGTCAAGACACCGGACCGCTCGTTGTGGATCGGCTGGGTAGAGTGCCCAGCACGACAGCGAGGAGGGCGGGGGTACTGACGCACATGGCAGCCAGGAGAACAGCGGCGAACGGGCCGCATGTGCTTCGGCAGATGAACGTCGCTGCCGTCCTGGCGGCGCTGCGGGAGGCCGACTCCGCCGCCACCAGCGTCAGCGGCCTCGCCGCGGCCACGGGGCTCTCACGGCCCGCGGTGACGAGAGCCCTGGCGGACCTACGGGACCGCGGCTTGGTGGAGTTCACCTCCACGGGCAATTCGCTGCAGCCCGGACGGCCGGCCCAGTACGCCAGGTTCCGCGCCGAGGCGGGATATGTCGCCGGGATAGACATCGGACCCCACAAGGTGCTGGTGGCGATCGCGGACCTCGCGGGGCGGGTGCTGACGGTCCACCGTGCAGCGGTGGACGCGGGCACTGACGGGCTGCAGATGTTCGACACCGTTCGCGCCGCACTGACCACCGCGGTCGTGGAGGCGGAAGTTCCGCTGTCCCACCTGTGGGCGGTGACTGTCGGCACGCCCGGCATCGTCGACCGGGACCGCGGCGAGGTACTACTGGCTCCGAGCATCCCCGGCTGGGCCGGACTACCCGCGGTGACGCGACTCCGCGACTGGTTGCACTGCCCGGTGTCCATCGACAACGACGTCAACCTCGCCGTCCTCGCCGAACAACGACGGGGGGCCGCAGCCGACGCCGAGACCGAGAGCCTGGTATTCGTGCAGTGGGGTCGGCGCATCGGCTGCGGCATCATCATCAACGGCAAGCCGTATCGCGGGCATTCGGCCGCCGCCGGGGAGCTGGGCTTCATCGACCTGGCATCCGACCCTGACGCACCTCCCGGACCGCGCCCCTCCGACGGCACCGGACCGTTCGAGCGGTTGGTCGGGGCGGCAGCCATCCATCGGCTCGCCCTGGAGGTCGGCGCGCCGGCAGGCGACGAGGACGACATCGCACCGCTCTTCGAGGCGGCGGCGGCCGGTGACCAGGCCGCCACCGATGTCGTGGAGCGGGTGGCTGCCCGCTTCGCACGCGGTCTGGCCGCGATGCTGCTGGTGCTCGACCCGGACCGCGTCGTCATCGGTGGAGGAGTGTCCCGGGCGGGAGACGTCCTGCTGGAGCCGGTCCGCCGTCATCTGCACCTCCATGCCCTGGTACCGGTCACCGTGCATGCGTCGACGCTGGGGGAACAAGCCGTGGCGCTGGGTGCGGTGCGCCATTCCCTGGACGTCGTGGAGGAGCGGATGCAAGGAATGCCCCGGGGCTGAGCAAGCGCAGCGAGCACGGGAGCCCTGGGTCTGCCGGTGGGCGTATTCGCAATCCCTCGCTACGACGCGGGGGCCCGACGACGCCGAAAAGGTCGGCGTCGAGACGGTCGAGCTTCAGGCGTACGGCGCCGATGCCACGGATTCACCGCCGAGCGTGGACAGCGCGACGTGCGGCGGGTCCAGGCAGAGTTCGGACAGCTGCGCCCGCAGGGGTTCGGCCAGGGTGTCGCCGGCGCGCGAGTGGCCGCCACCCCCTCGACACCACGACCAGCGCGTGATCACGCCGGTGGGAGAGGGGGCGGCCTCTTGTCAGGCGTTCTCGTCGTGGATCCGCGCCCCCAGGTCCTCCGCCCACGCCAGCGCCCACGTCTTGAGCTCTTCGATCTGCCGGGAGGTGAGCCCGTACGCGGCGTAGTCCTGAACTCGTCGTGGGCGCGGCGGCGGCCGAGGGATTCGAGGTCGGCGGTGGAGCGGTGGCGGGATGCGGCCTGGACGTCGATGAGGTCGCGGACGGTGCCGCGGTCGGCGAGGGCGCGGACCTTGGTGCCGATCACGTCGTCGAGGGAGAGGACGGGGCCGTAGGGGGTCTGGGCAGGCGGGGCCCAGAATGCCTCCTTGAGGACGTCGACCTCGCACTCCTCGCCGGTGTCCGGGTCGGTGACGAGGAACCGGCCGTTGAGTGGGTCGGTCTGGACATGTGTGGTCCGCCAGCCGCGCGCGGTGAGGCCGGCTGTGAGGGAGGCGATGATCTCGTCCATCGGAGCGGGGTTCTCGGTGGCGACGTCGAGGTCGCGGCTGAAGCGTTCGACCAGGCCATGGGCCTGCACGGCGTATCCGCCGGTGAGGACCAGAGGATAGGGGGAGCCGAGGTCGAGGATGTCGGTGAGGAGACACTCGTGGAGCGGGGTGAGCTTCACGCAGCGGTCTCGTCGGCCGGAGCGGTGCGGGGCAACTCGGGGAAGGCGTCCTCCCAGACCTCGCGGATGTAGGGGCTGACCAAGCGACGCAGAACGGGCCACTGCTCGGCCAGCAGCCGGTGGTGCAGGAAGGCCGCCAGGTCCTCGCGCAGGCCCTCGGCGAGGACGGTCCGGTAGAGCGTCATGCGGGACTTCGGGCGGTCCAGACTGTAGCTCGTCCGCCCGGACCAGACGATGTGGAGCGGCAGGTCGACGGTGCCCTCGACGGGGCCGGCCAGCTCCTGCAGTCGCTCGGGCAGCCGACTGCGGTAACGGTCCCGCAGCACCTCGGCGCGGGGGGCGGTGGTCGTCGCATCCATGCATCCAGTATCGCTGGTGCGAGGCGGCGGCATGGCGGATACCGGGCTCTCCTGCCGTATGTGTGGATCAGGCGCCGTCCACCTTCCCCGGCATCTCACCGGCGGACCCTCACCGCATCATCACCCACCCCGCAGCGCCTCCAGGTGCCCCGGAAGCCGAGTTCCCTGCCAGCCCAGGACCAGCCGCCCGCGGGCGCGGTGATCACGACGTAGTAGGCCATGCGGAAGTCCGCCGCGGCGGGGTCGGTGACGGCGTCGGTCTCGGTTTCGCAGTGCAGAGGGGAAAGTCTCCGGCGAATAGGCCGGGCCTGGGCACTTAAGGAACCGGCGCCCCGTCGGCCCCGTGCCGGGTCCACGTCGTCCGCGTCGGGGTGCCAGGCCCAGGCCCGACACTGCGCACAAGGCTCCGGATGGTGCAGGCGCCGATGCGGTGGCACGGGCGGCGCGGTTCGCCCTGGATGCGGATCGAGTCTCCTGGCCAGGCGCAGGATCGGTGCGGTGAGCTCCTCGCAGATCGGCGGACGTCCCCTCCGTGCGGGCTTTTTGTCTCCACTTCCAGCGCAACAGCGTGCGGTGCCAGGCGATAAGGCGGTGGTCTCGGCGCAGCCGGCCGGAGGGTGCAGGGCGAGGCCTGCGAGCACCGCGTCTCCCTCGGTGAGGGCAGCGATCCGGGTCGAGCCTCGACTCTCGCATCCGAACGCTCGGCCAGATGATGCAGCAGGCCGTGCTCCCCGAGGAGCACGGCCTGCGTGGCCCCTGCGGCACCACGTCAGTGCCTGCCAGCGCCGTTCGAAGTCGACGGCCTGCTCGGCGATGTAGTCGGTGGTGAGGGGCTTGTTGTGCTGTGCGTTGATCCCGTGGGCTGCGCACTCTTGCGCAATGGCGTCGAGCGACGGGGTTTCGTTGCTCACCCGCTGTTCCGCCCACAAGTTGTAAACACGGAACGGCAAGAGGTAGCGACGCAGGGTGGACGGGCTGACCGGCTTTCCGGCCCTCCTTCTCCCGGACCTTGTCGTGCAGCCGGTCGTGGAGCTCGGCGAGCAGACCCCCGATCTGCCACCGGCGGGCAAAGGCGTGCACACGTTTGAACGACGGGAAGTCTGCGGGCAGGTTGGCCCACTTGACTCCGTTGTCGACCACGTAGCGGACCGCGTCGATCATCCAATACCACGAAAATTAAGGGCTCGTTGGCGATGTGAAGGGCGAGTGAGATGCGAAGGGGCCGCCGCGTGACGGCGTTCGGAATCAGAGCACCAGGAGTGCTCGGGCAGGTAGAGCCGACGGTTCGATCAGGGCCCGTCCACGGCTGGTGGCCAGGGCGAGGAAAGGGTGCGGGTCGTGTCGTCGTGCGAGGCACCATGGTCCCTGCACCCAGCCGGTGGGCCGTCGGCTCAGCCACGGTGCGTGCCGTCGTCGGTGTCGAGGAGCCCGTCGGTGACGAACGTGGCCTGGGCTGCGACGATCTTCCAGCCCGCCTGGTCGCGGACCCAGGTCCGGGTATAGCGCATCCGGGCGACCAGCGGCTGCCCGCCAATTGAGCCCTCCAGCGTGCCCGCACCAAGCCCCTCACGTCGGCGAAGCAAAGGATCAGCCTCACATCACGGACTTACCCGATCTTTCAGGCACGCTCTCCGCTTGCGCGGCGAGGCCTGCGATGAGGGCATCGATGCCGAAGGTGAAGCGGTCGTCCTGGGTTCCGGCCATGAGTGCGTCGGCGTGTTTGATCAGGTAGGGAAAGCGCGTGGGTGATGTGGAGGCGAAGGCTTGGCCGACTCCGGCGAGGAACTGGGCTGCGCGAAGTTCCTCGGGGTCGCGGCCGCTGTCGTCACTGAAGCGTGTGCGTTTGAGATACGCATCGTAGACGGTGCTTGCAACGTAGAGGGAGATGGCGTCGAGGGCCCACGCGGCGGAGTGGGGTGGGACGCCTGACTCGATCATGCCCTTGAGTAGTGCCTCGGCGGCGTCGAACATCCTCAGGCTGCTGGGAATGTGCGCGAACGTCAGCCGAGCCAGGTCGGTGTGGCTGGCGAGGAGGGCGCGGCTCGTATGGGCGTAGTTGCGCACCATGCTCTTCCAGTCCTCGCCGTCAGGTATCGGCATCTGATCGAGGACCTGGTCGAGAACCGCGTGCAGCAGCGCGTCCTTGTTGTCGAAGTAGGCGTAAAGGCTCGCGGGGCCGGTGTCGAACTCTGCCGCGACGCGCCGCATCGAGACTTCGTCGACGCCTTCGGCATCGATGATCTGGAGGGCGACCTGGACAATCGCATTCCGGCTGAGGGTGCGGTGGCGCCGCCGGGCTGAGACACGAGCGGGGGAGCCGGCCGAGCGCGCCGTCCGGCCGGATGGTTTTTGGGGGGCCATAACCGCAGCATAGTTGACACGAACACTGTTCGCACGTAGAACGGTGTTCGTTCATTTCGCGATCGGTGATCGTGGCAGTGTTGTCCAGATCTGAGGAAATCATGGCTACCGTCTCTGCCGAGGGGCAGACCTCGGCGTCCGCACCTGCGGATACCTACCCGCTGCGCTGGCGCGCGTTGTGGGTGATCCTGGCCGCGCAGGTGATGGACATGCTCGACTCGCTGGTCACCTCGGTCGCAGGCCCGAGCATTGTGCGTGACCTCGGTGGTGGGCAGACCCTGATCCAGTGGCTGGGTGCCGCGTACACGATCGCGATGGCCAGCGGTCTGTTGATCGGCGGACGGCTTGGTGACGTGGTCGGCCGGCGCCGGGTGTTCCTGATCGGCATGGCCGGGTTCACCGCGATGTCGTTGACATGCGCGCTGTCGCCGGATGCTGCGATGCTGCTGACGTCCCGGGTCCTGCAGGGCTTGTTCGGGGCGTTGATGATTCCGCAAGGACTGGGGATGATCAAGGAGATCTTCCCGCCGAGGGAAGCCGGGACCGCATTCGGCGCGCTCGGGCCGGTGATGGGGCTGTCGGCGGTAGCGGGGCCGATCCTGGCGGGCTGGCTCATCGACCTGGACCTGTTCGGCTGGTCGTGGCGGGCCATCTTCGCGATCAACGTGCCGGTCGGTATCCTTGCCGGTCTTGCCGGCCTTGTGCTCCTCCCGGCGTCCCGGCCCGCTCGTGGGTCCCGGGTCGATCTCGTCGGAGGCGCGATTGCCTCGGTGGCCATGGTTCTGCTGATCTATCCGCTCATCCAGGGGCGCGAGCTCGGCTGGCCGTGGTGGACCTACCTGTTGATGGTCGGTGGCCTCGGGCTGTTCGGCGCGTTCGGACTGATCGAGCGATTCCGGGAACGGCAGGGCAAGAGCACGCTGATCGCGCCGTCGCTGTTCTCCAAGCCGGCGTTCATAGCGGGTCTGGCAACCGGGCTGATGCTCTTCGGTGCGCTGATGGGCTGTTCGGTGGTGTTCGCGTTGCTGGTCCAGCTCGGTCTCGGCTATTCCCCGTTCAAAGCGGGTCTGGCGACGCTGGCGCAGGCGCTCGGAATGATCGCCGGCTTCGTCGTATCCCGGCCACTGAACGTCCGGCTCGGTCGTCGGCTGATGTTCCTCGGCGAGGCGATGACCGCGGCGGGTTTCGGTGGCTTCGCGCTCACACTGCACCTGGCCGGCGACGCGATCGGGATCTCCTCGATGGCACCTGCTCTCGGCCTGTTGGGCGTGGGCATGGGACTAACGATGGCTCCGTTCTTCAACATCGTCCTCGCCGGTGTAGACGCCCGCGAAGCCGGTTCCGCCTCCGGCGCGTTGACCTCGGTGCAGCAGCTGGGCGGAGCGTTCGGCGTCGCCGTGCTCGGCACGACCTTCTTCCACTTCCTGAGCACGTCCACGGCAGCCACGCATATCGGGGCGTTCCGCGAGGCCACCTCGACGGCCATGTACCTAAGCGCCGGTCTCATCCTGGCCGCGTTCGTACTTACCTTCCTGCTGCCACGCCACGCCCAGAACGCCCCGGATCAGTGACAGCCGCGATCCGCCAGAGGACGCGACCGGGTGACCACGCCGGAAAGACGTGGCCAGATGTGTACATCCGGAGGCCTGCGCGGCAGTGAAGACACCTCCGTGCCCGTTCTTGGGGCGCGGCGGGACGGACAACTCCCCTACCGCTCGCAAGGAGGCGGGACGACATGACTGTGAGGACATACAGAGCTCAGGTGGCCGGGCAGTTCGACCGGCCCGGCCCGCCGGTCCGCACGCGGCTGCTCGATGAGCAGCCAGAACACGACCTACGGTCTGCGGTCTTCAGTAAAGAAGGAACGTTCACGTATACGCCGACCCTGACCAGATTCACGTTCCGCTACCTCATCGGAATCGAAGCGGACTCCGCTGCTGAGGCCGACGGCCTCGCCGCCCTGGAAGCCGAGGTCAGGGCAATCGACTACCTGGCATCCCTAACGATCCCGTTCAAGAACCTGACGACCACCACGACCTGCTTGGACGACGTGAAGATCAAACGCCCACAGCTGAAGCGGCGCGACTCACGTCAAGATCGAGAAGAGTAACCATGCCCATCATTGACGTCCCTTCCGGGGCTTCCATCACATATGACAGCTTCGGTGACGCCGCCGACCCGCCCGTCCTGCTGGTCATGGGCTTCGGAGCCCAAATGATCTCCTGGCATGAAGATTTCTGCCACATGCTTGCCGCCCGAGGGCGATACGTGATCCGCTACGACAACCGCGACTGCGGCCTGTCCACGAAGTTCGATGCCTGCCCAGTCGACATGGGCCAGTTCATCGCAGCCGTGAGTACCGGCGACATCTCCACTGCTCAAGAGATGATCCCCTACACGCTGCAGGACATGGCCGACGACGGCCTGGGCCTGCTCACCGCACTGGGTATCACCCGCGCCCATATCTTCGGCTCATCGATGGGCGGAATGATTGCTCAGACCATGGCGATTACCCGCCCCGAGCGGTGCCTCACCCTGACCTCGATGATGTCCTCCACCGGCGAGCCCGAATACGGACAACCCAGCCCCGAAGCCCAGCAGGTGCTGTTCAGTCCCAAGCCCGCAGACCGTGACGGATACATCAGTGCATCCGAAAGAGAAGCCATCTGGGCGTCCAGGCGTTACACCGACATCGAGGGCATCCGAGAACTCGCCGCTCGCAGCTATGACCGCGCGTACTACCCAGCGGGTATCGGCCGGCAGCTTGGAGCGATGATCCTCGCAGGATCACGTGCCGAGGCGCTCGCCAAACTCACTGTGCCGACCCTGGTGATCCACGGCCTCGACGACACCCTGATAGATCCCAGCGGAGGGAAGCGAACAGCCGAACTCGTGCCCCACGCGCAGCTGATGCTCCTCGCCGACATGGGCCACGACCGGCCACGAGAACTCTGGCCCGCAATAGTTGACGCCGTAGCCATTCACACCGCGCGCGCGTGAGTCAGCAGTACCTCGGTCAAACAGCAGTACCTCGGTCAAACAGGGGTGGGCGACCGGCTCCCGGCACCGAAGGCCGGGGTAGCGGGGGAGGCCGATCTTGCTGGCGGTGGGGGTTTTCGTCCAGGGCCGCGCGTTTGTGAGGATCGGTCTCCTCGTTCGCAGGAAAATCGCGCCGTGACACTGGCCCGTGAGCGCTGTTGTTGGCCCGCTGTCGTGCTGCTAGGCCGTGCATCTGGAGTCGATCTCCTGGGGCAAGGTGCGCTGCGTACTTGGTCAGGGCCTGGCGGAGGTCGACGTAGTGCTTCACGTGCTGGGAGCGTGAAGTTCGCCGGGCCGCGGCGAGGTAGCCGGCAGCGCTGATCCCCAGGGTGATCGGAGACGACCAGGTCTTGCCGAACGTGCCGCCCTGCTCGACCAGGTAGATCCCGACCCCGGAGGCCGCGAGCCAACACCACGACCGCCGCGGTGAGCGGTCGGGCCCGGCCCGGTCGAAAACTCTGCCCCGCTTGACGTCCTTTCGAGCGCTCCGCCGAGGGCCTTGATCACCGCCGCACCGGACGCCGGGCCTCGGCGCGGGCGGCGCGGTAGAACGGGGCGCTCTCCGATGCGCATTCCGAACAGATCGCCTGCTGGTAGGCGCCCGGGTCACGGTCCATCTCGACCGCCGCGTGGGACCGTCCCAGGCGTGGCAGCGGATCCGCGCCTCCCACATGTCGTCGACCTCATCCCGCGGGTCGTTGGGTCGTTCGAGCACCGCTTGGTACCGCGACGTCGGCAGGCTGCCGTCCACCGGTTGCCGGCCCCGCCGCCGCTCGGTGAGGCGCTGCGGGCCCGCACTCTGTTAATGGACAAGCGCGACCGCGTCCCGCTTGAACTCGGCCGTGTACCGCTTACTCGTGTTGCTCTTCTTGCTCACCACCTGGAAAGCTGATCCGCACCGAGCGAGCGGCGTTAGCGGCCGATCTCAGCCGGCGCGCGGCCACCGGCACCAGCCCGCAAATCCAAGCCCTGGACCGGTCCCAGTCCTGCCGATGATGCCGGGCGTGCCCGAGCAGCGGACCCACGACTACGTTCGCAGCGGACTGACCACCTTGTTCGCCGCGTTCGACGTCGCCACCGGCGAGACATCACCGCCCTGCACCGTCGGCACCCGGCAGCGGAGTTCAAGAAGTTCCTGATCAAGATCGACTGCGCAGGCCCGGTCCCACGACACCGAGCCGGAGCTCTCCCTGCTTGTTCCGCGACGGCATGAGGCCTCCGAATGAGAAAGGAGAGTCGGGCGTGGCCCGGGTATCTATGCCGTACGGCCGAGCATGTGCTGGAGTACAGCGTGGCGCGGCGGCACTCCCGTGATGAGACGCTCCACCTCGCTCACCGCCAGCTCTCCCATGCGGAGCAGCTCGGTGCCCAGGGAGCCCGCGACGTGGGGCGTCAGCACGACGTGGGGGTGGTTTCGCAGGGGGCTGTCGAACGGAAGGGGCTCGGGGGTCGTGACGTCGAGGACCACGTACAGTTGCCCGCCCTGCACCGCCGCCGTCAGGGCGTCGGTGTCCACCAGGTCACCGCGCGCCGTGTTGATCAGCGTCGTGCCCGGGCGCATCATGGACAGCCGTCGTGCGTCGATCAGATGGCAGGTCTCCGGTAGCGCCGGGGCGTGCAGCGAGACGACGTCGCTGGTCGCCACCAGTTCGTCGAGATCGACAAGCTCCGCGCCGAGCTCGCCGGCTTCTGCGTCGGTGAGATAGGGGTCGGACACGACGAGGTCGAAGGCGTAGTCGCGCAGCAGTGCGAGGACCCGCCGCCCGATCGTGGACGCCCCGACGATGCCGATGCGTTTGCGGTAGTTGCCGAGGGACGGGTACCGGGCGCTCACGTTCGTGGAGGTCCCGGCGGAGCGGTACTCGGCGGCGAGCGGGAAGACGCGCTTGTTCGCGAGGATGATCATGGCGACGGTGTACTCCGCGACCGGTACGGCGTTCGCCGAGGCGGCGGAGGAGACCGACAGGCCGCGCTCCCAGCAGGCCGGGGTGATGTGGTGCTTGACCGATCCCGCGGCGTGCACGACGGCTCGCAGCAACGGCGCCAAGGCAAGTACGTCGGCCGTGAGCGGTGGGCACCCCCAGCCGGTGACGAGGATGTCGGCCCGGCCGAGACAGGCCACGGCCTGTGGAGACGAGAACTCATGGAGCGCCGGTCCCGGTTCGATGTCCGCGACCGCGCGCAGTCTGCCCAGCAGTTCGTCGTCGAGCAGGCGCTCGCGAAGACCACGATGCATCGCGAAGGCCACGCGCGCTCGGCTGCTCCTGGTCACTTCTCTCCTCGGCTGTGTGGGATGTGCGACCATCCAACGATCGCCGTGTGAGAGGCGTCAACGTGCACCCGGCCGATCGAAAGGAAGCGAAAGCAGGAGCAGTTCTCAGGCGGTTCCGCAGGAGGACCGGACGACGAGGCCGGGCAGCAGCGACATGCGGCGGGTCGCCAAGGCGTCGCCGGGCGAGCCGATACGCAGCATCAGGGCCTCCACGGCCGTGCGACCCACGTCGAACTTGGGCGGAGCTACCGCCGTCAGGGGCACCTCGGCCAGCGCGGCGGCCTCGTCGTCGTACGCGACGATCGCGAGGTCGCCAGGGACGGTGAGCCCGCGTTCGGCGGCGGTATGCACGATGGCCGCCGCGTTCCGGTCGGCGTGGACGACCAACGCCCGTACCCCGGCGGCGAGACAGCGGTCCACAAGGGAGCCGATCGCTTCGGCGTTCCCGAGCGGATCGAGGTCGGAGCGCGGCAGCTCCGTGTGTCCGACCCCGCCGTCGGTGATGCCCAGCCGGTCAAGCGCGGCGGTGTGGCCGTCGAACAGCCACCAGGCGGTCGGACTGCGCAGCCCGGCAGCCGCAGCCACCCGGGTGTGGCCGACGGAAACCAGGTGCTCCACCGCCAGTTCGGCACCGGCGGCGTGGTCGCTGCGGACGTACTCGATGCGCGCGGCGGCCGGGCCCGCCAGCGATCGCTCCACGAGGACGACGGGGACGTCGATGCCGGTCAGCCATTCGATCATCTCCGGGTCCCGGTCGGGTGGGTCGGCCGTCGCGATCAGCAGTCCGTCCACCCCCGCGCGCAGCAACCGAGTGACCTGCTGGCGCTCGAGCTCGCGGTTGTAGTGGGAGACGGCCAGGACGACGCGTACGCCGAGGGCCCCTGCCGCGGACTCGGCTCCGCGGATGACCCCGGGGTAGTAGTAGGTGGACGACGGCACCACGAGTCCGACGGTCGCCCGGTGACCGGTCCGCGGCGCGTGGCCGCCCCTCTTGGGCACCGGCGTTCTGCTCGGGATGCTCGCCCCACCGTAGACCCGTTCGAGAAGGCCCCGGTCGACCAGGACGCTGATGTCGCGCCGCATGGTGACCGTGGAGACTCCCAGCCGTTCCGCCATGTCCGTCACCCGGACCCAGCCCTGGCTCTGGGCCGCTTGCATGATCGTTTCGTAGCGCTCTACCGCCAACATCACCCAGTCCCCCTGGATCGACCGATGGTCCGTCAGGTGTGCGAGTCGTGCAGCCTAACGACTCCGGCCTTCGATCGAAACCTCTTACTTTCGATTGCTTTCGATCTTCTTGTGTTCGCTCCGGCTTGCGGTGATGCTGACGATCGCCATCCATGCCACCGCTACGAGACCGAGGAGCCGCTCATGGGTTCGTCCGGACCGGTACTGCCGGCGGAGGACCGCACACTCTCCCCCATCACCGGGTACACCAGGGCTCATTGGCTCACCGTGGCCGACCAACTGCTGCTCGACGCCCACCGTTTCGCCTCACCGTCCGGCGCGCGGATCGTGCTGCCCGGCAAGACCTCGTCGTCGGGCCCCGACTCCGACCAGCTGGAAGGCTTCGCACGCACGTTCCTGTTGCTCGCCTACCGGCTCGCGGGTTCCGGCGGCGAGGCGCCCACCGGGCTGCTCCAGTCGTACGCCGACGGCATCGCCGCCGGCACCGATCCGCACCATCCGGAGGCCTGGCCGGCGATCGCCCGGGAGTGCCGCCAGACCCTGGTCGAGGCGTGCTCGCTCGCCCTCGGCCTGCACCTGACCCGACCGTGGCTGTGGGACCGCCTCCCGCCCGCGGTCCAGGAGCGGGTGGTGCACTGGTTCCAGGGCGTGTGGGGGCTGGAGATCCCGGACAACAACTGGCACATGTTCCGGGTGGTCGTGGGAGAGTTCCTCGCGAGTGTCGGGGCCGCGCACGACCGCGCCGAGATGGGCGCCGATCTGGCCAGGGTCGAGGACTTCTACGTGGCCGACGGGTGGTACCGCGACGGCGGCGACGGCCGTACGGCCGACAACTTCGACCACTACTGCGGCTGGGCCATGCACCACTACCCCGTCCTGTGGGCGCTGATGGCCGGCGAGCGGGGAGCCGCGCGTCTTCCGGTGTTCCGGGAGCGGCTGGTGCGGTTCCTGGAGGACTTCCCGCTCTTCTTCGGCGCGGACGGCGCGCCGGTGCACCAGGGCCGATCCCTGATCTACCGGTTCGCTGCGGCAACAGCTCCCTGGATCGGGGCCCTGGCCGACGCCACCCCGCTCGCCCCGGGGCTCACCCGACGCCTGGCCAGTGGCGCGCTGAGACACTTCGTCGACCGCGGCTTCCGGGATGCTCACGGGATCCCGACGCTCGGCTGGTACGGGCCCTTCCCGCCGATAGTGCAGGGGTACTCGGGACCTGGTTCGCCGTACTGGCTCTCCAAGGCTTTCGCGGGGCTCCTGCTGCCGGACGATCATCCGTGCTGGACGGCAGTGGAAGTGCCGCTGCCCGTCGAAGGCCGGGACCGGGTGCGGGCACTGCCCGCACCCGGCTTCCTCATGTCGGCCACCCGCGCCGACGGCATCGTCCGGCTCCTCAACCACGGCAGCGACAACCACGTCCCCGGCCGCACCTCTTCGGACCCGCACTACGCCCGGTTCGCCTACTCCACGGTCACCGGTCCAGTACTTGGTGCCGCCGGCCTCCCCGTGACCGACAACCATGTGGGGCTGGTGGACCCCGCTCTGGGCCTGTCCAGCCGTACGCGCATCCACCGGCTCGGCGTCGCCGACCATTACGCCGCGTCCTGGCACCGCCCCGTCTGGCCCGGCAAGGAGGAACGGGAGAACGCAGGCGCGCGGACCCCCCGGGCCCGTCTCGCCGACGCCCGGATCGAGACGGCGAGCGTGGTGTGGGGGCTGTGGGAGCTGCGCGCCCATCTGGTTGACGCGCCCGCCCGCTTGACCCTGCACGACAGCGGATGGCAGGTCGCCGATGACAGGCCGCCGCGGCGGGACAGCGGCGACCGCTGGGCTGTGGCCGCCACCGGTTCCGGGCTCACCAGCACCTTCGTCTCCCTCAGCGGCCACACCGCGGTGACCGTCGCAGCGACCGAGAACACCAGCGCGTTCGCCCGCTGGGCCGCCGTCCCGTACGCCACCGGTGAGCGAGCAACGGACCGGACCGTGCATGTGGCCGTGGTCGGCCTCACCGGCGGCGGCCCCGAACCGGCTCCCGTCCCCTCCGGCGTGCGCTGCGAGGTCGACGGGGCGACGGTCACGGCGCGGTTCCCCGACGGCACCTGGATCCTGGTCGCTCTCGGGGAGGAGGCCGCGCACGCGCCGACGCTCGGCGGCCACCGGCTGGACGGCCCCGTGCGCTATGCGCGGTTTTCCCCCAGGGAACGGCCGGTGGTCGTTTCCGACCGTCCGCGGGGAGTGAACACACGAGGAGGAGACAGATGAATACGCCGTCACGGACTGAGCGGCCGCATGTGCTGTTCCTGATGGACGACGAGCATCGGGCCGATGTCGCCGGGTACGCCGGCGATCCGGTCGCCCGAACCCCGGTCCTGGACGAACTGGCCAGCACGGGCGTGGTCTTCACCAACGCCTACACCCCGGCCCCGATCTGCATTCCGGCCCGGCAGAGCCTGGCCGCCGGGCAGCTCCCTCACACGACCGGATGCGAGCGGTACGGCGAGGACCTTCCGCCCGGCCACATGACGTTCGCCCGCCGGTTCGCCCAGTACGGCTACCAGACGGTGGCGTGCGGCAAGCTGCACCACACCGGAGCCGACCAGATGCAGGGCTGGCTGCGCCGCTACGGCGCCGACATCGCCATGGACCCCGCCCTGGTGCCCCGCCGGGTCGAGCCGATGCCCGTCCCGATGGACCTGAAGTGGCCGCAGGACAAGGAGGTGCGGCGCGCGGGCCCCGGGCGTGCCTCCCACGAGATCGACGACGAGTACGCCGTACAGGGCGCGCTGGACTATCTCGACCGCCACTTCGTGGACAGCGGCTACGACCGGGCGCTGCCCGACACGCCCCTGCTCCTGAAGGTGAGCCTCAACCAGCCGCACTACCCGTACATCACCGCGCGCGCCGACCGCTTCGACTACTACCTCAACCGCGTCACCCCGTACACCGGGCAAAGCCTCTTCGACCACCCGTTCCTGGGCGGGGCGTGCCGCGTACGGGCCGGGGAGGAGGTCAGCGAGCGCGAGCTGCGCCGCGCCACCGCGGCGTACTACGCGATGGTCGAGACGACGGACGAGCGCTTCGGGCGGGTGCTGGACGCGATACGGCACGTCGGCCAGGACCCCGACGACTGGCTCATCGTCTACACCAGCGACCACGGCGAGATGCTCGGCGAGCATGGTGTCTTCGAGAAGCAGAAGTTCTTCGAGGGCAGTGTGCGGGTACCGCTCATCGTGCGCTGGCCCCGCTGGTTCCAGGCCCGCACGGTGGACCGGAACGTCAGCCTCTGCGATCTGTTCGCCACGCTGTGCGAGCTGGCCAGGATCGATGTGCCCGTCGGCCTCGACAGCCGCAGTCTCGTCCCGCTCCTGCACGGTGACGACTCGAGATGGGACAACGAGGTGGTCTCGGAGTTCCAGGCCAGGAACCTGATGATCAAGCGGGGCCATCTGAAGTACCAGTCCTACGGTCCCGGCAGGCCCGAGGTGCTGTTCGACCTCCGGGCCGACCCCGGCGAACTGCGCAACGCGATCGATGACGTCGAACACGCCGACGCAGTCGCCAGGTTCCGGAAGCGCCGGGACGAACTCGGCTTCTCATGAAGTCGGCGGCCGCCACACAGCTGCGGTGGTCAGCCTCCGGAGCGGTGCAGCCAGCAGTGCGTCCACTGCCCGGAAGAGAACTCCGTCCGGGCGGGAAAGGCCCGGCGGCACTCGTCCCGGGCCGAAGGGCAGCGGGGGTGGAAGCGGCAGCCTGGCGGCGGGCTCACCAGACTCGGGGGCTCTCCCGGCGACGCGGTCCGGTCGAACGCACTGCCCAACTCCGGGTTCATCAGCCGCTCCGGGTCGGGAGAGGACTCGAGCAGTAGCCGGGTGTAGGGGTGCTTGGGGTGTTGGATGACCTCCTCGGTGGGCCCCGACTCCACCAGTTGCCCGGCGTACATCACACACACGCGGTCGGCGAGATAGCGTGCGCTGGCGATGTCGTGCGTGATGTAGAGCAGCGACAGCCCGTCCTCGTCCCGCAGGCGGGCCAGCAGGTTGAGCATGTCCAGCCTGATCGACACGTCCAGCATGGAGATCGGCTCGTCACCGAGCAGCACGCTCGGCCGGACCGCCAGCGCGCGGGCGATCACGACGCGCTGCCGCTGGCCACCGGACAGCTCGTGGGGCAGCTTGTCGATGAAGTGCTCCGCCGGTGTGAGGTTGACCTTCTCCAGCAGTTCCAGGACCTGACGCCGCCGTTCGGCCTTCGACGCCGCCGCGTGACCGTGCAGTTTCAGGGCCCGCTCGATGTTGTGCCGTACCCGGCGCATGGAGTTGAGGGATCCGAATGGATCCTGGAAGATCATCTGTACCGACGAGTGGTACGCCTTGGCGGCTTTGGTCTTCGGCCGTACGACGGTGCCCTCCAGCCGGATCTCCCCGTCCGTGACGGGGTGGAACAGTGCCAGCAGCCGGGCAAGCGTGGTCTTGCCGCTGCCGCTCTCACCGACGAGAGCGACGATCTCGCCGCGGTGGAGGGTGAGGTCCGCGTCCTCCACGGCACGGACCACCTGTGTCCTGCCCAGGCCGCCGCTGACGTCGAAGTGGCGGGTCACACCGACCGCCTCGAGCACGGGCACCCGGACGGGAGCCTTCTCGGCTGTCACAGACTCATCTCCTCGGTACGGAGCCGGCGTCGTTCCCGGCTGTGCTGTGCAGATGGCAGGCGACGTGGCCCCCGCCCGACGGTACGAGCTGAGGTATCCGGTCGCCGCACGGTTCGAATCGCCGTGCGCAGCGCGGATGGAAGGCGCAGCCGGGTGGTGGGCTCGTCAGGCTCGGGGGTGTGCCGGGGATGCCGTGCAGTTCCTGCCTGGGCGCGAACAGCGGCGGGAAGGAGTCCCGCAGTCCGCGGGTGTAGGGGTGTTGGGGGTTGCTGTAGAGGTCTCTGGCGGCGCCCATCTCCACCACCCGGCCCGCGTACATGATCGCGATCCGGTCGGCCAGTTCGAGCAGCAGTGACAGGTCATGGGTCACGAATACGACCGCGAAGCCCAACTGCTCGCGCATCTGCAGCACCTGGGAGAGGATCTGCCGCTGCATCACCACGTCGACGGCGGTCGTCGGCTCGTCCATGACGACGAGCGACGGTTCGCACGCCAGGGCCAGGGCGATCGACGCGCGCTGGCGCATACCGCCGGACAGCTCGTGCGGATAGGCCCGCAGGCGGTCCGGGGAGATACCGACCATGGCGACCAGTTCGGCCGCCCGGGCCCAGGCGGCCTTCTTGCTCATGTCGCGGTGATGCTCGCGCAGGGCGTCGGCGAACTGGGCGCCCAGCCGCATCACCGGGTTGAGGGCGTCCATGGCCGACTGCATCACAATGGCGATCTCGCTCCACCGCAGTCGGCGCAACGCTCGCTCCGACTGCTGCACCAGGTCGATGGGCTGCCCACCGTCGCGGTGCAGCCAGATCTCACCGCCCGTGGTCACCGCGGGCATCCGCTGCAGCCGGGTCAGTGCGGTGATCAGGGTGGACTTGCCGCACCCCGATTCGCCTGCCACGCCGAGGATCTCGCCCCAGTGCAGGTCGAAGGTCAGATCGCGGCAGGCGACCACGCCCGGTTCGGGGGCGGGCCGGATGTACTCGACCGTCAGATTCCTGACCTGGAGCAGCACCTCGTTGCGTGGCACGTCGTCGCGTGGGGACATCTTCATCGTGGGATCTCCTGCTTCACCGGCTGCGGTCGGGCGGCAATCGTCCTGGCGCGCTTCTCGACCTGCTTCACCAGGCCGCGCCGTGCCGCCTTGAGGCGGGGGTTGGCGATCTCGTCGATGCCGAAGTTCACCAGGCCCGCCGCCAGTCCGAGCAGCGCGATGCAGGCGCCGGGCGGCACGAACCACCACCACAGGCCGCGCAGCAGTGCGGACTGCTGGTTCGCCTGCTGGATCATCGTTCCCCAGCTGACGGCGTCGGGGCTGGTGATGCCCAGGAAGGCGAGTCCGGCTTCGGCGAGCACGGCTCCGACGACCGCGTGCAGGAACATCGCGGAGGTCCATCCGGCCAGATGCGGCATCGTCTCCACGAACACCAGCCGCCAGCGGCGTTCGCCGAGCATGCGCATGGCGACGATGAAGTCGCGGTTGCGCAGGCTCAGGGTCTGGGCCCGCAGGGTACGGGCGCCTCCGGGCCACCCGAAGAAGCCGATGAGCAGCCCGATCATCAGCACGCCGCCACCTTGTAGATAGCCGGCCACGACCAGGATGAGCGGGAACACGGGGATGACCAGGAACAGGTTGGTCAGAAAGGTGGCGCAGGCGTCGGTCTTGCCCCCTGCGAAGGCGCCGATGACGCCGACGAGCACGGCGATCGCGGTGCTCAGGATCCCGGCGATCAGGCCGACCACGACCGATCCGCGGGTCCCGGCGAGCACCTGCGCCAGCACGTCCTCCCCGCCGGTGGTGGTGCCCAGCCAGTGCGCG
This sequence comes from Streptomyces sp. NPDC001292, assembly GCF_042896465.1. Taxonomy (NCBI): domain Bacteria; kingdom Bacillati; phylum Actinomycetota; class Actinomycetes; order Kitasatosporales; family Streptomycetaceae; genus Streptomyces; species Streptomyces sp. NPDC001292. Next base: position 37,919 of record NZ_JBIAXG010000020.1, read on the forward strand.
GCCGACGGCGGTTGCTCGGTGGCGTCGTAGTCGATGGCCCGCGGATCCAGGCCGAGCAGGGCATTGAGGGCGGGGCCGAACAGGGCGAGCAGGCCGTACACCGTGAGGACGCCCAGGCCCACGCGGACCTTCCAGCTGTGGACGAAGTCCTTCATCGCTCAGCTCACTTCCCGGGTGCGCGGGTCCAGCAGGCTGTAGACCGAGTCCGCCACGAAGTTCGCGCACAAGGTCGCGAGGGTGATCAGCAGGAACACCGCCTGCATCAGCGGGTAGTCGCGCTTGTCGATCGCGTCGAACAGCAGGAATCCGATGCCGGGATAGGAGAAGACCATCTCGGTGAGCAGGGATCCGCCGACCACATGGCCGAGGGCCAGCGCGAAGCTGGTGAAGCTGGGCAGGATGGCGTTGCGGGCGCCGTAGCGAGTCATCACCCGCCAGGTCGACAGTCCCTTGGCGCGGCCGAGTTGGACGTAGTCCTCGCTGATCGTGGTGACGGTCATGTTGCGCATGCCCATGAGCCAGCTCCCGGCCGAGGCGAAGACGATCGTCGCCACCGGGAGGATCCCGTAGCGCAGGACGCTCAGGAGGTAGCCGAAGGACCCGGGGGTCTCGTCCGGCGAGTAGCCGCCGGACAGCGGGAACCAGCGCAGGTGGAACGCCAGCCCCCAGACGGCGAGGAGTGCCACCCAGAAGTACGGCACGGAGGTCGTGAACATCGCCAAGGGCGCCATGACCGAGTCGGTGAGCCGGCCGGGGCGCCATCCCGCGACGATGCCCAGCACGATTCCTATCACGAAGGCCAGCACGGTGGAGACGCCGGCCAGCAGCAGCGTCCACGGCAGTCCGACCGTGATGAGGTCGGAGACGGGCACCGGGAAGCGGCTCACCGACACACCGAAGTCGAGATGTGCCAGGTTGCCCAGGTAGTCGAGGTACTGCTGGAACAGGTTGGTCTTGGGGTCGCCGAAGAGCGCCCGGACGTTGTCGACGGCTCCGGGCGGGAGCTGCTCGCCGCCGGAGGTCTTCTGGAACTGGCGGAGGATCACCTCGGCCGGATCACCGGGCATCAACCGCGGGATCAGGAAGTTGGCGGTGATCGCAGCCCAGGCCGCGGCCAGATAGAAGCCGGCCCTCCTGGTGAGGGGCATCCACCGGGATGCCCGTCGTCTGCGCCGGGCCGAGGAGCCGGGGGCCGAGAGCACCCCCGGTTCGTCTGCCATGAGAAGCGATGGCTCAGTCACGATGCGGTCCTGGTCCTCACGTGGCCGGCTTGAGGTTCTGGAGGGTCATGGTGAAGTCCGGACCGTTGATGAAATGCGGCACGTAGCCGGACTCCCCCGGCTCGGGCCAGCCCCGCCACCGGCTGGCGTTGATGTCGACGAACCACACGGTCTGGAAGAGCGGGCGCAGCGGCACCTGCTCGGCGACGATCTTCTCGAGCTCTGCCGAGAGTTTCTTGATGCGCTCCGTGTCGTCGGTGCGGCGCAGCTTGTCGAGCAGTTCGTCGGTCTTCGGGTCGCGCCAGCGGACGGTGTTGTTGAAGTTGGAGTTTGTGCCGATCGGCTTGGCGTACTTGCTGTCCAGCATGGAGGAGTAGGCGTTGTACACGCCGGTGCCGGAGCCGGCGTAGTTGAAGGCCATGCCGAAGTCGCCTTCGTTCACCTCCGGGTCGAAGCTGGAGGACTGCACGGGCGACAGCTTGACCGCGAGGCCCAGGGACTTCCCGGCCTGGTCGGCGAAGCCTCGGGCGAAAGCCTGCCAGTTGGCGTACTCCTGGATGAACTTCAGCTCCAGCGGGTAGGACTTGCCGTCCTTGACCAGCTTGCCGTCCTTGACCTGATAGCCGCTGGCTGCCAGCTCCTTCTTCGCCAGTCCGACGTCCTGCTTGTTGATCTTTCCGCGGTACTGCTCGGCGATGATGTCGCCGTACGTCTGCTCATCGAGACCGGTGATGTTGGCCGCGGCCTGTCCGGTGTTACTGAGGGCCAGCATCTTCCCGGCGTCCACCGCCGCGGAGATGGCGCGGCGCACGTGGACGTTGTTGTACGGGGCGACGGCGTTGTTGAAGTACAGCGCGGTGCTGCCGCCTTGCGCGTAGACGCGGTAGAGGTTGGTCTTAGGGTTCTTGGCCACGAACTCCTTGTCGGCGTTCGTCCAGGCGGCCGTGGCCAGGTCGAGCTCGCCGCTGAGCAGCTTGGGCTGGGTGGCGTCGCCGAGCACAGCGGGGATTTTGATCGTCGGGACGGCGACGGGCTTGCCCCAGTAGTGGTCGCGGGCCCGGTAGGTCACCTGCTGGCTGCCGAAGTTACCGACCGTGTAGGGACCGGTGCCGACCGGCTCCGGGTTGGTCCAGGACTTCAGGTCCTTCCCGGCCCATTGGTGTTCGGGGACGATGTCAAGGTGACCTGTGCCGAAGCTGCTGAGCTCGGTGTAGGCGGGATGGTCCCAGCTGACCTTGACGGTACGGGCATCGACTTTCGTCACCTTCTTGTACGAGACGCCGGCGAGGTTCAGCTCGGGCTTGTCCAGCATCAGCTGGAGTGTGAAGAGCACGTCATCGGCGTCGAACCTCTGCCCGTCCGACCAGCTCACGTCCGAGCGCAGGTGAAAGGTGAGCTCGGTTCCGTCGTCGTTCCAGTCGAACGACTTCGCCAGCCATGGCTCGATCTCCGCGCCCTTGGTGTAGTCGACTCGCACCAGTGGCTCGAAGATCAGCCGTGGGGCCGGGCTCTTGTCGCTGGCCGGCGAATAGATGTTGAAGTTGCGCACCCAGGTCGTGACGGCTCCGGCGGTCATGGTCAGTGCCCGGCCTCCGCTTGCGGCGCCGCCGGCACTCCCCGTGGTGCCCCCGGTACAGGCACCCGCGCCCAGCGTCAGCGATACCGCGATGCCGACGACGCCCAGCCGGCGCCGACCCTTCTCGCACGGAAACACAGCGTCCTCCTCGGGGGAACCGGTGTCTGCGGCCGAAAAGCGCCGCAGGAAGTGATCGGACTGTAGGCGTGGACCAACGAAGTCGGCCAGAAAGTCCGCTCAACCGAACAACACCGATCATCTTGGAGAACATGAGGCAGTATTTCCGGCCCATGCGGCGGGCCCTCCACGACCTGCCATGGTCGTGGAGGGCCCGCCGCTGCGGCCTGCGGTCTCTCAGTGCGCGGCCGTGACGGTGAGGTAGTCGATGTTGGGCCCGTCGTCCTTGGCGGAGGTCAGGCGGACCGTGTTCCTGCCCGCCTTCAGCGGCACCACCGCCTCCGCATCGGACCACTGCGACCACGACCCCGTGGGCGGGTAGGAGTCCGTCCTGATCTCCTGACCGTTGACGGAGAGGGCGAGCGGCCGGTCACCCGAGAGCAGGGCGTAGTGGATCGCCAGGGCGTGGTCGCCCCGATCGGCCGCGTCCACGATCCACTCGATGTAGTTGCCCGAACCAGCCGAGTAGTTGACGTAGCCGTCTCCGCTCTGGCCCCGTGCGAGCGTCTCCACCGTCGCGCCCTCGAGCACCGCGTCCTCCGCCTCACAGCGCACGCCCGGCCGGCAGTCGAAGTTGATCTGCCGGTCGGCCAGCGCCGTGACCTGGTGTCCGAGGTGGTCGGAGGTCGCCTGGCCGCTGAGGTGGTACGAGCCGGGTTTCGCGTCGGCCGGTGCCTGAAGGGTGTAGCCGGCCTTCAGGGAGCCGCCGGGTTCAATGGTCTTCGCGGTGGTCGGTGAGGTCGCCGTCAGGGTGAAACCGGAGGGCGCGGTCAGCTTCACGTCAACGTCGGTGGCAGGTACGTCCGCATGATTGGTGAAGGTTGCCGTGACCGGTACGGCCTCGCCGCCGTCAGCGTCGATGCCGTCGATGGACAGGCTGACCGCGCCGGTCTCCGGACAGCCGGAGCCGGACGTGGGGGCCGGGCCGAGGTCGTCGACCACCAAGTCGTCCACGGTGATCGCGCCCTTGCCGCCCGCGGAGGTCAGCGCCAGATACGGTTCACCACACGTGGCGCCGCCCGTGCTGAACACCGTGGCGTACTCCCTGCTGGGCGCGCTGTCCTGCGGCGGCGCGCTGTCGTTCCAGTCGACGGGGCGCGGGTCGTCGGCCGACGGCCAACTGTCCAGCGGACGGCCGGTCGTCGCCGGCATCGCATCGTCGACGAGGACCCGGTCCGCATCGCCCGTACCGCCCGAGCGGACCTGCAGGCGGTACTGCCCGGCCGTGTCGGACTGGTACCTGAGACCCACCCGGTAGGTGCGGCCGGGCTTGAACTCAAGGGTCTGCGGGATGGTCCGCCAGACGTCCCCGCGTGCGATACGGAAGGACTTGAACGAGAAGTCGCCACTGATGGTGTCGCGGGTGTAACCGCGGTGGCGTTCGGCGCGATGACTGTGCGGGTTGTCGACGCCGGGGCCCTCGCTGTTGACGAATGGTCCCCAAGCGCGGTCGGCCGCCTCGAAGTCCTCGGAGAAGTAGTGCGGACCGGGGATCGCGGCGGCCTTCGTCGGATTGACCCGCACGTCGGCGAAGTCGGCGGTGGTGCCCTCGCCGCCTGCCGCTCCGGACAGGCTGATCGTGGCCGTGCTGTGGCCCTCCGGGACGGTGAAGACGACGTACATCTTCTGGAACGTTGTGCCGCTCCAGACGTTCACCGGATCCTTCAGTTCGGCGGGCGAGGTGTCGGTGGACCTGGTCACCGCGGCACCGCCGTATCCTCTGACCCCGAGGGTGGCCGTGCGCCCGCCGGTGACCCGTACGTACGTGGAGGCCGAGTACGTACCCGGTTCCAGGCCGCGCAGACGCTGCGTCAGCCGGCCGGATCCGGCGCCGCCGAAACGGACGTACTGCCATCCCTTGTCGCTGGTCTCGATGCGGGCGTCGCCGTCCCGCGACCAGGCGTCGAAGGTGTGGCTGTTGAAGGCCCCGTCCTTGACGATCGCGCCTTCGCCCCACACAGTCGTCTGCCGGCCAGCCGCGCCGCGGTAGAGGACATACGCGGTACGGGCCTGGGCGCTGATGGTCACCTTGCCGTCCGTGACCTTCAGCGTCTTGCTGTCCTGCCGACCGGTGTCGGTGAGCCGGTACAGCGTCACCGTGTCGAGGTCGCGCCACTTCTCCGGCAGCTTCCAGGTGGTGGTGCCGCCCTCGTCGTTCCAGTGGTAGATCTTGGTCTGCTTCTTCGGATCCCAGGGCAGGAAGAGCGTGTTGCCGTCGGCGAGCTTGGTGTCGCCCTGGAACAGCTGCCAGGTCCCGGACGCGTCGGTGGAGTACACCCCGTCGGTGAAGTCGACCCGATGGTCCGCCCACTTGGTGATGGGGAAGTGCTGCATGAACTTGGCCGGCAGGTTATTGGTGAAAACCTTCCGCTGCCAGGCCCTCAGATCGGTCTGACCCATCCAGCCGCCGTAAGAGAGGTTCGAAAGGCCCTTGAGCAGCGTCGCGTCCTTGCGATACCAGATGTCGCGGTCGGTGTTCTGGATGAACCGGATAATCCGCGAACGGACGCCGTTGTCCTCGTACTGGCCGGAGCGGTGATACCAGAGCGCATCGCGGTCGAGGAAGTCCTCGAACTCGGTGTGCACCATCCAGCCGTGCCGGTGCTCCAGCCGGGCCAGCTCGTAGGCGTTGTAGCCACGTGCGAAGTACACGTCGTTGTAGATGAACGCCAGCCCCGGAACATCCTTCGCAAGCTCGTCCAGCCGCCTGCCGAAGGCGCCTGACTGCACATCCTTGTCGCGGTTGATGTGGTACGACACGTCTCGGTAGATCCAGCCCGGATCGGCCTCACCGTTGGTCATGTCCCAGCGGAAGCTCTTCGCGTCCGGGTAGGCCTCGGTGGAGTTGATGTGCACCCCGATCGCGGCGTCGTACTTCTTGGCCTGTTCGACCAGGAAATTCAGGTCCTTCTTTCCTCCCGCGCCCTCGTTCATGTGGCCGCCGTAGTCGGGGTGGGCGTTGTCGTGGCCCTCGGCCTGATACCCCTTCAGCTGCACCAGCTGGCCCAGGCCGTCGGTCAGCAGACTGCCCTTCTTGATGTCGTCGAGGACCCGGGTGAAGGGATGGCTGGCGAAGCTGTTGGTGTTGTACTCGATGTTGGAGACCACGAAGCTCTTGGTCCGGTCGGCTCCCAGCGGCCGGTACATGATCTCCCGGCAGGCCATCGCGCCGTCCTGCCAGTCCACCGCGCCGTCGTCGTTGCGGTCACCGGTGAGCACAACCTTGGCATACGGCAGCTCGGTGGGCTTCGGGTCCTGGCCGGCGACGGGCTCGGGCCGCCAGGTCCAGCCGCCGCTGGACAAGGAGGTGCTCTTCACCCCATCGGTACTGGTCGTGCGGACTAGCAGCCGTGACTGGTCCTCGAGCGAGTTGGTCTCGACGGAGGCGGCGAGGCGATCGGTGTTGAGGATCGCGTAGCTGGTGCCGCGCGGGGTGCTGTCGACCGGGGCATCGACGAGCTTGGTGTGCTTGTCGATGCTGGTTTCGGTGTTGTATGCCGTAGTGAACGACAGGCGGGCGTCGGCGAGTTCGGCACCCGGCTGGTCGGAGCGTGCGGAGACCAGCCCCTGGTCGGGGAAGGCCAGCGTGCGGAGCTTGTGGCCGCCGCTCTCAGCGATGTCGGTGACCTTGAAGGTCAGCACGTGGCCGCTGACGGCGAGCCGCGCCCGGATGGTCAGGCCCAGTTCGTCGACGCGCAGCGTGTAGTCGACAGCGCCTCGACTCGGCGTGCCGTGAGATGCGGGCGCGTATGTCTGCCCGTTGACGACGATCTTGCCGGTGTCGCCCGTATGGCCGTGCAGGACGGAGCCGTCGGCCGTCCAGGTATAGCGCTCGACCACGGGGAAGTCCGGGTCGACCTGAACGGTCATCTCGGGGGACCAGAGGGAGACCGGGACGTCAGCGGCGCGCGCGGTGCCCGCCGCCTGCAACGGTGCGGCGAGCGCGACGCACACCGCTGCCGCCGCCAGTCTTCGGTTTCGTGGCATGGGAAACCTCCTGCTTTCCGGGAGGGGACGGCCGCCCATGCTGACGAGGACCGAAAACAGGAATCAACAAGAACTGCGAGGAAACCAGGGGGAATCGCCTCCGCACGAGGCCCGTACGACCAACTCGGGGCGCAGCTGCACCTGGTGCACCGGGCCGGTGCCGTCATGGGCCATCCGCTGCAGCAGGATCTCCGCCGCGAGCCGCCCCAACCGGTACTTCGGCGGCGACACCGCGGTCAGCGGCACCTCGGCCACATCGGCGAACTCGTTGTCGTAACTGACCAGGGCGAGATCCTCCGGTACTCGCAGCCCCGCGCGACGGGCCGCTCCCAGGATGAGGGACGCCTCCCTGTCACCGAAGCACAGGGCGGCGGTCGCCCCGTTCCCGGTGAGAGCGGCGACCGCCGCATCCGCCCGCCCAGCATCCCAGTCGTCCGTCAGCTCGCTCACGCGCACGGTCTCGGGCAGGCCGAGATCCGCAGCCGCTCGGTCGTATCCCACACCAATCGGCACAGCGTGCGGGCCGTCACCACGCAGCACCAGCGCGATCCGCCGGTGGCCCAGGTCATACAGGTGTTGTATGGCGACGTACGCGCCGCTCTCGTGGTCCGTGCACACGTGCTCCGTGACATCGCGCGGGCCCGCGGCGATGAGCCGGCGTTCCATCAGCACCACCGGTACGGGAAGGGCGAGCAGCTCGGCCGCCCGTCCCAGCGGGTCGGCGAGCTCATGGAGCATGGGCACCAGCAGCAGCCCGCCGACGCCGGCTTCGAGCAGCCGGTCGATCGCGTCGCGCTCGGCCGCCCGGTCGTACTGCGAGCAAGCGAGCACCAGCCGCGCGCCGGCCATCGCCAGAACCTCCTCGACGCCTTGCAACACGCGCGGGTAGTACAGCGACGTCGTGGGCACCAGCACTCCGACCACCGCTCCGGAGGAACGGGCGTCGTCGGGACGGAGGGTCGCGAAGGTCCCGGCTCCCTGCCGCCGCTCGACCAACTCCTGCCGGACCAGGACCTCGTACGCGCGCCGGACCGTGGTCACGGAGAAACCGGTCTCCGCCGCCAGAGCCTGCTCAGTGGGCAGCTTGGTGCCCTGGGGCCACGTGCCGTCGAGAACTCTCCGGCGCAGCTCGGCGGCCAGGCGCCGGAACTTCAGCTCGCGAGCCGTCTGTGGGCGGGATTCCACCATCCGAGCTCTCCCCAAGTCCGCTGGTCCACGAGGTCGTTCGAAAGCATGACCAACAACGAGCACGGCGTCGTCACCGCTGGCACGAGCAGTTCCCAGGCGAGGAGGCCCACACCCTGGCAGCCGGCGGTACCCTTCAGCGCGGCCGGGACCACTTCGGGCGGCGCCTGGAAGGTCAGTCGCTCGGCGATCGCGGTCCGCAGCGGCACAAAGAGAATGTCGCCGACTGCGGCCAGTTCGCCGCCAGTGACGACCGTCCGAGGATCCCGAAGGCCGACCCCCGCCACGACGGCGTCGGCGAGCGCGGCGACCGCTTCCTTCCAGATCCGCACGGCTTGGGGAGCTCCGTAGGCCGCGGCGCGCGCGGCGTGGACCGCGGTGGCGGTCGGGTCGCCGCTCGCCCGTGCCCACGCCTCAGCGATGGCGGGGACGCCGGCGACCGTCTCCAGGCAACCGACCGCCCCGCAGGCACAACGCCGCCCGCCGGGGCGGACTCGGAGGTGGCCGAACTCGCCGCCGAAACCGTGCGCCCCAGATTCGATCCGGCCGCCGGTGCCCACGGCGCCCCCGATGCCGTCACCGAGGGAGATGAACAGGAACCGGTCCTTGTCCCGGGCCGCACCCAGCCGCACCTCTGCCAGCCCACCCGCCTCTGCCAGCCCAGCGGAACGGACGTCGTGGCCGAGAGCAAACGGGAGGTCCTGCAGGGTTCGGCTCAGCGAGGAGCGCATCGGAACATCGCGCCAGCCAGGATTGGCAGAGAACAGCGCGAGGCCGCGGTCCTCGTCGACGGCCCCGGGAACCGCGACGCCGACGCCGCGTGCCGCCTCCCCGTACTTGTGCGGTCCGCGGTCGCGCAGTTCAGCGACGAAGTCCAGGACGGACTCGGCCACCGCCTCGGCTCCATGTTCGCGCCCGGAGGCGCGCCGTGTGTGATCCAGCAGCGTGCCGTCCCTTGCGATCAGGGCGGCTCCCGTGCTGGTGCTTCCGACATCGAGGGCAATGACGTACCTCACGGTCAGGGACGTGCCGTGGGACATGAACGGACTCCTGGGGCGACGTATCTGAAGGTGGCGCGAGACTCCACGCAAGCCATCCTGCAGCAGACTTGCTTAATGTTGATTGTTATAGCGCAAAAACAAGCAGTAAAGAGCAGAATCGGCTCCGGCTCCCCCACGACCATGAGGACCGTGGGCGAAGAGTGTCGGCCGAGCGGTGCCCTTGCCGAAAACCTCGGCCGCCCTGGTGAGAGCCGGTGTGCGGGGTGTAGGGGCTGCCGACTCCGGTCGCTCGAGCCGGCGCTCTCGCGCCGCCGGCGATCACCGCGGCAGGAGCGTGACGAATGCGCCGCGCTGCTCGCGCAGCCGCTTATTCTTCTCCGCCTCCGTCTTCGGCTTCCTGGCACTCACCCGGACAGGCCGCGGGCGCCGCCCGTACGCGGCAAGACGATGCGGCGCACCGTGCGCATCGTGCACTTCGCTGCGCAGATCCTCACCGAGGACCTCGAGGAACGTCGCGAGACCGCGGCGCCCAAGCCGGCCGTGGTGCGCACCCGATGCGCACCGCCGCCAGCCACGGTGCGCGCTACGCGGTGGCGGCGCGCACCGGCCGGTGCGGGGTACGCACCTGGCCAGGCCGCCGACAGACGTTCAGCTCTTCAGAGCCGTTGTTGTGGCCCTGACATTGGGCGCTTAAGCCTGATGATCACATGCGGCGGAGCCGGGGCTGACCGTGGGTGGAGATCGCGACATGCGACGACCAGACCGCCCTTCGCCGTCCAGGAGCCGCATGCCACGCGGTGGGCGACCGCGACGGCGGGCCGTACGACCGGGATCCGGGGCAGCCCGGAGTGCGGCTGCGCTGCTACCTGGACGTGCGCCAGACGCTCGGCCCATAGCGCCGAGGACGCCCGCCGGGCCTTCCTGGTGCCGGGCCCGGGCGGCGTCCTAGGCTGATACTGCTCGGGGCAGGAGGTGTGTCATGCCCCCGCGTGTGTGGACCGGTGCCATCTCGTTCGGGCTGGTCAGCGTCCCGATCGCCGTCCTGGGCGCAACCGAGGATCACAGCGTCCGCTTCCGCCGGATCCACACCGTCGACAACGGCCTGGTGCGCAACCGCTACTGGTGCGAGATCGAGGACCGAGAAGTATCGTACGGGGAGATCGGCCAGGGCTACGAGATGGCTGGCGGCCGCATCATCCCGCTCACCGACGAAGAACTGCGGCAGCTGCCGCTGCCCACGGCGCGCGCCATCGAGCTGGTGGGCTTCCTCCCGGCCGCCGACGTCGACCCCGTTCGGATCGGCCCCGGCTACTACCTGCGGCCACAGGGCAGCGTCGCCGCGAAGCCGTACGTGCTGCTGCGCCGGGCACTAGAGCGCAGCAGCAAGGTCGCCGTCGCGCGGTATGCGTGGCACGGCCGTGAGCGCCTCGGTCTGCTCAGGGTTCGCGGGGACGTGATCGCGCTGCACACGCTGCTGTGGCCCGACGAGATCCGTGACCCTGCCCAGGTGGCCCCCGGCCCCGCTCATCTGGAACCGGGCGAGATCGACGAGGCCATGACCCTGGTTGAGGTGATGTCCCGCGACAGTATCGAGGGCCCGGAGTTCACCGACCACTACACCCAGGCCCTGCGCCAGGTTGTCGAAGCCAAGCAGGAACACCGCCGGCTGCCAGAGGCTCCGCATCCGGCAGCCCGGCCGGGCCAGCCGGCGGACCTCATGGCCGCACTGCAGCAGTCCGTGAACAAGGCCCGGGCCGCGCGCGGCGAGCACGGCGCGGACGTCCCCGACCTGCCGACACCCGCAACGAAGACAACGGCCCGGAAGACCGCGAAGAAGTCGCCTGCCCAGAAGAAGACCTCCCCGAGGAAGCCCCGGCACAGCGTGTAGGGCTCTCGGACCCCGCCTCCGCCGGCGTCACACCGCGCGGTACGTCGCGGACGTGTCGCGCGTCTCTAGATCGACGACCCGCGCGCGCTGATCGCGGTGTCCCCCGCCTTTCGGGGGCCATCGCCATCGCTGGCGTGGGCGCCGGTTCAGGCGAGCACGCCTGCGTGGCGTACGGGATGCCTGACTGCAGCACCAGCAGCCCGTACACCACCGGCAACATCCCCTGGCAACGGCAGAGAAGGCGGCCAGCTAACAGCCCGCCAAGCTCTCGCCCGGGGCCCGTTGACATCCTCACCCTCGAGGAATAGGACGAAAAGCGTAAAGCGCTCAAAAGTGTGTTCGTGCGGATCCCGGTGGCTACCACGACGGACACCAGACTCCATGACTGTGCGTCGCAGGAAGGAGGTGAAGACATGGACGACACCGAACGGGCACCTGAGGAACCCGAGGCGACCCCGACTGAAGGCGAACAACCCGCAGCCGAAGCAGAGACGGAGGAGGCGGAAGCACCCGCAGGCGGCGAGACCTCGGAACCCGAAGCGACCCCGACCGAAGGCGAACAACCCACAGCAGAAGCGGAAACGGAGGAGGCGGAAGCACCTGAAGCGGAAACGGAGGAGGCGGAAACGCCGACGGCTGAGGGTGAGGAGTCGTCCGAGGGTGAGTAAAGTGATCCCGCCCTTGTGAGGTGTTCACATCACGAACATCGACGGATGGTGCCCTTTCCAGCGGCTGGAGAAGCGTGCGTCAGCGGCATTTCTCCAGCCGCGCTTTCTTCGTTCCCTTGGCCGCCCGCGGTTCAGCAACCGGGGTTGCGGCCCAGCCCGCCGGCTCCTGGGCGGCAGGATGGCGCCATGCTCGATACTCGCCTGACATGAGTGTGTGGGCCAAGGGAGTGGTGGTGGCGATGGCCCCATTGCCGCTGGCCTTGATCGTCCGTTGGGCGAACTGTGGAACCCCGTGGTGACGGGGCCGCGCGTTGCGGCCGCCCGCTCGGGGCTTTCTGTGCTCCAGCCGACCGAGCCGGATGGCCTGGACGCCGTCGTCCGTCGCACACGCGGGTGGGTCGGACTGTGATGGTCATGTGCTCAACGGTGACCCCGCCGCTGTAGTGCTGGCCGTTGCGGGCCGACTCACCTGAGAGCTGGAGACGTTGAGCGTGGCCGGGTGAAGACAGCTGGTTGAGGTGAGCATGAACAGCGCTGAAGGACCAGGGGCGGCTGCGGCGGGAGGCGCGCACGGCGTCTGTCTGCTGCGCGAACAACTCGTGGAAGTGATTGCTTCCATTCGCTCGCAGTCACCCATGATGCACGGTCCGACCCATGGCGGAGCCGGAGACCGCCCGATCAAGAGTCCCAGAACGACGCCCCGGTGATCTCCTGTCCATCGACCTCGCGGCGCCGGTCCGGCGCCGGCGGCGGACGGCTCCCTCGCCCGGGACCACGCGGAGATCATCCGCTCTGACCTGATCATCGTCGAGAGGGCTGCCGCCGGGGTGGCGGCTACGCCTCAGGGTGGCGCTGGTTCCGGGCCAGCCGGCGGGAAGCGCAGCGTCACACCGCGCGCCGTTGCACACGCCGCTTGCTCCAGGCTCGTTTGCGGCAGCGGGGATGCCCCGCACTCCGGACAGCCGGCCGTCACGCCAGCCTTCACCGCCTCGGTCCTCGCCCGTGCCCGCCGCCAGTGCCGCGAGCGGCAGGCTGACGACGGCGCCGACCTCACCGCGCGCAGCCGGCGTCCATCTCTTCGATCACCTCGCCATGGATGCTGTACACAAGCCGGCGCCACTCACCGAACGCTGCAACCGGGTCGAGAGCCTGTTGTCGGTCTGTCGGCCCTTGCCAGGACATGGATGGCCATGAAGATCTCCTCCTGCGCGTCGTCGGGGGCGTCGGACAACGCGTTGGCGGCCGTTGGATCAGTTTCGACTCTCGCCTCGCCCGCCCGGCACGGCAGGAGCAGCATGGTACGGGGAGGGCTCATGCAGGCCCGGGCTACCGCTCGGGCGGAGGGCGCCTGTGCGGGCTATTCCCGGCGGCAAGAGCCAGTCTGGCCGGGCCTCTCGATGTCCCGGGCCGCACCGAGGCCCAAGCATCGCGGCGATCTTGTCGGTCGGTTCACCCAAGTGAACAACCAGGGACGGCTGACTGCCCATGCACATGCCCGGAGAACAGCATGGCGGTCGCGAAATCCACGCGCGCGGGTAGCCGCCCGCCGGGCGATTTCCAACTGCCTTCCGCAGGATGGGACCGGTTGCCCGGTTCAGGCGGCGTATGGCCGGCGGCCTTTCTTCGTGTGCGGCGGCGACGCCGTACTCGGCCCCACCAGGAGCAGTTCATGGCAGCGACGACGGATGTGTTGATACCGGCGTTGGAAGACGCTCGTGAGGCTCACGCCGCGGTCATCGACCGGTTCAGGACGGATGTGGCCTTCACACGGCCAGGCGTAGACCGGCAGGAACTCCAACGCCAGGCCGCCGAGGCTCAAAGCCACCTCGAACGCATCGAGGACCGTGTACGGGCGATGCGCCCTCGCCGCGGGCTGCTGTCCGCCGCCGGACAGTTCATGCAGTTGGCGACCCGCGCCGTCGTGCGGGCGGCCATGCCGCTGGAGGTGGGGGCGTGGGCCTTGGCGGAGAGGGTGCGCGGTCAGCAGCCGGCCCATGAGCACCGGCTGCTGAAGAACACCGAGGACGAGTACGCGGCCGCAGCCCGGGCCCTGGCGACCTGCCAGGCAGGCAGCGATATCGCAGAGCAGCTGCACGATCCGGAGACTGCCGACCTGCTCGCCGTACTGCGCCTCCAGAACGAGCAGCTGCTGGAGATTCTCAAGGAGAATCTCACCCGGCGGGCCAGGGCCGCGGTGACTGTCGGGAACGACCACCGTCCCCCACCGGCCCAAGCCGACGAAGGACTGCTGGGCGCGGTCATGCGCACAGTGCGCGAAGCCGTGGCCCAGCTGCGGGCACACACCGTTGCGGACACCCTGCGAAAGACGCCAGCCGCTACCCCCATGGCCGAGGAGGAACTCCAAGGCGCGGTCACCCGCGAGGAGGACCTGCCCATCCCCCGCTACAGCCGGCTCGACATCCCCGAGATCCAACAGTGCCTGCCCAGCCTGTCCCAGGCAGAACTAACCGTGCTCGACGGCTACGAACGTGCCCACGCCGGCCGCCACCGGGTACTGAACGCCATCGCGCGCCTGCGGGAGGCCGAGCCCTGGGCCGGCTACGACGTGATGGACCCGGAACGCATCAAGATTCACCTGCACGACGTCTCCGACAGTCTGGTCCGGCAGGTGCTGGAGTACGAGCGGCGCCACCGTCAGCGCAACACAGTGATCAACGCGGCCGAGGGCGCATCCCCGCCCACACCCGAGGCCGAGGATTGAACATCCATGTCAGATCGTGCGCTAAGCCCTCGCGGCCATGATTGGCTCTCTGACTGGTCTGATCGTACGGCGGAGCCTTCGCGGGTCGATATTGTCGACCTTCGGAGGACCTGGTGGCGGTGGAGTTCTTATCGGATGAGCAGACAGCCGGGGGTCAGGGCGAAGGCCACGCCCAGGCTGGCGAAGATGCCGCAGCCGTGGAGACAAGGGGCCGCGATGCGCCGCATCGCTGCGCCGTGCCCGTTGCTCTGCTCAGCTGTGGGTGCCGGGCCAGTGCGCCAGGCCGTCAGCCGTCGGTGCCTGGCACGTCGCATCCTGTGGCGAGTCGTAGAACTCGTACGCGTCGCCCAGGCCACCATGTTGAAAGACCTTGAGCATCCGGGCGGAGGGGCACGTGATCCGCAGCGATCCCTCGTACTGCCGGATGAGCCTGGTGACCGCTACAACCGTGCCGAGCCCCATCGAGTCGAGGAACGGCACGAAGCACAGGTCCAGCACGAAATGCCGATGCCCGTCACCAAGCAGCGTGATCACTGCTTCACGGATCCTGGAATGAGTACGGACATCTACCTCGCCGTCGACCTCAACAACGGTCCAGCCGTTCACCTGGTCGCAGCTGACGGCGATGTGCTCGGTGCGGACGATGGTCGTTCGCATGGCCAACCCCTTCGCGGCTCTGGACGGCACAAGGAACCCCCAGCGACGCGTTGCGAGGCTGTCCCGCTGTGTCTGTGCTGCCTGCAGATGCCGCCTGCTTCCATCCAACGCACCCGTCCCCTGATCGCAAGCCGGGACGCGCCTGCGTCAACCGCGCCGGTTGCGCAGGCCCGACCACAGGGCACCTGTCACCCCGACCACGACGGCCAGGAACCCCACCACAAACCCGACCACCGCACCGAGGGCGAGCACGTGACCTTTGACATCGTCCAGGGCCAGAAGGTCCGCAGGCATAAAGCATCGTCCGGGGCTGACTGCTCACGGTGATGCAAGGCGGGTTGCCGGAACAGGCAACCCGCCTCTTTGGTGCGGCGAGGCTACGCGACGTCCGGGTCCGGCCCAGGACGGACGTGCCAGCGCCGCCGGCAGGAGACCGGGACACCAACCGGTGGGGCAAGCTGCCCTGCTGCGAGCCTGTTTTGTGCCGGCGCACCTGGCGGGGCCGGCCTGAGGGCGTGCCACGATGCCATCAGGTGGCAGCCCCCGTGGTCTGACGATGTCGTCGTCGATCATCTCGGCGCCGAACTTCTCGGCCTGGGCCCGCATGTTCTCCATCAGGACCGGGCCGTCGACGCCCTCGGGGAAGCCGGGAAGTTCTCCACCTCGGTCGTCGTGGCCAGCGAGCCGCCGACGAAGATGGAACTGCCGAACAGGAGCGGCTGCAGTTGGGCGCGGGCAGTGTAGAGGGCGGCGGTGTATCCGGCAGGGCCGGAGCCTATGACGATGACCTCGCGCACGTCGTCGGGGTGCATCACGGCTGTCACGCCTCCTGCGTGGCGACGATCTCGGCGATGAGGGTCTCGATGCGGGTCTTGATCTCGTCGCGGATGGGGCGGACTGCTTCGACGCCCTTGCCCGCGGGGTCTTCCAGGGCCCAGTCGAGGTACTTCTTGCCGGGGAGGATGGGGCAGGCGTCGCCGCAGCCCATGGTGATGACGTAGTCGGACGCCTGGACGGCCTCGGTGGTGAGGATCTTCGGCTTGGCCGCGGAGATGTCGACGCCGACTTCCTTCATGGCCTCGACGGCGGCGGGGTTGACCTGGTCGCCGGGGATGGAGCCGGCGGAGCGGACCTCGATCCGGTCGCCCGCGAGGTGGTTGAGGAATCCGGCGGCCATCTGCGAACGGCCGGCGTTGTGGACGCAGACGAACAGCACGGAGGCGAGCGGAGCGGACATCGGTTCTTCCTTCACAAGACGGGGTGGCAGGTGGTGCGGTGGGAATTCAGGTGCTCGGCAGGCTGGCGAGCAGCTCGGTGATACGGGCATTGATGTCGTCGCGGATCTCGCGGACCACGGCGATTTGGGCGCCGTCGGGATCCGGCACGGGCCAGTCCAGGTACCGGCGGCCGGGCACGATCGGGCAGGCGTCGCCGCAGCCCATGGTGATCACGATGTCGGCGGCCCTCACGACCTCATCGGTCAGCGGCTTGGGGAACGCTGCAGTGGGATCGGCGCCGGCCTCGGTCAGGACCTGCTCGATGTGCGGCTCGATATCCGGTGCCGGGTGAGTGCCCGCTGGAGAGACCGTGACCCGCCCCTGTACCCGGTGCTGCGACAGCGCGGCGGCGAGCTGGGAACGGCCGGCGTTGTGACTGCACACGAACAGCACCCGGGGCAGCCCCGAGCCCGGCGCGCCGTGGACGTGGGCGAGGGCGTCAAGGCGTTCGGCGGTCAACCGCTCGGCCAGCACCACCAGGTGCATGGTGACCGAGGCGGTCTCGGCGAGGCGCCGGTAGGAGTCGGTGAGCAGGCTCTGCACGGTCTCGACGCCGAAGCGGCCGGCATGCCGGGTCGCGAGCCGGGGCGCGCCGACGGCCAGGCGTTCATCGGGCGAGGCAACGGCGCACATTGAAGACCCCCTCGACGGGCCTATAGGTCAGCCCCGACTGGTATCAGTTTCGGGTGATGTGACAGTATCAGTCCATGCTGACGCCAGTCGACACTGACCTGATCCGGGTGCTGGCCGACCCGCTCAGGCTCCAGATCGTGACCCTGCTGGCCCGCGAGACGCTGTGCACCACGCACCTGGTGGAAGAGACCGGCGCCCGCCAGACGAACCTGTCCAACCACCTGAAGGTGCTGCGCGAGGCCGGGGTGGTGGAGACCGAGCCGTGCGGCCGGTTCACCTACTACCGGCTCAAGCCGGAGGTCCTCGAGTCGCTCGCCGGCCAGTTAACCGGCCTCGCCGCAACCGCCCGCGCCAACGCCGAGACCAAGAGGGCCTGCCCGTGACCTCCACCGAGTCCGCCACGACCACCGCGACGACCGAGCAGCCCTCGGTCGTCGCCAAGCTCTCTACACTCGACCGCTACCTGGCCGTGTGGATCCTGGCCGCGATGGCCGTCGGCCTCGGGCTTGGTCGGCTGATCCCCGGACTCGGCGGCGCCCTGGCCAAGGTAGAGATCGGCGCGATCTCCCTGCCGATCGCGATCGGCCTGCTGGTCATGATGTATCCGGTCCTGGCGAAGGTCCGCTACGACAAGCTCGACGCGGTCACCGGCGACCGGAAGCTCATGGTCTCCTCGCTGGTGATCAACTGGATCGTGGGACCTGCGGTGATGTTCGCGCTGGCGTGGATCTTCCTGCCGGACCTGCCCGAGTACCGCACCGGCCTGATCATCGTCGGCCTGGCCCGCTGCATCGCCATGGTCATCATCTGGAACGACCTCGCCTGCGGCGACCGCGAAGCTGCCGCCGTCCTCGTAGCCCTGAACTCTGTTTTCCAGGTCCTCGCGTTCGGCCTGCTGGGCTGGTTCTACCTCGGCCTGCTGCCCGGCTGGCTCGGCCTGGGCGACGGCGAGCACCTGGACATCTCGATGTGGAAGATCGCGCTGAACGTGGTCATCTTCCTCGGCATCCCGCTGCTCGCCGGCTTCCTCACCCGCCGCATCGGCGAGAAGAAGCTCGGCCGCGAGAAGTACGAGAACGGCTTCCTGCCGAAGATCGGCCCCTGGGCGCTGTACGGCCTGCTGTTCACGATCGTCATCCTCTTCGCCCTGCAGGGGAAGACCATCACGTCCCAGCCATTGGACGTTGCGCGGATTGCGCTGCCGCTGCTGGTCTACTTCGCGGTGATGTGGTTCGGCGTCTTCGCCCTGGGCAAGGCGATCGGCCTGGCCTACGACCGCACCGCCACCCTCGCCTTCACGGCGGCCGGCAACAACTTCGAGCTGGCCATCGCGGTCGCCATCGCCACCTTCGGCGTCACCTCCGGCCAGGCCCTGTCCGGCGTCGTCGGCCCGCTCATCGAGGTGCCCGTGCTCGTCGCGCTGGTCTACGTCTCCCTTGCCTGGCGGCGGAAGTTCACGGCCGCGCGGCCGGGTTCATGACGCAGCACGTGGATGTGGTGGTGGTCGGCGGCGGCCAGGCAGGACTTGCCGCCGGCTACCACCTGCGCCGCCAGAAAGTGGACTTCGTCATCCTGGACGCCGAAGCGGCGCCGGGCGGGGCCTGGCAGCACATGTGGGACTCGCTGCACCTGTTCTCCCCGGCGGAGCACTCCTCGCTGCCCGGCCGGCGCATGCCCGCCCAGGTAGGCGAAACCTACCCGGACGCCGGGCACGTGGTGGAGTACCTCGCCGACTACGAGAAGCGCTACGACCTGCCCGTGCAGCACGGCACCCGTGTGGAGGCTGTACGCCGCGACGGCGACCGGCTCCTGGTCGAAGCGGACTCCGGCACCTGGCGGGCGAAGGCGGTCATCAGCGCGACCGGCACCTGGTCGCGGCCCTTCCTCCCCGCCGCCCCCGGCCGCGGCGCCTTCACCGGGCGGCAGCTGCACACGTGAACTACCGCCGCCCAGCCGACTTCGCCGGACAGCGCGTCATCGTGGTCGGCGGCTTGGCCCAGGCGGTGCTTGCTGATCCCACCACCGCGTGGGAGGAGTGCGGTGTCTGGGAGACGGATGGCCCGGCGGTGCTCATGGACTCCGTGACAGCCGGGGCCGAGCTGGGTGTCGAGTACCCGGCCGGCGGTGGCCTGCCGGAGCAAGCGCCCGTCCCGATTCGGCCCGGCCGCTGGACAGTCCGCGCCGTCTATGCCTCGCCGATCGAGGAGACCTCGGTTGGGGTGATCCATCTTCTGCCTTGGTCGTCGCACTGACCGAGCTGCATCGTCGGTGTGGGGAGGAGTTCAGGACGCCTCTCTGTCCAGCCGGATGAGCATCGAAGATCTGCTCGCGGGCGACCGGTCCCTTGGCCGCCGCGTCGTCCCGCCGGCGTTCGAGCCTGGGCCGGAACTCGATGGTGGTGACGAAGAACGTGCAGGACTCGCCGATCGACTGGAAGTGGCAGTCCATCTCGACGGGGCGTGAGCAGTAGCCATTGCCGAGCGTCCGGCGGTGCATCTCCCGGCGGAGCTTGGCCATCTCCGTTCACCTCGGCGTCGGTCGGCAGCCGGCGCGGGACGTCGTAGAGTGCCTCGGCCTTCTCCGAGACGGCGAAGTACTCGTCGGCGACGGTCCGGTCGGCGATCCGTAATGGTGGAGTCGGGTATGGGAACTGCCTGAATGCCCGGGGCTTGACCGCAATCACGGCGCCGTTGGCCATGTGGGTCACTCGTTCCAGTCGAACGTGAACTGGCCGGTGGCGCTGTCACGGCTGACGTTGCGGAGACGGGGTGTCAGATTGAACTTCTCTGCGACCCATCCGGCGATCGCCGGAGCGAGGGCTGCCTCTGCGTAGTCGACCTCGAAGATCTCCAGGGCCCGAACCGAGATCAGGATGTAAGGGCTGGTCTCGATGCGTTCGATGTCGCCGGATACTTTGCCCAGGCCGACCCGCAACCAGGCGACTTCGCGTTCGTTGAGTGCCAGCCGGTTTCCGTAGAGGGCGTTGTTGACTTCGGAAGCGTCCAGCCAGACCCGGTTGCTGACGGGAACGCCCATGGTCGGCGGGTTCGTCAGGCGGGTGGCCTCGGCTGCGATCCCGAGAAACAGCCCGAAGCCACCCTTCTGAAATTTGTAGCGATAGGTCCCCATGGCCCCTCAGTCGTTTCGTGTGCCTGGCCGCCGGTTGGCGGACTCGATTTCATGGTTGTGACGGCTGGCCCTGCGGCTGATCTCGGCGGCATAGGCGCCCCAATCGCCGGCAGCGGCTCGCTGCCATTTGACGGCGACGGTGATGTCGATGCCGAGGGTGCGGGCGAGGACGGCGGCGGGCAGCTCGGTGGCGAGCTGGAACAGCGCGGTCGAGCGGGTCTCGGCGAGGCGGATGCCGAGCTTGCGGAGTCGTTCGCCCATGGCCCAGACACTGATCGGGCGGCCGGGCTGGCCGCCGGGGAAGAGCCAGGGTGACTGCGTCCGGGCGAGAACGGCATGGCTGCGGCGAGCCGCGACCTGCTGAAGGGCCAGTTCAGCGACGGGGCCGGGCAGGTCGACCGGGACGTCGCCGAGGCGGATGCGGACGGCTCCGTCGGTTTCCTCGATGTGGTCGACAGTGAGCCGGGAGATCGCCGCGGGCCACTGGGCATAGAGGAGCAACAGCAGGCCGGCGAGGAGGTCTTCGGTCCGGATGGTGTCGTCGTGCAGCAGGCGGCGGGCGGTGGCCCAGCGGGCCTCGTCGTCCATCGGCTGGGAGGGGCCGTTCCATCTGACGGCCGGGAAGCTGAGATCGCGGGTGATCTTCTGGGCGAGAGCCCAGCGCACGAAGTGGCCTGCCTCCCGGCGGTGGCGGACGTCGTCGCTGGTCATCCAGCGTTCGAGGTCCGTCTGGCGGCAGGTGGCAAGACTCAGATTTTGGTTTTCAAGCCAGTCGAGGAAGTGAACGGCGGCCCGCAGATGCTGGCGGACGACGGTGAGCTGGGTGTGCGTGATGTCCTTGCCGCGGCTGCGTCGGCGGAGCCGTCGCAGGAGGTGCCAGGTCGCGTACCGGTGCAGGATTTTCCGTCCCTCGGCGGTTGCGTGGGAGGTGACGAGATCGTTCACGTGCCGTTCCAGGCGGACCATCTGCTCGTCCCGCTGGGGCAGGGTGCCGGTGGCCACGAGCACGCTGCGGATGTGCTCGACGACCTTGCCTTCCGGGAGTTCGTCCAGGGCCTCGTGCGTCAGGGACCGACGGCCGGAGCCGAGATCGGACAGGACGGTGGAGACGATGCCCCCGGAGAGCCAGCGCATCGCCGTGCCGGACCGTTCTGCGCCGGCCAGGGCGTCGTGGAGGGCCTGCAGCTTCGGGGGTATGGCGCCCGAGTCGTCGGCGAAAAGCTCATGGAGCCGCTGCTTGAGCGTGCAGCGAGGGCACGGGCCGGAGGCTTGCAGTCGTTCCGCTTCCCCGCAGGTGGGACACGGGCGCCAGAGCTCGGCATCCGGTGCGGTGCAGGGGCCGCAGACCGGTGCTTCGGCGGTCCCGGAGTGGATGCCGCGGAGCCGCCCGCAGGCGGTGCAATGGGCCTGGCGTCTGTCGCAGCCGCCGCAGCGAGGCAGGCCGGTCAGACGGGAGTGGGTGCCGGGTGCGGCGCGGCCGCAAATCGAGCAGACGAGGACGGGCAGGGGACAACAGTTGGGACAGAGGGGGCCGTCAGGGGTGCGATTCTGTACTCGTCGACGCTTGCCGCAGCTGATGCAGACCTCGACGTTCGCGGGGTCGGTGACCAGGCAGTTCGGACACAGCGGTCGTCCCTGGACGTCGCGGATGGCCGGTTCGCGCCGGGCTCCGCAGCGTACGCATTCTTCGATGCGGGACTTGGCTATGCAGTTGCGGCAGACCCGTTGTCCCTCGAGCGGCTTGTCGATGCGGACCACGCGGTGGCAGCGGGGGCAGGGCGGGCGGACGATCCCGGTGACGCCGGCCTCGTGCAGCAGCTCGATGAACCTCAGGATGGCGCGATGCGGCGCAAGATATCCCTCCCCGGTCAGCAGGCGGGGGTTGTCCTCCAGGGCCCAGACCACTCGCTGCCGATAGTGGGGACGGTGAGGCGCCGACCGGCGCAGGGCCTCGGCGACCACGTCACGGTCGCTGCCCGGGGCGATCGCGGTAATCACCGCGTGGATGACCGTGACCGGATCACGGTCATCATGGTCGGGACACATCGAACAGCGCGGCAGGCCCTTGCGGTCCCGGAAGGTGACGCGCCGGGTGTTGCCGCAGGCGGCGCACTCGGAGGTCTCCTTGATGCAGACCGAGCAGTACCAGTCCTGGCCCTGCCGCTGGAGGCTTCGCAGGCTCTTTGCGCAGTCGGCGCAGACCGGCGGCGAGATCGCCGAGGCGCTGGCCCTGCGGAGCGCGATGAGGAGGTCGCCGACGGATCTCGGCGCCGGGGACCGGCCGTCGGCCAGGACGCCGGGCCGCGTGGCCAGGGCCTTTGCGAGGCGGCGTGACTTCGCGCGGCCGCCCGCGACTGCAGTGACCACGGCTCGGATGGCCTCGGAGCCGAGTTCCTTTTCGACGTCGGCGACCAGGTCCGTGATCAGGCCGATCGGGTCAACGACGGCGCGGTCGAGGGAGTCAGCGGTGGTCACGTCCGGTCAACACCCCTGATCCGGGCCCGCTTCGGCCTCAGCCCGCCGAGTCCCTCCGCATCGGGCGCCGAGCCGCCGGCAGCCGCCTTCTTCGGCTTCCTCACGGCCCCGGCCGCCGCGATGGGCTCGATGAGGTCGTCCATGGCGCAGTCCAGGATGTCGAGCAGGGCCATGAGGATCTTCAGGCTCAGTCGCTCGGGCCGTTCGACGACCAGCCGGTAGACCTGGCTCGAGGACAGGGTGATGCCGCGTTCGGCGAGTGGAGGGATGAGGTCGGTGGTGGAGAACATCCCGCGGTCGGCCATGACTTTGCGCAGGTGCCAGTGGTAGTCGAGCTTGGCGGCCATCGCCGGTTCCTTCCTGTCAGGCCCCGGCGAACGCCGGGGCCAGTGCCTTGTGCAGGGAAGTGTTCATGAAGTCGTCGCTGACGTGCGTGTAGATGGCCAGGGAGCTGTCGCACTCGTGGCCGACCTGCTGCTGGATGAAGCGCCGGTCCGCCCCGTCCTCGGTCAGATGCGTGACGTACGAATGCCGCAGCGAGTGCGGGACCAGCTCTTTCGGCAGGCCGAGGGCGTCCCGGTATGCCTCGAACCGGTCGTTGATCGAGCCGGGCTGCAGGCGGCCACCGCGTTCGGTGATCCACAGAGCGGGATGGTCGGGGAACCCGAAACGCGGGCGGACGTTCTCGACGTAGTCGGCGACTGCGTCGACGGCCCAGTCCATCACCGACAAGACGTTCCGGCGCCGCGGCGGCTGGCCCTTCTTGGCCTTGCCATAGCGGACGTTGAGCGTGCCGTACCGGCCGAACTGCCGGGCCTGCGTGTTGCGGCCGAAGTCGACCAGGTCGAGCTTGGAGGTCTCGGTCCGGCGCAGGCCCCACCCGTAGATCACCTTGAAGAGGGTGGCGTCGCGGTAGGCCGCCAGGGCGCCCTTGCGTTTCGCCCGTACCGCTCGTTCGACCTGGTCGTCGGCGTAGTCGAGGAAGAGCTGCAGCTTTTCCCGGGTGAACGCTCTCGCCTCCGGGTCGCCCTCGTAGTCGTTGAGGTGAACGATGGTGTTCCACTCGTGGCAGATCGCCACCGGAAAAGTGCCGAAGGCTTCCTCGCAGGCAGGACCCCAGCCGTAGCGGCCGTCGATGAGGAACTCGCTGAACAGCCGCACAGTGCCCTGGTAGCTGCGGACCGTTGACGGCGCCAGATGCTTCTCGCCGGTCAACGAAACCGACCACTCGTCCACGTGGGCCGGTGTCCACTGCCACGGATACTCGTTCGTGAACTCCAGGAACCGGCGGATGAGCCGTTCCCGGTCCTCGACCGTCTCGTCCTTCAGCCCTCGCGACTTCTGCTGAGCCCGCCAGCCCCGCAGCATCGCGTCGAACGTCGCTTCCTCGGGCCGCAGTTGGGCCACCCCAGAGATGAGCTCCAGATGAGCCGACCCGGACAGGGCCACCTTGCGCTGATGCACCACTCCAGACCATCCCTTCTGGAGGGAGGATCATGCATCAGAAGGGATCTGCTCGGCAACATGCCTGGTCAAGCTGCTAGTTCGTCGGAGCCTCGGAGTCCTTCAGGTCCTTGTTGTGACCTGGCGACCTGCGGCTTCTCGCCCGCCTGATGCAATTCCCGAGGGTTGGCGTAAACACGCGTCATGGACAGCGACTTGTGGCCAAGGAGCCAGGCAGATTGGCCTCCAGGGACATGCCCCGGTTGATCGCCTGAGTGGCCAGAGTGGGCCTGTACCGCTTCCAAGGCCATGCCCGCCTCCCGCAGCCGGGTCAGGCAGGTGTACGGCAGCTGATGGCACGTCAACTCCGTAGGGCCCGGGCTGTTTCCGGACGCCGTCGAGGATCTCGTCCAGGCCGTCGGCGGACAGCGGCCGGCCGCCTGCCCCGCCGAAGCACCAAAACCCTCCCGCCCCGGCCCAGGACGGCCATCCGGCCGCAAGGACACCCGGCCCGCCCCACGCCACGACGTGCACACCGTCCGCAAAACAGACACCACGAGACCCGGCAAGAAGAAGTTGACGAACCCACGGCCCCGCCGCACACGTTAAAAATCAAGCCAGTTCCCCGATCCGCACGACATCCGGGTGGAGCAGGTGGCGGCGGAGCCGGCCCGTGAACTGGCCGTGCCCGGCGCCGAGGTGCTGCCGGCGCGCAGCGGCGGGGAGCCGGTCGGGATCGCGATCACGCTGGACCGGCATCCCGATCCCGCCGATCCGGATCCGTGGACCGGATTGCTGATGGTGGATGCACGGGTGCAACGAGCGGATCACAGACGGCAGTTGGCCGGGCTGCTGGAGGACGGTTTCCGCGGGGCGGGGCGTACGGGCCTGAAGCTGGCCGTTCTGGACGGCAATCCGAAGGAGCTCGCCCTCTGGACCGAACTCGGCTATCGGGTCATCGACCGGCCTAAAGACCGTCAACTCGGGCGTTCGTGTGCGTCATGCGTAAAGGGCCGCTAAATGAAGGGCAGTTGACCGGATAGCGAACATTGGCATGCACCTTCCGGACAAGGACTGGTCAAAAAACTTGACCGCCCTCTGTCAATCGGCGCTCAGCTTCTGGCAGTCTCACGGTCACCGCTCACACCTTGCGACCCAAGGAGACCAAGTGACCCCGCAGTCCGCTGCTTCGGGCACCACCCCCCGTAAGACCGTCATCCGCGCCGCCGCCCTCGCCGCCTCCGCGGCGATGGTCGTCCTCGGCTTGCAGGGCGGCTCCGCCAGCGCCGCCGTCGACCGCGAGGCCGGCGCCACCGCCCTGCCGCAGAGCGCCTCGCAGCGCGCCGCCGACATCAAGGCCGCTCAGGCCGGCGCCGCCGCCGCGGCTCAGGAGATCGGCCTCGACAGCAAGGAGAAGCTGGTCGTCCGTGACGTCATCAAGGACGCCGACGGCACCGTCCACACCCGCTACGAGCGCACCTACGAGGGCCTCCCGGTCCTCGGTGGCGACCTCGTCGTCCACAAGGCGGAGAGCGGCAAGCTGAAGGGCGTCACCAAGGCGACCTCCGCGAAGATGGCCGTGCCGTCCACCGCCGCCACGGTCGCCGCGGCCACCGCCAAGAAGGACGCGCTCGCCGCCTCCGCCGCGGCCGACAACTCCAAGACTTCGGCCGCCGCCCCCCGCAAGGTCATCTGGGCCGCGACCGGCAAGCCCACGCTCGCCTACGAGACCGTCGTCCACGGCCTCCAGGCCGACGGCACCCCGAGCGAGCTGCACGTCATAACCGACGCCACCACCGGCAAGAAGCTGTACGAGTTCGAGACCATCGACACCGGCACCGGCACCGGTGTGCACTCCGGCAACGTCACTCTCGGCACCACCCCGAACGGCTCCACCTTCGACCTGAACGACGGCGCCCGCGGCGGCCACAAGACGTACGATCTCAACGGCGGTACGTCCGGCACCGGCACCCTCTTCAACGACGCCGACGACGTCTGGGGCGACGGCTCCCCGTCCAACCGTCAGTCCGCGGCCGTCGACGCCCACTACGGCGCCGCCCTGACCTGGGATTTCTACCAGAGCGAGCTGGGCCGCAACGGCATCGCCAACGACGGCAAGGCCGCCTACTCCCGCGTCCACTACGGCAACGCCTACGTGAACGCCTTCTGGAGCGACACCTGCTTCTGCATGACCTACGGCGACGGCCAGAACAACACCAACCCGCTGACCTCCATCGACGTGGCCGCCCACGAGATGAGCCACGGTCTCACCTCCAAGACCGCGGGCCTGCGCTACAGCGGTGAGTCCGGCGGCCTCAACGAGGCCACCTCCGACATCATGGGCACCGCCGTGGAGTTCTTCGCCAACAACTCCAACGACACCGGCGACTACCTCATCGGCGAAGAGATCAACATCTACGGCAACGGCGCCCCGCTGCGCTACATGGACCAGCCCAGCAAGGACGGCAAGTCCGCCGACTACTGGTCGAAGTCCGTCGGCCGCCTCGACGTCCACTACTCGTCGGGCCCCGCCAACCACTTCTTCTACCTGCTCTCCGAAGGCAGCGGCACCAAGACCGTCAACGGCGTCACCTACAACTCGCCGACCTACGACGGCCAGCCGGTCACCGGCATCGGCCGGACCGCGGCCTACAAGATCTGGTACAAGGCCCTGTCCACCTACATGACCTCGACCACCGGCTACTCGGGCGCGCGCACCGCGACCCTGCAGGCGGCGACCGACCTGTACGGCGCCAACAGCACCCAGTACCAGGCCGTGGCCAAGGCCTGGACCGCGATCAACGTGAAGTAACCGGCTTCCCCTTGCCGTAGAGCCAGGTGTTCCACACCTCTGTGAGGTCCTGGCCGGCCTTCGCCTCCACGCACGACGTGAAGTCGTCCGTGGAGGCGTTGGCATACCGGTGGTCCTTCGTCCAGCCCCGCACGATGTCGTGGAAGACCTGGTCGCCCACTGCCCGGCGGACCTTGTGGACCACCATCGCACCGCGCACGTACACCGGATAGTCGGAGATGGACGCGGCGGACCGGGGGATCGGCCGGCGGGAACGACCACAGCGACGCCTTCTCGTCCTTCTCGTACCGCGCCAGGAAGATCTCCTCCGCGCTGGGACCGCCGTGATCGTGAACCGGACGGAGCTGCTGACCCAGTGGAAGGACCGGCTGGCCGAGTTCCTGGACCTCGCAGACGGCCACGTCGGCACACTTGGCGGGGGCAAGGACCGCCGCGGCCACACCGTCGACCTGATCATGCTGCAGACACTGCCCCACCGCGACGCCCCCGACGGCCTGCTCGACGGATACGGACTGGTCATCGTGGACGAGTGCCACGCCATCGGCGCCCCGGCGCCGAAGCCGCGATCCGCAGAGCCAAGGCACCGCGCTGGGTCGGACTGTCCGCCACGCCCTACCGGGCAGACCAGATGGCCGTGATCACGATCCA
Source organism: Streptomyces sp. NPDC001292 (assembly GCF_042896465.1). Lineage (NCBI taxonomy): Bacteria > Bacillati > Actinomycetota > Actinomycetes > Kitasatosporales > Streptomycetaceae > Streptomyces > Streptomyces sp. NPDC001292. The sequence continues at coordinate 65,417 of NZ_JBIAXG010000020.1, forward strand.
GTGCGGCCCGATCCGCCACGAGATCGAAGACGCCAGCGCCTTCGACAAGCACCTCGTCGTGCACCCCACCACCTACACCACCGACGAAACAGGCACCGACGGCGCCTCGATCCAGGCCATCTACAACGAACTCGCCCACCACCACGCCCGCAACCAGCTGATCGCAGCAGACATCGCCGACGCCGCCCGGCGCGGCCGGTGCAGCCGGCGCGCGGGGCGGCGCCGCGCAGAACCGGGCGCCGCGCGCGGTGGTGCCGCGAGGGAACTCAACCACGTCGAGATGCGGCGGGCCGAGCCCGTCCATGGCTGGAAATCGACGCGGGGGTGACCGGATGCGCGCGGTGGTCAGCTCACCACGCTGTCCCGCCACGCCCGGTGCAGATCCGCGAACGGCAGGTCGCCACGATGAGTTCGGACGAGGTGCCGTCCTCGATGACGCGGCCGTGCTCCATCACCAGGACCCGGTCCGCGACTTCCACCGTCGACAGGCGGTGCGCAATGACGACGGCCGTGCGACCCCGCAGCACGGTGTGCATCGCCCGCTGCACCGCGCGCTCGCCCGGAATGTCGAGCGAGCTGGTCGCCTCGTCGAGGATCAGCACGGCGTGGTCGGCGAGCAGCGAGCGGGCGAAGCCCACCAACTGCCGCTGTCCGGCGGAGATAGGGGGCCGCCCCGCTTGCGTACGTCCGACATCGACGGATGCCTTGCCGGCACTGGACTCGCCCTGACGACACCACGCCTACAAGTTCAGTAACTGCCGACCTCGATCACGTAGTCGCGCTGCGCTGTCGGCTGACCGGAGCCCTGGTACGCAGTGATCGTGAACCGCGCCGTTCCCGCAGTGACCGGTGTCCCCACGATTCCGCCGGTATCGGCATTGAGCACGAGCCCCGCGGGCAAGGCCCCCGAGGTCACCGCGTATCGCGTGGTCGCCGGTGTGTTGGTCTTCACGATCGCCTCGTACAGGTCTCCCTTGGCCGCCGCGGGCAGCGGTCCGGCGTCGAGCTCTGGGGTCGGAGCGACGACGGCCTGGGGGTCGCCGACCGGCTCCCCGTCAGCGTCCAGCTCCTGCAGTGACCACCGCTTACCCGGCTCGACCGCGGTCAGGTGCCAGTTCGTCGTCAGGTCGCGGAACCGCGCCCGCTGCTCCGCGGTGAACGCACCCAGGTTGCGTGCCGTCTCCCACTGCTGGATGGCCTCGAGCAGGCGCGTCGTGTTCTCCCCGCCCGACACGAGGCTGGAGACCGAGCTCTGGAAACCTGCCCCGGCGTTCAGACCGGCGCCTCGAGCCAACTTCCACTCCATGGTGAGCAGAGTGTCCGAGCCTTTGAGGCTGATCCAGCCGAGCATTCCGGGGAGGAAGTTCGCCTGGAGGTACTTGTTGTTCTTGAACACCTGCTCCATCGAGGTGCTGCCGACTTCACCCCAGCTGGCCCGGGTCAGCGCGTCCCAGGTGTTCGAGGTCATCCGGCTGGTCTCGGAGATGAATCGGTCCTTGGCATCGATTCGCCGGAAGGTCCCGTTCACGAGGTGAGCCATGCCGTAAGCGCCCCAGCCGGACTCCGATGCCGACTCCAGGCCGTCCCACGACATACCGGTGATGCCGGTTGTGTTCCACGCGGTGGTCAGCCTGTCGCTGATCTCGTCGAGGATGGCATGGCCACCGATAGCGCCGCCGTAGCTGTTGGCCACGGCTCGGGCGGCGCGGTCGCTCGCAGCGTGTGAGACCGCGACCGATCCCCATCGCGCGCGCTGCACGCCGGTCAACTTCCACTCGTTCCCGACCTGCTCGGCCGCTCCGTAGCTGACGAATTCGTCCCCGATGCGCAGGTAGTTGTAGTGCACTCCCGCAGCAAGCAGCGCGCCGGAGTCGAGGTACACGGTGGTGTCGCCGGCCGTCAACGGACGGGTGAGCGAGGCGCTGCCCCCCGTCGCGAGCCGGTCGTCGGCGGGTGGCGTGAGGTAGTCGTCTCGCGGCATCCAGGCCCAGTCGTAGGCCTCGTCGCCGGTGCCGATGAAGTCCGACAGGGTGTGTACGCCGAGCTGTACACCGTTGGCCTTGGCGATGTCCACGGCTGCCGCCGCCCCGGCGTCGCTCCCGCCCAAGCTCGAGTCGAACTTGTAGTGGCCGCTCGACTCCCATGGGCCGTAGTTGCTGGTAAGTGAGTAGATGCGGTTCATGCCGGCCGCCTTGGCGAATCGGGCCGCAGCCGGAATGTTGTCGGTCCGCAGGTCGCCGAGCACCAACCATGACTGGCTGCTCGCCTGGGAGGCCTTCTGCCACTGACCGTTCAGCCTTGGGTAGGGCAGCTTCTCACCCGCCGCGATGTTGGACAGGATCGTCGGCGTCGCCTCAGGCGAGGCTCCGAAGAGTGCCATCTTGGAGCCGGCGATCTTGCCGTCGCGGCCGGGCAGCGGCCCGACTGGGATCGGATAACCGTGTACCTTGCGGTGGCGTTCCTTGGTGTAGTCGAAGGTGAAGGCGCGCAGTACGGAACCCCAGGGGGTCACGCCTGCCGCGCTCCACTCCTCCAGAGAACCCACGCTCACGTGGTCCGGGTCGTGGTCAACCTCGCTCTCCCAGCCCATGTCCTGGTACTCCTGCGGCCAGGCGCCTTCGGTGCGGTCGGTCAGCGGACGGAGCCCGATGGCGAAATCGTCGTTGCGGACCACGCCCACCGATGTGCCGATCGTCTCGGAGATCGACGTGGCCAGTGGGCCCCAGAGCAGGGTCTGCACATCGACGTCCTCCGGCGCGTCGACGGCGACCGCCTCGAACGTGGTGTAGCCGGGCTTGCTAACCAACTTCACCTGAATCGTCCAGTTCGCAGCCTCGTTCCGGAACGAGAGCATCCGGCCACCAGGTCCGGAACGGTCAACCGTGGTCGGCCGTTCCTGCTTGCCGTCGACAACCAGGCTGACCAGGGACGCTGCATGACCGGACGCGATGTAGTCGACCCCGGTCCTGACGTCCTCGAGGCCAACGACCGTCCCTGCTTCGTCCAGCTCAAGATTCAGATAGCCGGCCCGGATCTCGATCGACGGAGCCGGTCTGCCAGGGCGTGCTTGCGCCGGCTGTGCGCCGACCGCAGCCAGGGTGCCGGCGGGCAGCATCGCAGCTGCCAACGCACCGGCTGTTCGGCGAAGTATGGCTCTCCTCGGGGTGTGCTGGGAACTGGGTGTGGGCTCCGAGAACCGCATGATGCTTCTCCCGTGATCTCTCGATGGACATTGCACGGACCGGCCGGTCGTGCCGGTCATCCCTTCGTGGCACCCCCGGTCAGGCCGCGGACGAAGTGCTTCTGAAAGGCGAGGTAGAAGGCCAGGACGGGCAGTGTGGCCAGCAGCATGAAGGCGAACACCGCCCCGAAGTCCTGCTGGTAGGGGCCGATGGAGCGGAAGATCCCGACCGTCACGGTGTTCCCGGCTCCCGGGCCCAGGATGAGCAGCGGGGTCAGGAAGTCGTTCCAGACCCAGACCCCGAGGAAGATCAGCACGCTGGCCGAGGCCGGCCGCAGGAGTGGGAAGACCACCTGCCAGAAGGTCCGGAACCGGCCGGCACCGTCGACCGCCGCGGCCTCTTCGAGCTCGCGGGGGACCGAGCGGACGAAGCCCATGAAGACGAACACCGCGAACGGCAGGTAGTACCCGACGTCGACCAGCACCGCGCCCGGCATCGTGTGCATCAACCCGATGGCGTCGAGGATCCGCGTGATCGGAAGCATGATCACCGCGGGCGGGATCATCAGACCGGCCAGCATGACGCCGAGGACGGCACGGCTCCACCAGCGGCCCGCCCGGACGAGATGGTAGGCCGACATCGCGGCCAGCACGGTGGTGATGAGGATCGACAGGGTGGTCAGTGTGACGGAGTTGACGAGGCCGTACCAGAACAGCCCGTCCGGCCGCCTCAGCACGCGCTCGACATTGTCGAGGGTCGGCGGAACCGGGAGCGCCAGCGGCGATGCGACGACCTTGGCACTGGGTTTGAAGACGTTGACCAGCGCCACGTAGAGCGGCAGACAGAAGACGGCCGCCACGCCGGTGGCCAGCAGCGGCCGCGCCCACGGCGTTCGGGAGTTCACAGGTTCACCTCTCGTCGTTGCAGGAGCTTCAGCGTGGTCACGCTCGCGACCGAAACCACGACGAGCATGATCCCGGCCATCGCGGACGCCACTCCCGGGCGTTGCTCGGAGAAGGCGGTGCGGATCACCTCGAAGGCGACGGTGGCCGTGCCGTCGGTGCCGGGGCCGCCGTTGGTGAGCACGGCGATCTGGTCGTAGACCTTGAAAGTGCTGATCATCAGCATCACGGTGTTGATCGTCAACGCGGGCGCGAGCATCGGCCAGGTGATCGCGCGGAACTGCTGCCAGGGGCCGGCGCCGTCGAGGCTCGCCGCCTCCTCGAGCTCGGCGGGGATCCCCGCGAGTCCGGCGAGGTAGACCACGACGGCGAAGCCGAGCATCTGCCAGACCATGATCCCGGAGACGGAGTAGATCGCGTACGACGGATCCGTGAGCCAGCCCGGCGGGCTCTTGACCCCCAGCGACACGAGCGTGCTGTTCAGCAGGCCGTCGTCCGCCAGGATCGAGCGCCCGATCACCGACACCACCACCGCGGAGAGGATCACCGGTGTGAAGTAGACGCCGCGCAGCAGGCTGTAGAGCCGGCCCTGCCGGCGCAGCAGCAGGGCGATGGCCAGACCGAGCAGGTTCGTCAGCAGTACCACGATCACCGTGATCACCACGGTGTTCCACAGGGAGCGCCGGAACTCCTCGTTCCCGAGGAGGAAACCGTAGTTGTGCAGGCCAACGAACGAGGTACTCGGGCGCGTGGCGCGCTCATCGGTCATCCCGATGTAGAGGGTCCAGAGGATGGGTGCCAGGACCATCGCGGTGAAGACCGTGAGGGTCGGCAGGACGAAGACGGCGAAGGCTCCCGCCGACGGCCATGTCCAGGTGCCGCGCCTGTGCGGCCCACTCGTGCGCCCGGACGAGGCCGCAGTGGGCTCCGGTCGGCCGGGCCGCGGGATTCCTCCCGCGGCAACGGTCCCCGTCCGGGAGCGCAAGGGGTGCGTCACTGCGAGAGCTCCTTGAACTTCGCGTTCAGCGTCGCGACGAACTTGCCCACGTCCGCACGGCCGTTGAGGAGATCGTTCAGCGCCGCGTCGACCTTGGCCATGAAGCCCGACGGCAGGGCCGGGACGCCGCCTTCGTTACCGAAGCTCGGCGTCACGGTTCCGCTGGACTGTGCCCTGTTGTAGAGGTCGAGGGTCGTGTTGTACAGCGGCGGCAGGCCGGCCGGGGGTTTGTAGCCCTTGAGGGCGACGAACAAGCCGTCGTACCGCGCCCCGCCGTCGGCGTTCAGCTTGGAGAATTCGATGGCCCACTTCTTGGCCTTGGTGACATCGGGGGCCTTGGCGCTCACCGACAGCCCGCCGCCGGTGTACACGGGCAAGACGAGCGAGCCGTCCTGCGTGGGCATGGGGAAGACCCCGATCTGCTTCTGCTGCGCCTTGTTCGGGGCCGCCGGGAACCACGAGCCCATCGGGTACATGGCGCCCTTGCCGGCGAGGAACGCCTCCTGCGCCTGTGCGTAGGTGGCCGACAGGTTGTCGACGTTCTCCTTGCCCGCCACTGCCTTCATCTTGGTCGCCGCGTTGACGAACAGCGGGTCGCTGAAGTCGGTCTTCCCCGCGACCAGCTTGTCGAGCCACTTCGGGTCCTTGGCGTAGACCTCGTCGGCCACCAGCTGGGCGAAGGTCCATCGCGGGCCGAGGCCGTCCGGCGCACCGCCGCCGATGACGAACGGCTTGATCCCCGCCGCCTTCAGCTTGCCGACCGCGGCGAGCAGGTCGTCCCATTTCTTCGGAGGAGTGGTGATGCCCGCCTTCTCGAAGGCCGCCTTCCGGTAGTAGATCTGCCAGGTCTGGGAGTTGGTGGGCAGCTGGTAGATCTTGCCGTTGAAACTGTTCGCGGTCGGGGTGCCCCAGTCCGCCAGCTCCTCCTTGCTGAACTGAGCGAGCTTGCCCGCCTCCGCCATTCCGGCAGGGTCGATCGCGACCATGATGTCGGGCAGTGCGCCGGTCGAGTCGAGTTGGCGCGCGTACTCGTTGCGCTGCTCGGCACTCGGCGCGACGAGCTTCTTGATCTTCACCCCCGGCACCTTGGCACTGGTCTTGGCGATGATGTCGTCCCAGTACGCGGCGGTGAGGTTGGGGGTCTCGAAGGTGAGCAGGCTCAGCGTCACGTCACCGTCCGATCCGTTCCCACCCCCGCCGCCGCCGACGGCACAGCCTGTCAGTGCGACGAGGCCCAGCGCCGTGGCCATCGCGACACAGTTGGTCCGCTTGCCCATCGAGACCCTCCTTCCTTGCTGGTCGAACCCACCGGAGGATGTCGCTCGGCCAGGATTTAGATAAGTAAGTTACTTGGCAATATTGCTGTCGGGGCGTCAATGTAGATAGCGTGACGCTGTGAGTCAAGACACACGTGAAACCCAGCGCAGCGCGACTCCCGCCGGCCGTGCAGGCGATCCCGGCCTGCTGCGCAAGCTCAACCTCGCCGCCACGGTGCGGGCCTTCCTCAATGCCACGTCGCTGACGGTCAGCGACGTGCGTTCGACCGTCGGAGTCTCCCGCCCCACCGCCGAGGAACTGCTGGCGACGCTGCTGGACCAGGGCTTCGTCCGTGAGGCGCTCGGGCGTCCGGACGGCGAGCGCTCCGCGGGACGGCCGGCCCGGCGCTACGAGGTCGTGGCCGAGAACTTCGCCGTCGTCGGAGTCGACATCGGCGCCCACAAGGTGGCCGTGGTCATCTGCGAACTGCGCGGGAACGTCGTGGCAGTGCGCAGACGCAGCGTCGGCTCCGGCCTCGGGCCGGCCGGGCGCATCGGGGCCGCGGCGCGTCTGGTCGAGGCGACCGTCCGGCAGACCGGGACGAGGTGGGAACACATCCGCTCAGTGGCCTGCGGCATCACCGGCGTGGCGGCCAACGGTTCGGAGGTCAAGGACATCCGCACAGTTCCTGCGGGCCAGGACCTCGACGTCTACTCGCTCCCGGGCTTCGACAAGATCGATGTGGTCTCGGAGGTGTCGGAGCGCTTCAAGCGCGACGTGCTGGTCTCCAACGACATCCACCTCGCGGCGGTGGCCGAGCAATGGCAGGGCGCCGCCACCGAGGCACGCGACCTCGTCTACATGCACGCCGGCCGCCGCCTCGGGGCCGCGATCGTCATCAACGGGCAGATCCACAACGGACGGCACGGCCTCGCGGCGTCCGTCGGCTCCATGAAGATCCTGGGGTGGGCCGACGCGATGGCGCAGCTCGACCACGAGAGCCGCAAGCTCGCGGGCTCGACCGCCGAGGAGTCCACCAGCGACGACGTCCGGGCGCTCTTCGAAGCGGCCGCGAACGGCGACCGCACTGCGGTGCGGACGGTCGACCGCGTGGCCGAGGCCCTCGCCCTGGGCGCCTCCACCCTGGTCCACGCCGTCGACCCCGACCTCGTCGTGCTCGGCGGCGGTCTGTCCCGCACGGGAGACGTGCTCGCCCGTCCGTTCGAGCGGCACTTGGCCGCGACCTCCCTCAACTCGCCGGAGTTCCGCGTGTCCCTGCTCGGTGACGAGTCCGTCGCCCTCGGCGCCGCCCGGCTGGCCCTCGACGATCTCAAAGCGCGCCTGCTCGCCGTGCAGGCCTGATCCGCCCCTGTCACCGCACCAAGGAGTCACCGAATGATCGAGCCCGGACGCGTCGCCGTGCCCGTGCCCACCGCCCCCGTGTCCCTCTCCGGTCTCGGCGGGAACGAGACCACGACGATGGTCCTGCTGCCGCGGGCGGACGGCCTGCCCGACATCGGGTGGGTGGGGCTTCCCCTGGCGGCGACGGACGTCCGATCCCTGACGATCCCGGCCTCGGTGGAGACCACGGCCTGGAACTCCTGGCTGATCGGCTCACCGGTCAGCGTGTTCCCGGAACACGCGCGCGGCTACCTCGGACGGCCTGCGCTGCTCGGCCACCGGGTCGGCCCCGAAGGCCCCGGGAGCGACTGGTCCACCGCGTTCGGTCCCGGCTCGGTGCGGTCTGACGACTGCTCACTCGTGGTCCAGGCCACCGACGAGGCAGCGGGACTCGAACTGCGCTTCGAGGCCGAAGCTGTCCCGGGGGGAGGCCTCCGCCTCCGGCACCTGCTGACCAACGCCGGCAGCGGTCCCTACGTGGTCGATGCGCTCGACGTGGTCATCCCCGTTCCGACCGGCGCGGGCGAGATCCTCGACTTCACCGGGCGATGGGCCCGCGAGCGGCAGCCCCAGCGCCGTGCCCTCGCGGACGGGCAGTGGGTTCGGGAGCACCGCCGCGGCATGCGCATCCTCGACGGCACCAGTCTGATCGTGGTCGGTACCCCTGGCTTCGGCTACGGCGACGGTGAGGTGCTCGGCGTCCACCTCGCCTGGAGCGGCAACCACCGGTATGCCGTCGAGCAGCTCAGCTCCGGCGTCGCCGTCGTCAGGGCCGGCGAGTTGCTGCACCCGGGCGAGTTGGTCCTCGCCGAGGGCGAGACATACGCGATGCCCTGGGTGCACGTGACCGCGTCCGCGCGCGGGCTCGACGGCCTGGCGGACGCGACCCATCAGTACGTCCGGTCGCTCGCGGCCCATCCGTCCCCGCCCGCACCCGTCATGTTCAACCCGTGGGAGGCGGTCTACCTCGACCACGACCTCGACACGCTGACCGCGCTGGTCGACATCTCGGCCAGGCTGGGCGCCGAGCGTTTCGTGCTCGACGACGGGTGGTTCGCGGGCCGCACCTCCCTCGACGACGGCCTGGGCGACTGGACCCCGGACCCGACGGTGTGGCCGGACGGGCTGGCCCCGCTTGTGGACCGGGTGCACGAGAAGGGGATGGAGTTCGGGCTCTGGTGGGAGCCGGAGGCCGTCAACCCGAACTCCGCGGTCTATCGCGACCACCCCGACTGGATCCTGCGCGCGGGCGACCGGTCGCCCGTGCTGGAACGCAACTGCTACCTGCTCGATCTCAGCCGGGAGGATGTGCGGGCACACCTGGTCGACGCGTTCGACCGCCTGGTGGCGGCGCACCGGATCGACTTCGTCAAGTGGGACCACAACCGCGACCAGATCGACTGCGGTGACTCGCGAGGCTCCGGCCGGCCCGCGTCACGGCGGCAGACCCTTGCCTTCCGCGAGCTCCTCGACGAGCTGGCCCGCCGCCATCCCGGCATCTCGTGGGAGAGCTGTGCCTCGGGAGGCGGCAGGATCGACCTGGACGTGCTCGAGCGGGTCCAGAGCACCTGGACCTCCGACATCACCGATCCGCTGTCCCGCCAGCCGATCCAGCACTGGACCGCCCAGCTCACCCCGCTGGAGTACCTGGGCGCTCACGTCGCCGCGCCGGTCTCCCACCAGACCGGCCGGACCAGCACCCTGGACCTCCGCGCGGCCACGGCCTTCTTCGGCCAGTTCGGCATCCAGTGGGACCTCACGAAGGTGCCGGCCCACGAGCTGGACCGCCTCGCCTGCTGGATCGACCTCTACAAGCGGCACCGCGCGCTCCTGCACACGGGCCGGTTGACGCGCGTCGAGCTGCCCGACGGTCTGCTCGCGCATGGAGTGGTCGCTCACGACCGGTCGGAGGCGCTCTTCTCCTACGCCCAGCTCGACGAGCTCGTGCCCGTGCCACCGCGGCTCCGCATCCCGGGACTCGACCCGGACCAGACCTACCGCGCCTCGCTCGTCGCTCCGACCGGCCCATCGGTGACCTGGGAGGTCACGGGCATTCAGGTGTCCGGTGCAGCGCTGGGAGCACTCGGGCTACCGGGTCCTGCGCGGGCACCCCAGAGCGCAGCGCTGGTCCACCTGCGCGCCGTCTGATCCGGCGGAGCACACGGCGCCGCCGACCGCCACGCGCTGTAGCGCGCCGACACCACTGATGACAAGAGAGCGGCCGGCGTGGTTTCCGGTCCCGGTGACACCGGTGGTGGGGCGGCGGCACTGGTGCGGTGCTGATTCTTCCCCGGGCTGGCCGACGACGGCCGCGACGCGGTGTTCCACGGCCGGACATATCCCGAAACCGCGATCGTCCCCAAGGAGTCACTCAACCGGACAACGCCGTTCGGCCACCCGATCGTTCACCCGTCCGTGCGAGTGCCCTCTCTCCTACGTACCCCGCCGGTCGCCGGGCTCGGCTGGACTTCGCCCCGCAGACGACGGCCGAGGCGAGCAGCGGCCGTCCCGGACTTCGAACGAGTGAGGGTTCATGGACAACGCAGTCCGTACCCGTCCGAGCCGCAGCGTGCGTACCCGGGCGGTGCTGGCCGCCGCCGTCGCGTTGGCCGCCGTCACCCCCTGGACGGCCTCCGGTGTGGCACAGGCCGTGTCCCCCGCGGCGGCCGCTTCGGTCGTAGCGGGGGACACGGAGCAGTGGACGACGCAGACCGTCGCGCCGGGCGTCCAGGTGCGCAGCGGCCTCCTCCAGCACACGGACGCAGCGCCGACCTGGACCATCACGGTCCAGGCGCCCGCCGTCAACCGGCTGACCGGCGCCGCGACCTGGGCCCCGGTGGGCGACCGGTCCTGGGCCGACACCATGGTGCGGCAGTTGCACGCCGCCGGCTTCACGCCGATCGAGGACCGTGTGGAGTGGGCGGCGTACGCGGACACTCCGCGCGGCACGATGGGCTGGCGGGTGCGGGTGGGCTCGTACGCGACCCAGGCCGCGGCCACGAGCACGCGCACGGAGCTCACCGCGGCCGGGTTCCGGACCACGGTGGACTGGACCGGCTACGACGCCGAGCAGCCGGCGGACCGGGAGAACGTCCACGTCGCGGTCATCGACCCGCACCGCTTCACCGGTACGGTCGAGGCCACCCACCACGGCAACGTGGCACAGCGGGAGAAGACGTCCTCGGTGGCCGCCGCTCTCGGCTCCGTGCTCGCCGTCAACGGCGGGTTCTTCATCACCTCCGACTCCGACGGAGTGCAGGGCACCTCGGCCGGTGTCGCCGCGTACGGCGGCGAGTTGCAGTCGATGGCGGCCGGAACCCGTGCCGCGCTGATCCTGAAGGACGGCGGCCGGCACGCCCGCATCGCCGACCTGGACACCACGGTCACCGCGCGGGCGGGCTCCGCCACCTACGCGGTGCAGGGGATCAACCGGGTGCCGGGCAAAATCCGGAACTGTGGCCGCCCAGGGGCGACCCCCACCGAACTGCCCCGTCAGGACCTCACCTGCACGGTCACCGACGATCTGGTGAAGTTCACCGCGCAGTTCGGAGCCGGGCTGCCCACCGGCGGCGGCACCCAGGTGGTGCTGGACGCCTCCGACCGGGTGGTCTCGGTCGGCACCCGCGGCGGCGCGGTGCCGACCGACGGCTCGGTGCTCCAAGGCATCGGGGGGGCCGCCGACTGGCTGTCGGCCCACGCCGAGCCCGGCAAGAAGATCAAGATGCAGGAGATCATCCGGGACACCGACGGGCGCAAGGTCGAACTCGGCGCCGACGACACCATCGTCAGCGCCGCCCCGACCCTGGTGAAGGACGGGCAAATTCACGTCGACGCGGCCGCTGAGGGCACCCTGGACCCGCTGGACCTCTCCTTCGGCTACGCCTGGTCCAACGCGCGCCAGCCCCGCACCATGGCCGGCATCGACAAGCAGGGCCGGCTGATCCTGGCCACCGTGGACGGTCGGCAGCCCGGCGTCAGCGAGGGCTTCACACTGACCGAGGCCGCGGCGTTCATGCGCTCCCTCGGCGCGGTGCAGGCGCTCAACCTGGACGGCGGCGGCTCCTCCGCGATGGCGGTGGACGGAAAGCTCGTCAACGTCCCCTCGGACGCTACGGGCGAGCGCGCGGTCGGCGACACCCTGCAGGTGCTGCCGGCTCACCACCCCTGACACCGGCGGTACCACGTCGCATCGGCAGGCCCCTCCCCCGCAGGACGCTGTTGGAAAATCCGGGGCCTGCGTGACGACGGCCTGTGCGACCCCGCTGGGGTTGTGCAGGCCGTCGTCGCCCGAGACCGGGAAGATCGAGGGCACGAGGTCGAAGCCGAAGCGGCTGGTGGAGCGGGGCTGGGTGGACGAGGACACCCCGGGCATGTTCACGGTGGCCCGCCGCCGGAAGGCCGTTTCGCCCAACTCCCGTTAAGAGCAGGGATCTTCCGCGCCCTACACTCGAAGGTGCGACACATTCCGGATGCTGGACGGGAAGAGCCCCCGTTCTTCCCCGCGTGCGCAGCACCCATCAGGCCCTGGACGAGGCACGCGCCTCACTGACCGGCCTCAAGGCTCCCTCCGCCACCCGGCAGGGCTCCACTCCACCACCGCCCGACACAGGGGCTCGCGCGGGATTCACTGCCCGCGAGCACCAGGGCCGAACCCTCTACCTCCTTCCGCCCGAGACCGCCGCAGACGCGCACGAACGCGCCGGTGTCGCCGCCTACGGGCTCATGGCCCACACCCTGGACCTCGTCGACCTCGCCTGGACCACGCGCCAGCACGGCACAAGCGCAACCGAGCGGCCAGGGGTGACCGTCTGCTTGACCGACCACTCGGTCACCGCGACCGCCGCCACGGACCAGGCCGCCGCCGTCCTCGCTCAGCACGGCTTCACACCAGCGGGTGGCGAAGCAGCAGTACGCGCTGCCACCGGGGCTCGGTGAACGCGACGCACTCAGCGCCGTTGTCCGTGCCGAGGCCCACCTCTACACCGACGGCGTCAGCGTGCGGCCTCGGCATCGCGACCACGCAGGACATCCCACCGGCACCGTCCCGGCGACGTGCCCCTCTCCCCCACCACGGCGACGCAGTCGTGGTCGCGTCGGTCAACTCGGACGACCTGGACGACCTGGCCGACCGGGCGACCCGCTGCACGTCGCTCCGGACAGGTCCCGCTCGTGTCCCGGCGCGTTCAGGACCGCGAACCGCCGTGGAAGCGGCTCGGCATGGACGCGCACGGCTACGGCGTTCCTGCTGTCACCGCCGAGCGTTCCCCGATGGTCCACCAGGTGCTGTCCGACCGCACCGGCCCCAACACGCCAAAAGTCTGGACGCGTTCGCACCCCACACAGCGGCACGTGGAAGGCGGAGCGCGTCAACGCGCGGTGCGCTGAGCCCGCTTCCCTCCCCGGCGGCGCCCTGGCCGGAGCGGAGAGCAGGACGCCGAAGGGATCCGGCCAACGTCGCACGGATTAAGAGGAAGTGACATCACTACAGCGGGTGGCGCGAGCCGTGGCCCGAATGCGGACACACCACCCGCCCCTGGGCCCCGGTGGTTACGCGTGCATATCGCGCCCCCGGAAGCCCCGGCGTTTTCCTCCGCGTTGACCCGATTCCGCTGACGATCGATTGGGCCAGATCGACGCTCCAAGGATTCTGGCATGGGCACGTAATGTCCCGGCGACGGCGAGGAAGACCTCCTCGCCCATATCCGCGAGGAGTCGTTCACCATGCGTGCTTCCACCCCCCTGTCCCCGCGTCTGCGCAGGCGCCTCATCGGTACGGCGGTCATGGCCGGAGCGCTGGCCCTGGCACCGCTGTCCACGGCCACCGGCACCCCAGCCGCCGCCAAGTCCTCCGCCGCCGCGGAGAAGTGCGCCGACGGAACGAGCGCGACCGCCCGCAAGGCGCGGCCGACCGGTTCCGAGAAGGTCGCCGAGCCCAACGAGATCAGCGAGGCCAAGGCCAAGGCCATGGACGCGGACCTGCGGAAGAGACTCGAGAAGCTGCGCGCGGGCGGCAGGGGGACCTCCGCCGCGGCCGTCACCTCGGTCCCGGTCTACTTCCACGTCATCCACGACGGCACCACGGGCAAGCTGACCTCGACCGACATCCAGAAGCAGATCGACGTGCTGAACGCGGCGTACGGCGGACAGGGCACCGGAAACACCGACTCGAGCTTCCAGTTCACCCTCGCCGGCACCGACTACACCGACAACGCCTCCTGGTACAACGGCCTCACGCCCAACTCCTCGGCCGAGTCGGCGATGAAGTCCGCGCTCCGCAAGGGCAGCGCCAACGCGCTCAACTTCTACACGGCCAACCTCGGCCAGAGCCTGCTGGGCTGGGCCACCTTCCCGTCCTCGTACAAGTCGAATCCGACGGACGACGGGGTGGTCGTGCTCGACACCTCGCTCCCCGGTGGCTCGGCCACCAACTACAACGAGGGCGACACCGGCACCCACGAGGTCGGCCACTGGCTGGGCCTGTACCACACCTTCCAGGGCGGCTGCAACGGAAACGGCGACTACGTCTCCGACACGCCGGCCGAGAAGAGCGCCGCGTACGCCTGCCCGACCGGTCGCGACTCCTGCCTCTCCAAGCCGGGCGCCGACCCGATCCACAACTTCATGGACTACACCTACGACTCCTGCATGTACCAGTTCACCGCGGGCCAGGTGCAGCGGATGCAGGACAGCTGGGTGGCTTACCGCGCGGCCGGATGACACACGGGCGGGCGGCGCCGGGCCGCGGACCCCGTGACCGCGTGACTACGGCAGCGCGATCACAGGGTCTCCAGGAACCCGAGCGCCGTCCGCCAGGTCGCCTCCGCGGCCTCGGCGTCGTAGTCGGGCAGATCGGGATCGGTGTAGAGGTGGCCGGCCCCCGGGTACCGGTAGACCTCCACGTCGGCGCCTGCCCGGCGCATCCGCAGGTACCAGGCACTCAGCCAGCCGTCCGTCTCGAACGGATCGGGCTCCGCGACGTGCAACCGGACCGGGAGCTCGTCCACGGAGGCGTTCTCGGCGATGTACAGACGTGCCGTGCAGGAGCAGCAGTCGTCGCCGAGCGCCAGCGTCTGCACGACGGAGGCGCCGAGCGAGAACAGCCGGCGGCTCGATCGGCGCCCCCATTCGGCAATGGAAACAAGGGAGTTGAGCCCATGCACGTCATCGCGCACACCCCCACCGCGAGCAGCGTGGCCAACTGGAAGCGCACTCCGCGCCGGTCCCGCGGAGCGGGCACACGCGCCAGGGCGTCGAGCAGCCCGGACCCCGCCTCGCGCAGTCTGCGCAGGTGAGGGCACTGCGCGAAGCGCCAAGGGCGTGGGGGAGGATGGAGCAACGGGCACGGCAACCTTGCGGACCTTGAAGCGTGGGAAACTCCTGATCCACAAGTGCCGTGCTCGCCTCGTATGTGGCCTTCGCCGGAGCGCGCTACATGATCAAAACGGGCGAACATGACTCTCCCCAGGGACCTGGCTGGAAAAGAGCCTGCTCACATGCTGGCGGCCTACCGTACGTCAAGTAGGGGTCTGCGGGAGCCCGGGGGTGACATCTCCTCGGGCTACCCGACCCTATCCGGTACTCGGGGGCTGTTGCTCTTGGCCCGGCGGGAGGGCCTTCACGCGGTTCAGACGGGCGGACTTCGAGACAACGGTGTAGTTGCGGTTTGGAAGGTAGGGGAATTCCTGCGCATCCGATGCCCGGCGCGGGCTTGGGCGCTACGTAACTTGTTTGTCCCGTTGTTCGGGCCGTCATTTGTGGCCTGCCAAGCGCCACCGACAGCTCAACCCCTCGTGGAAATGGGGATGTGCAGGGAGCCTGTGAGCTGCTGGTAGAGCTGCTTCACGCCCTTCTCGTCCGCGGCAGGGCCACTGGCCACGAGTCCGACGAGGTGGTCGGCGGCGGCGACGTAACGGACAAGGACCACGCTCGGGACACCGTTGCTGTCGAACGTGATCCGGCCCTCGCGGGCGGGATGGCCGGCGACTTCAAGGGGCTGGTTCCTGCTGACGGTCCCACTGATCGAGGCGGCAACACCGCGGATGGCCGGGTCCAGGGCGGCCTTGGAATCCGCTCCGTGCATGTCCGTGACCTGGAAGGCAGCCTTGTTTTTCCCGGCACTGGCCTTGTACATCCGTAGCTGGTAGGTTTTACCGCTCAAGGTGATCGAGTCGTGCTCGACTTTGGTACTGCCGGGCAGCTTGACGGTGATACCGCTCGGTGCGTCGGTGGTGTTGACCCACTGTGCGGCGATGCCGCGAGGCGGGCTGGTGACCGGGCCCCCGGCGGTGGCGGCGAGGCGCAGGCTGCCGGTGCGCGCGAAGTCCTGGGGGGTGCTGACGGCGGTGGCCCCGCCTATCGCCGCGCCAGTCAGAACGGCGGTCAAGCTGGCGGTGGTGGCGGTGCGAACAAAGCGGCGTGTAGTTCCCATGGACCCTCCCGGTGGCTTGAGCTCCCCGTTGACGAGGATGACGTCCACATTCCAGTTGACCGCGGCTCGTCCCTCCTGTCATCTCCAGCATCAGCAGCATCACGGTCAGCTGTCCCGAGCGAGAGGGACGCCCCTTCCACCTGGTCGTTTCCGGTTCCGCATGCCGTACGGCCCGCCAGATGGACACGATGGGCGGCTCCGAGAGGCGACCATCCGGAATTCACCGGTCTGCCCGCCCCACTGCTCCCATCCGGTCGTACTCTGGCGCGCGCTCTGCCAGGGCACCTCAGCGAGATCCTGTTACGAGCTCGTAGGGGCTTATGTCCACGCGGTCGGCAAGCTGCTTTGAAGCCACATCCGGACTTCCCGGGCCACCGAACAACTTACGGAGCTGCTTTGGCGCGAGTGATCACGGCCCGTAAGCTCCCGCGCGTCGGGCACCTGCCCGGTAACGCACCACGCTGGGGCGGAGTTGGTCGACCGCTACGGCGTGTCGGGTGGCACGATCCGTAAGGCCACGGTGGAGGTGCGGGCAAGCGGGCTCGTCGAAATCCGGCACGGCAAGGGCTCGATCGTGAGGGACCGGCCTCGATCTGTTGCGAGCCTCGCGCGGCCGTGCGAGCCTGGAGTTGATCGTGTTCGGCGCCTATGTGCATGGTGCTCGGGCACTGACCCGGGGTCGGCCGCATCTGCCGGGCCCACGTGGACCCGCACGAGGCTGCCGCTGCCGTTCGGCCGGGCGCGGTCACCAGGGAGTCCAGGGGCGAGGAGCCGACGGACTGGGCCATGCTCTCGCGCTTGGCAGTCAGGAAGGCTGGACCTCGTCGAAGAGGGCGAGGGCTCCGGCAGGAGCGGACGGCCCTGGTGGTGCGCCGGGTCCTGCATCGGGCCGGTGTCGAATGCACTCCGACGTCCGGCCCGCAACCTGCGGATCTCCGCGGACACGGTCCGCAAGTGCGCGTGAAATCTGTCGGCAGAAGTGGGCGAGGGTTCTACTCCAAGGCAACTGCGGCCAGTTGTCGCACGGGTCAGGCTCCGGCCCCCTGCGGCACCCCATGATCACGCCAGCACGATCCGCGCCCGTACCGCGAGCGCCTGGGCGGAGCCGTGGCAGCGGCGGTTCCTCGCTGAGCGGCTGGACGGCCTGGCCCGGGCCGGCCACCCCCAGTAGCAGACGACGGCCGCCAGGCAGGACACCGCGGTGCCCTTCAGCCAGTGCAACGTCCTGGTCTTCGTCATGCTCTCACCGTTTCGCAGATGCGGGAAAAGGGCCTGAGTACGGCTACTCAGGCCCTTTTCAGTCAGTGCGGGAAGTGGATCAGCTGCCCGCGAGGGTGTGTTCCAGGGCGACGGCGTACAGTCCGGCGCCCGCAACTTTCGGGTGGAAGGACTTCATGGAATGCGGGCTGTCGTCCGCCTTCGAGTGATTGGACAGGACGAGGCCGTGAACCGACTCGGGGTCACCGCAGACGGCCTTGCCGGCGAACTCGTCGCGCGGGTCGGAGAAGACCGCGTTCGCGTTGTACAGGCGGTTGGCGTCGTCGACGGCGCCCTTCATCTCGGTGGCCACGACATCCGCCATCTCGTTCAGCCACGATGCTTCCTCGGTGTCGATGCCGATGGCCGCCATGCACTGGCCGTTGTTTTCCAGGAGCCTCGGGTAGCCCATGAGTACGATCCTCGCGTTCGGCGCGTGCTTGTGGATCTCGTTGAGTGTGGTGGCCAGGCGCGGCCGGACCGTGTCGTGCGCCCACCTCGGTGCCCACTCGTAGAGTGGCCCGGTGGTGCCGGGGGCGTCGCCGCCTGTGTCCGGGTCCTTGTTAAAGAGCGCGCTGTAGTTGCACGGGGTCTCGGCCAAGATGCACTGCTGGATGATTTCGGCGAACCGCATGTCGTTGCCGCCGATCGACAACGTGACCAGGGTGGTGTTCTGGTCCAGGTATCCCTGGGCGATCTGCCCCAGTTCACCGTTTTGGCCACCGCGCAGGATGTTGTAGTGGAGGGCACCGGAGCATGCGACGAACTGGTAGTCCACGCTGGGGCTCATGCTGTCCGCCATCGTCCCGATGGAGGACGAGTAGCCGGGCAGCACCGCCTGGCGCGACCAGGCGTACTTCGAGCGGTGGCACGTGTTCTTGGTGCCCGGCTGCGAGGAGTCGTAGTAGTCGGATTCGGGGTAGTAGTCGTCGCCGCCGTTCTCCGAGGCGCCCTCACCCGAGGAGTACGAGTCGCCCATGGCCACGATTTGGTTCGCCGGCTTGCCGCCCAGCGGCTCGAAGCCCACCGCGTCCCAGGCGACGTCCTCCATGCCGCTGCCGTCCTGTGTCACGTTCGACAGGGACACGGTGGGCGTTCCGGTGAAGTTGAACGCGCCCAGTGACACCCACTTGTTCGACAGAACTCGTTGCGGCTTCGCCCGCTTGGGGCTGGTGGAGTCCGTTCCACCCACTGTGTACAGGGCCTGGCGGGTGTGCGCGCCGTGGTCGGGCAGGTGTACCCAGACGCGCATCCAGCCGCGGTCCGCCGTGCCCAGCGTCCAGGTGCCGGTGGTCTGCAGGCGGCCGGCGTCGGTCGTGCCGTTCTTGTTGGTGTGCGAGAACCAGAAGTGGTTTCCGTACGCCGCACCGATCTGGTGCAGGTCAATGCGGGCTGAGGCGGTACCAAAATCGAAGTTGAACGTGCCTGCGGACGAGACCGCACCGCACGAGCGGGCCGAGGATCCGGCCGGGGTCACCCCGTTCGCGACATCGTCGACGATCTTCGTGCCGGAGGGCAGGCCGGCCGAGCAGCGCGGCGGGTACGAGTTCGCGTCCGGCTGTTCGGGATAGGTCGTGTCGAAGCGGTGGATCGGGTTGCCGCACTGGGCGACGGAGGTGCAGTTCTTCCAGGTGGCGGGCTTGTGGAACCAGCACTTCAGGTACAGCGGATCCGACTCGTTCGGGTCGCCCGGCAGCAGGCAAGGGCCGCCGCCGGTGTCGTTGGTCGCGTCCGTGCCGATCTTCGATGCGTCACAGTCGTTGCTGCTGTCGCAGAACAGGCCGATTGGGGGCTTGGCCGTCGTCCGGTTCGTGTCGGTTGTCCACCACGCGGCACGGTAGCCGGGTTGGAAGTCACCGGGCGCGAACATCGCCGAGATCGGCCGCGCTGCCCAGCCGATGACCTTCTCCTCGTACGGCCAGTCCTGCGGGTGCGCGGCGTGGCTGTAGTCGTCACCGCCGTCCGAGCCCTCCAGGAATGGTTTACGGTTCTCCTTCCACAGCGGGTTCGCGGGGTTGTTGGTCCAGCCCACGCCCCACTTGCCGGAGGTGGTGCCCGCCGAAGACTGCGGGTAGTAGCCGCTGTTGTAGGCCCACAGCGCGTAGAACCAGTTCTCGATGTACCTCGGGTGACCGTCGTTGATGATCAGTCCGTCGGCGCGGGTCTGGTTCCACTTCTCGGTCAGAATGTTCACGCCCGCCGCGATGTTCGCGGCGTAATCGAGCGCGACGGCCTCCTGCTGGGTCACCGTCATCGTCGGCTGTCCCTTGCCGGGCAACCGCATGCCGTCGGTGACCTGGGTGACGCCGTAGCCGCAGTCGGACTTGGACCAATCGATGGCCCACGGGTCGGACTGCTTGCCGTCGGAGGAGTAGTGGATGCCGTAGAAGTTGCCGATCAGCGAGTTGGCCGTGACGCCCGGTACCGCGAACCGGGTCGCCTGCCACATGTTCGACTCCTGGGCGGTGATGCCGAGCATCACCTGCGCCGGGATGTGCCAGTCCGCGCCGCTGCCGCCGCTCACGCTGCGCAGCGGGAACAGGCTCTGCGGCGCGTAGGCGGCCATGCCGGTGTTCTTCCAGTTCGCCGGCCTGCTCGCGGACGCGTTGAGGTTGCCGACGATGGCCTGGTCCACGGCCCACTCGATCTGCCGCGGCGTCGGCTGGAAGGCCTGCTTCTTGGGGTCGTTGCGGGGCACGGAGCAGGTGCGGTCGTCATCGACGGGCGAGGCCATCGTCGTCACCTTGTCCGAGGACGCGGGCCGGGTCAGGGCCGGGCTCAGCGCGGTCGCGGTGCGCTGGGCTGCGGCGTCGCCGATCCGGTCACCCGGCATGGCGTCCAGCACGGTCGTCCGGCCAGTGTCCAGGGCCTTGAGGGTGATGCGCGCCGCGCGGGGTGAGAAGGAGTCGCGCGGGGAGATCCGCGAGTCCTTGCCGTCCGCCCAGGTCGTGGTCACCGCGGCGCCGCCGCGGCTGGAGATGCGGGCATCCTTGTCGATGCCGCCCGGGTTGCGGACCGTGCGGGGCAGGGTGCGGGTGTTGTCGGCCTTGCCGGTGACGTAGACGGTTCCGCTGGGGGTGCGGGCGAGGTCGAATCCGGTGAGCGAGCCGCGGGCCAGTTCGGCGGCCTTCGCCTTGGCGTTCGGGGAGCGCAGGGCAGGGGCGGCGACGCGGGACACGGCGGCCCGGTCGTCGGCGGCGGGCCGCTGACTGCCGCCGGGAAGGCGGTCGATGAACGTGACGCCGCCGTCGGCGTCCGGCTTCAGCTGGAACGGTACGGCGTGGGTGCGGGCGACCGTTTGTACCGTGGTGCCGTCGATCCGCACGATCTGCTTGCCGCGGGCGGCGACGATCCGGCCGTCCACCGGGACCGCGGAGGTGACCTGCCCGGGGACGGTCGCCTTCTCGGCCCGGCCGGTGCGGGCGTCGGTGGTGATCAGCCGGGTCTCGTTCTTCCTGGCGGTGAGTTCGTCGGTGAACTGGGAGAAGACGACGTCCTCGCCGGTGCCGCAGCCCGGCGAGAAGTAGCCGAGCGTGGCCTGGAACGGCAGCTTGCGCACCCGCCCGTCGGTCAGGTCCACGACAGCCGTGAAGGCGCCGCGACTCATCAGCGCGGGCTTATTGGTGAAGGTGCGCGGCGCGTAGGCAACCGCCGCGTACCTGCCGGACTCGGTGACACAAGCGTTGCCGATCCAGGCGTCCGTCTCGAATCCCGGCTCGGACAGCGAGGCCGCGGTCTTCCAACGGTAGCCATCCTTCTCGGCGGCCACCATCACATGAAAACCGGTCCCGTCGCCCGAGGTGGTGAACGCCTGGTCCGACGACGCCCGGTAGGTCTCGCCCAGTAGCTCGGCGCGCTTCTTCTGGGGAATCGCGCGGGGCTTGGCGCCCTGAGCGGGGGGCTCGGCCGAGCGCGCCGGCGAGGACCAGCCGTTCGCTGCCCTAGGGGGCAGGGCGTCCGCGTATGCCTGCGTGGTGCCGACACCGCAGGCCGCCGCGACGGCGACGGCCGTGGCCACCGGAATGCGCGCATGCCTCGACATGGTGCGTCTGGGTCTGGGTCTCAACGTCCTGTCCTTCTTCCGAAGATCACGCCCGGGTCAGGGCGTGCCACCGGTCCGGGTCCGGCTCCTGTGGGCAGGTGAGCGCAGGCCAGCCCGGTGCGGAGACCTTGGGGCGGGAGATCGGGGAGACCTCTACCGCGGGTGGTCTGGTGTCCTCACAGGCCCCGGGCGGCTCAGTGCACGGCGGGCGAGTTCTCGCACTGCGGTGGTGGGACCCCGGCGGCATATTGGTAGTCACGCACAATCGTGGAGCCGACTGACAACAGCCAGCCGCGTCCGCCCTCGTCTGAGAGGCCCGGCCCCGCCGATTGTCCAACTTGCGTCCCCGCACCGTCGCGGGCAACAGCAGCCGAATGAACTCCCACTAGGCATCCGACAGCTCATGGCGACGACCCCAGGCCCCGACCTCCCGCAGGTACTCCGGAGCTCACCCCATACAAAGCGGAAAGGCCGTGTTCAACCTCGTGCAGCAGTTGAAGGGACAGCCGCCCCGCGCTGACCACCTGACCGCGGCCCACGTGGGCGCCCACATCTGCTTCGAGGACACGCAGGCCAGAGGCTGAGGGCCGCCGAAGGGACGTACCTGGGCGCCGCGTTGGGCCCATCCGATGGTGCGAATCCCTGGCCGTAATCGGGGACGGGTCGCCGGCGTGGTCCGCTATCGCACCGGACACCGCTCCCGATTTTGCACAGAGTAGAGTGAGGGGAATTTGGCAGCGACTGATTGAAGCTCGCTTCGTCAGATGCTGAAGAGGTCTCGCCGGACCGCTCCGGCGGGGCGACAGTCCTCTCCAATGAGGATCTAAATCCGCTTCGGGCTGGATCAATACCACCAGCTTTGGAATTTCGTCGCATTGCAGGGAAAAGTGCGCAGCCCGTAAGCTTCGCTGTCGTCCAGGCAACGACCGGTCGCCTGGTTTTTCAGCTCAATGGTGCCGTCGTTCCATGTCTTGATGTACCAGCTCTGGAACGGGGTGGCGTTACATGGGAACAAACGCAGCCCGTACGCGTCGCTGTCGTCTATGCATGTACCTTTCAATACACTCTTCAACTCGTTCGTTTTGTCTGCCCATGGATGAATGTTCCACTTCTGATCATTGGTATTGTTAGTGCAGTAGCTGTAGTGAGCGGCGTGGAGACCTCCGTAGGCGTCCAGACAAGACCAGGTCTCCTGGTTCTGGAACATGGTGACCCAATCTTGTGTCGATGCCTGAGCTGTAGGAGCCATCGCAACGTTCAACGAGATTGCTCCTGCGATCAGCGCTGCAGCGACACCGACCGCGCGGCGCGACGTGGCACTGCGTAGGGCCAGCTTCATTTCTCTCTCCCCATAAATGTGTCAGATGGCGTCAAGTGCCGGGCGAGCGTTCATTACCAGCTCTGGAACGGAGTGGCGTTGCAGGGGTACGCGCGAAGCCCGTAAGCATCGCTGTCGTCCACGCACCGTCCGGTGGCCTGGCTCTTCAGCTCCCGGGTGCCATCGTTCCAGCGACGGATCTTCCAGCTCTGGAATGTGGACGCGTTACAGAAGTACGAGCGCAGCCCGTAAGCATCGCTGTCGTCCAGGCACCTCCCGGTCGCCTGGTTCTTCAGCGTCCACACCTCGTCCTGGCCTGCCGGCCAGCGCCGCAGGCCCGACACCCAACGAGAACACCCCCGAGATCGGCACTGCGGCGATACCGACCGCGCGGCGCGACGTGGCACCGCGTAGGGCCAGCTTCATTTCTCTCTCCCTATGAACGTGTGAAAGGGCGTCAAATGCCAAGTGAACGTTGATTACCCGCTAGGCGCCCTGCGCTGCGGCCTGCGCCGCAGGCGCAACACCCAACGAGAACGCTCCCGCGATCAGCGCTGCGGCGATACCAACCACGCGGCGAAGACACACCGGACGGTGGCCCGGATCGTCGCCCCTGCCCCGTGGTCGACAAGCCTCATTCTTCTCTCCCCCTGGCGTCGTTGAGACGAGCACTTTGATTCTGCACCGGCAACTCGCATCAGACACATGGGAATTGATTCGATTGCTTGCCGGATTGATAGCGTTTTCCTTATCACGCGAGGTGAGAGGCGAAGGGGACCCTTGGCCTCGATTCGTCAGCACAACTTGCTCACTGACCGGCCTGGCGGTTCGCCCGTAATGTCCTTGGCCAGTGGAGGACGTGTCATTGCGCGACGCCGCGGCTACGCCGGGTTCCACAGGCCCGGAGGACGCGGGTTGCCTTGCTTCCTGGTTTTCGCCATGGCAGCAGCCCGGCCGTCAGGGGACGGCGGGAAGCTCGGTGAGTCTGCTCCAGTTGGTGGTGAGGGGCAGCCTGCGGTTCGCAGGCAACGGCGACGTCGCCGATAGGGGAAGGACACGTGGTCGGCCACCAGCAACTGGAAACTGGCAGTCGTGGGGTCATCGGGGGCGAAGACGGTGCGCTGGCGGCCGGAGGCGGCAAGGAATTCGGGGGGCCGCTGGTGGGGCAGCCCTCGGTGATACTCATCGTCGCGCACGTCCTGCAACGGTTGGCGGACGCGGGCGAGCTGTTCGCGGTGGCGGCGGTCGCGTCTCTACTCCAGCCGTCCCGGGAGTTCTGCGGGCAGACCCCTTGCAGGACGAGGGCGGTGGCGCCGAGCAAAGAGGCGACCATCAGGGCCACAGGTAGCGCCAGCGAAGGCGATCACGACGGGCGGAACGGAAGTGGCAGCGCCGCCCTCGACCCAGGGCGATTTCATAGTGGGGGCGATCTTGTAGGTGTGCAGGTCACGGCGGTGTGACGATGTCCGGTGAGCGCACGACGTGCGCAACGAAGCTCCGTTGTGCAGGTGACCTTGCCAAGTCATCTTCGCCCAAGGGAGCTTCGATGTGTCGCCAGTCTGCCATCGTCTGCCTGATCAAGTCGCCCACCCGTCGGCATCGTGCGATCGGCCCGCTGGCAGATCGGCTTCAGGCGCTGGCCGATCCGCGGTGCCGGCGCGGGAAGCGTCACCCGTTCGTGGCCGTCATGCTGGTGGCCTGCTCGGCAGTAGTCGCCGGAACGAGCACCTTCGCTGCCATCGGGCAGTGGGCCAAGGAGGCACCGCAGGACACCCTCCCCCGGCTCGGGGCCCGCACTGGGAGACCCGGGTGGTACAGGCCCTGACCGTCACCGGCCTCGGCATCGACTTCCCGCATGCCGCGCAGGTCGCGAAGATCGTCCGCCACCGGACCGGCATGAAGACCGGCAAGCGCACCCGCGAGACGGGCTACGTGCTGACCGACCTCACCAGCCGCGAGGCCTCCCCTGAATGTCTCGTGGTGATCGTGCGTTCGCAGTGGACCATCGAGAACCGGCTCCACTTCGTCCGTGACACCACCTTCGCCGAGTATGCATCCAAGATCCGCACCGGCCACGGCCCGGAGAACATGGCCACCCTGCGCAGCTTCGCGATCAACCAGCTCCGGGCAGCGGGCCATACGAACAGTGCAGCCGGCCTCCGCGAGATGTCCTACGAACCCTTCCTCCGCCCGCTGAGCCTCCTCACCCTCACCTGATCAGCAACGCCCCAAGATCACGGGACTTTGCGACAGCTCTGGCTCTGGCTCTGGCTCTGGCTCTGGCTCTGGCTCTGGCTCTGGCTCTGCAGGATAGCCCGGGCGATCTGCCGGACCTCACTGATATCGGGGCGATCGCGGTTTTCGACGAACCAGGTGAGCGCCATGGTGCAGGGCGGCATATCGACCACGTCGCGATAGACGATTCCCGGACGTGGATAGAATTCCCGAGCGGAGGCGGGCAGGAAACCGATCGCCTTCCTGAGGGCGATGGCGTGTAGGACGCCCTCAACGTCAACCGCCAACGGGCCGAAACGTATGGGGACGTCGCCGGGCCGTGGATTGATGCTCCAGAAGTCGCGCCACGCCTGGGGGGACTCCGGCGGCATGGTAACCATGGTGCGACCAGACAGATGTGCAAGGGTGAGGGGCTCTTCGGCAGCCAGTGGATCACCGGCCGGAAGGCAGACGATACGAGGTTCCTCGGCTAAGTGCTGGATCTGTATATGAGAAGGCGCGGGCGGGCGTAGAAAAGCTATGTCGACTTCGCCGCAGGCGAGTGCCTCGTACTGATTGATGAAATTGAGGTTGCGCGTCTCGATGGTGAGCTTGGGGTGGCGCTTGTGCAGTTCGTCGAGGATGGCATGTGTATGAGGCATGGCGGGCTCGGCGGCGAGTGTACCGATGACGATCCGCCCGGAGACCTCGCGTGACCGGGCCTGGGCAGCCTGCCGGAGGTTGGCCATGGCATCCGTAACGGCGCGGGCCTCAGGAAGCAGAGCGTGCCCGGCAGGAGTCAGTTCCACGACGCGACTGGTGCGCTCGACCAGTTGAAGCCCCAACCGCTGTTCCAACGCGCGGATCTGCTGACTGAATGCCGGTTGTGTCATGAAGAGCCTGGCGGCGGCGCGCCGGAAGTGTAACTCCTCTGCCAGCACCACGAACAGTCGAAGCTGATGAACGCTCGGGTCGGAGACCTCACTTGACTCACGCCGTGAGTGAAACTCTCTGTTGCTGCGTGCAGTCATACAGAAAGGCTATCCGCTTACAACTCGGTACGCGATAGCGCGGGTCGGCCGTGACACGACGACGGCCGCGCGTGTTGAGTGGATTGTGACGTTCTTCTCGGCCCGCGCGGCCTTGTCCATCCTGCTTTCTGCAGCCTTGATCGTGCACATCTCGACGATTTGATCGAGGAGTTGGCCGACCCGTGGACGGCGCAGTGCGCGTCCGCCCTACGGGAACGCCGGGGCGGCGACCGGCTGCCGGGCCCGATCACCCGCTGGGCTTCGTCGACCGCGTGCTGGTCACCCTGATCTACCCGCAGGTGCAGCTGCCGTGCGCGGCGCTGGTCGAACTGTATGGGGTGACCCGGCCTACCGTCACCCGCGCGATCCATGGGATCCGTCCGCTGCTGACCCGGTGTGGCTTCGCCGTCCCGCAGCGGCCCGGCGTGCGGCTGCGTACCCTGGCCGGCGTCTTCGCCTACGCCGAGGCCGAGGGGGTGGACCTGCGCGCCGACGGCACCGAGGTGCAGTGCAGCGTGCGCCAGCGTTGCTTGAGTTCGGCTGCGGCACGTTCGCCGAGGGCTCGGATGCCTCTGATCAGGCTGTTCGTGGTCCGCGTGTCGGTGTCCAGGGCCCGCTCGGACCGGCCCTTCGGGCGGCGGACCGGGACGAGGATGCCGATCCCGGCACCGATGTAGCCCTTGTCGGCCAGCGTGGGCAGCCCGTCGGCCGCGGCCTTGTACAGCGCGGGCAGGGCGTGAGCGCGTGCGGCCGTGATGTCGGGCGTGGAACCGGGCTCCACATCGGAGACCCACAGCGGGGTGCCGTCGGGAGCGGACAGGAACTGCACGTTGCCGCCGAACGCCCTGTGCTTCTGGCTGAACCACAGGTCGTTGCCGTTGTCGCGGACGCCGGCGAGGCGGTCCGTCTCAATCAGGGTGCCGTCCAGGATCACGTGGGTCATGCCCTCGCGTCGGCAGTGCTCCAGGGTGACGCGGGCGATGCTGCGGCTCCTGTCGGAGTGGGCGAGTGGCCGCTGGCAGCCGCAGGGGGTGGGCGGCTAGTGACGCAGGGCGCGTACAGCAACGCCGCGCAGGTCGCTGCCGCCCTGCAGGGGCGTGCCGCGAGGCGCGGTCAACGTCCCGGTCGACATCGAGGGCGTCTGCATCACCCCGGGGGATGTCCTGGTGGGCGACGAGGACGGGGCCGTGGTCGTTCCCCGCTCTCAGGTGGAGGACATCATCACCACGACGCAGGCCGCGATGGAGGAAGAGGTGGACAAGTGGTGGGACCGCCGAGGCCAGTCCCTCGGCGCTGTGCAGAAGCTCGCCGACGCCGGTTACCGGATCTTCTAAAGAGGCTTCCGTGACCGACAGACATGTGCCTCGCGCCAGGAACTGGCGGACGGCTTCCGGCGGTTCGCCCAGCAGCAGTGCGCGGGCAGGTCCCCGCTCTACTTCACCCTGTCTCACACGGTGCCCGACAGCCCCGAGCTGCTTGACCTCGCCGCTGGCACCAGGCCGGGCCAGCCGGCCCCGAACATGCTGCTCGGGGCTGTCCACCACATCCTCCGACGCGGTGCCTCCCACCCCGCTGCGCCCCTACTTCAGCAGACTCGAGCCACCGGGCCAGGAGGCGGCAGAGCTGCTGGTGGACTTCTGCCGCCGCTTTGCCGGACAGGTCGAGCAGATCATCTCGACCCGTTCCGTGCAGACCAACGAGGTCAACAGGTGCGCGGTGCTGCTTCCCGCGTTCGCCGCGCTCCAGAACTCGCTGGACGACCGCCCGGTGAGGATCGTGGATGTGGGCGCGAGCGCCGGACTGAACCTGCTGTGGGACCGGTACACGTACCGCTACGACGACCAGGTGCTGCGGCTGCCCGGCAGCGATCCGAGCACGGTCCTCACCTGCGAGGTGACAGGCGGCATTCCGCCCCTGGCCGTGGACGTCAGTCGCTTCGTCCGGCCAGTCGGGATCGAGGTCGCTCCGGTGGACCTCACCGACAGGGAGGCCACCGAGTGGCTGGTCAGCCTCACCTGGCCGGAGCAGACCGAGCGGCAGCGCACGTTACGCACGGCCCTGGCCCTCGCCGCGCAGGCGCCTCCGACGGTGGTCGCGGGCCGAGCCCCACGGCGGTGCCAACGGCTCCGGCTGGGACGGCAAGTCCCGCAAGGACTCCATCCGCTCGCGGAACTTCCCCGTCGGCTTCATCGGCCCGAACTTCAGCGGAGCCTCCACCGACGGCGACAGCGACCACGCGGTGACCGGCGACAACCTGTTCCAGTCCAAGTCGCGCTGCGACTTCGCCGACATCGGCCTGCCGCCCGGCTGCGTGTTCCAGGAGTACGCACCCGGCTATACCATCAAGTCCAACGAGTTCCCGGCCGCCGCCGCGCACATCTACCTGATCCGCGCAAAGATGGGCCTGAAGAACGGCGACGGCAACACCGGGCCGGGCACCAACCCGTTCCACCCTCTGCACTACCTGCCCATGTCCGACAAGGCGGAACACAAGGACAACCAGCGCAACGCCTGGGACCGGGGAGCCAACCAGAACCCCAACAAGATCTGTGGCCGCTCCGGCCAGTACGGCTTCCAACCGCACGGGCTGACCAAGGGTGCGATCAAGCAGTACGCCCACCCCAAGAGGGACGTCGCCTCGTGTGACGAGTACTCCTTCAACACGACCTACGAATCCGCCGGGATGCCCGCGTCCATGATGCCGTCGGGGGTGACCTCCAACGAGGTGGCCAACGGGGCTGCTTGCGTGCAGACCTACGAGGGCAAGGCCGCCGACGGGAAGATCTACCTGCGAGACGACGGCCGCTGCCCCGAGCCGGACTGGCAGAACGTCTCCTGCGGGCGCTCGTCGATGGCCCTGTCGGTGAACTCCGGCGCAATGCGGCCGTTCTCCGCTTTCGCTAAGGCCTACCGCATGCTCGACCAGGACCCGTTCTACGTGTACGCGCCCCTGGCCGATATCGGCTGCGACGAGGCAGTCCTCCAGCACGTCGTGGAGTGCGAGATCACTGACCTGGACCCGGACCTCATCCCCTCGTCGGCGCCCGACGCTCGACACAGCCGCGTGGCGCCCCGTCTGTGACATCGGGGCGCCACACGGGCATCAAAGGCCCCCTGCCGTCCTTGACCGCCTCCACCACCGCCGCCAGCAGGCTCCGGGGCATAAAAATGCAAGCCGGTCGGCTCGCTCCTACCCTTGAAGGACGCCATCACCGATCCTCATCACACCGAAGGAGCTGATGGTGATGAACATACGAAGAGCGACCGCAGCCTCCGCCGCCTTCGGGATAGCCCTGGCAATCGCGACGCTCGGACTCATCGGCCCTGCCAGTGCCGCACCACCTCAACCCGGTGAGCCGTGCCCGAAGCTGCACGCCACAACAACCGACAGCACTGGCCGCACCATGTCTTGCGAGCGGCTCATGACGGGCACCCATGGGCTTTACTGGCAATATCCCTAGCTAGATACTCATCTCCGGGCTCAAAGGGGCTGTCCGTGCCGGTCCGTAGGCTGATCGGCATGGAGGATCAGCTGCATCAGGTGCGGATCACCGCCGATCAGGCCGCCGGCACGGTGGCTCTCGAGGGCCGCGACATCTCCAAGATGGTGTCCGGCTACTCGCTTAGCCAGCAGCCCGGGCGGCCGGCGGAGCTGCTGCTGTTTCTGTCCCCGTTCGTCAAGCCCGACTTCGAGGGCCTGGCACGCGTCGTCGTCGGCGTGCCACCGGACCCGGGCCCTGCCGCCGCGGCTTTCCTCTCGGCGATCGACGCAGGCGAGTTGGAGAAGAGCGCGCTGTCCCGGCACGACCTGATGGACGGCGGCCCCCACGAGCTGACGCGGGCGATGCTGCGGCTCCTGCAGGAGTGGGCGAGTGGCCGCTGGCAGCCGCAGGGGGGCGGCTAGGGCCTGTTCTGAGTTGAGATCAGAGGGCTGGCAGGCTGCGTAACCAGAGGATGGATCCGCGCAGGTGAAGCCCGGCGGCGTAGCTCTCGGGTGTCTTGATGCCCCTATGGATGTCAACCGGCTGACGCTGGTGTCACCGTGATCTGCCTGGGCGGGATGAGCGTCTGGTAGACCTCTCGTGCCACGTAGCGCTTGAGACAGCGGATGGCTTCACGGCGGGTCTTGCCCTCGCCGATGCGCCGCTCCACGTAGCCGCGGGTGCGGGCATCCCAGCGCAGGCGGGCCAGGACGATGGTGTAGAGCACGGAGTTGGCCTGCCGGTCCCCACCACGGTTCAGCCTGCGGCGCTGGGTCTTTCCGGACGACGCCTCCACCGGGCTGGCGCCGCAGAGGCACATCCCGCCAGGGGCTGCCGGTACGGAACCGCCACATCACCGCGTCGAAGTAGCTGCGCAGGTCAGGGATCGGCCCGAACGCCCCCAGCGGCAGGTGCGGCTCGACCAACTCCCACTCACCATCGGTCAGGTCACCACGAGTCACGTGACCGGTCTACCGCAGCCAGCACCCTCATGAAGTGGGAATGACCGATCCTGTGATCTCAACTCAGAACAGGCCCTAGTACCCCAGCTGTAGATCGTGATCTTCATGCCTGGGCGGCTTGTCGCTGGTAGTGGCTCGTCCGGGAACGGGCGGAGTCGGGTATGGGAACTGCCTGAATGCCTGTGGTCCTGAGCGGCGGTGGCTTGCCGGACCTGGCATCAGCCGTCGTGTGTCGACGTACGAGGTCATTGGTTAGACCTGTTCGAAGTGGAACGCTTTGATGAAGCAGTCGCGGGGCTGGGCGACGGCGAAGAGGATGCACTCCACAAGCGAGTGCGCGGTGAGGGCGCCCTTGGCCTCGCGCGGGGTGGTCTCCCACTCCTCGGAGAGCGGGTCGGCGTTGTCGAAGTCGGGCGGGTAGAGCGAGATCACCCGGACCCCTTGAGGACGCAGCCGCTTGGAGAGGATCTCGACGAACCCTGCCTGGGCGCTCTTGGCCGCGTAGAAGGCCGCGTGCGCGTCCGACCGGTGGTGGCCCGGTGTTCCGCAGGCGGAGACCATCGTCACGACGTCTGGTATCTCCGAGTTGAGCAGGAGAGGGAGGAAGCTCTTCGTGGTCAGGACCGTGCCGGTGGCGCCAGAGGCGATGGTGTCGACAACGTCGGCGTCGGTTGCGGACAGCAGGTCCGGCCCTGCGAGGTAGCGAGAGCCGTTGTTGATGAGTACGTCGACGCGGTCCGTGTGTTCCGCGACGCTGGAAGCGAAGTCGCGGATCGAGGCGGGGTTTGTCAGGTCGCAGGCGAAGGCGTGCACCCGCTGATGGCCGCGGTTGCGAATCTCGTCGCGGACTCGTTGAGCGGCGGTGAGTTCGCGCGCCGAGAGGAAGATCTCGGCGCCGAGCTCCGCGAGGCGGATGGCCAGAGTTCGCCCGAAGTCGCGGCCGGCGGCCGTGATGACGACGCGGTGATTGTCCCATCCCATGGTGTCGCTCCTGTTTCGTGGATCGGTTGGTGCGGTGCATTGCGGCGGCTGACATCAGCGGCGTAGGCGGCCCAGTTCCCGGCTGATGCTTTCTGCCACTGGACGGCGACCTTGATGTGGATGCCGAGCATCCGGGCGAGGATCGCGGCGGGGAGTTCGGTGGCGAGAGTGAACAGTGCTGTCGACCGATCCTGCTTGGGTCTGATTCCGATCGTGTGGAGTCGCTCGCCGATACGGTCGTCGCCGAGGGGCTGTCCGGGGCGCCCGCCAGGGAAGAGCCATGCGTCGTCGTCGGGAGTGCCGATCTTGGCCTTGCCGCAGCGAGTCGCGATGAGCTCGCGGACCAGACTGGCCAGTGGTGCAGGGAGGAAGACGGGTGAGCTGCCGAATGTGATCGTGACGGTGTCGCCGTCGATGTGGACGTCGTGCGACAGGGAAGCCGGCGGTGCGGTCGGCGCCGGTGCTCGCGAAGGGTTCTCCGGCGATGACCGCGACGTCCCGATGGCCGAGGGCCAACAGGTGTTCGGCCACCAGGCGCCCGCCCAGGTGGTCGTCACAGGTCACGGCGGTCAGGTCGGCGGCGTCCAGGGCATCCGTGGCTCGCCGGTTGACCAAGACGAAGGGGACTCCACGCAGGGCCGGGTCGCTCAGCGCGGCACCGTCAAGGTGGGCGTCGCCGATGATCACCCCGTTCACCCGTCGGCCCAGAGCCATGGCGAGGCGTTCGCGCTGCACCTCGGGGTCGTCGTGGGTGTTGGTGACGAAGGTGGACAGCCGGTGCCGGGCTGCCTCCTCCTTCACCCCCTCGTAGATGGTCGCGACGACGATCTCCGAGAGTCGCGGGAACAGCACGCCGATCAGGTTGCTGCGGCGGGTTCGCAGGCTGGTGGCGTGCGGGTTGGGCCGGTAGCCGAGTTCCCGGGCGAGCTTGCGGATGCGCTCGGCGGTCTCCCCGGAGGCGGCGCGGCCGCGCTCGCCGGTCGGCCCGTTGAGTACACGCGACACCGTCGAAACGTGCAGCCCCAACTGCTCGGCGATGCCCTGCAGTGTCGCCGTACGGCCTTCGCTCGCCATGCCTGTTCCCCACTTCCTCCCGCCCGAATGCCCCTTCCCCCATTCTCGCGGACGCAGAGAGCGGGAGGCTCCGGCCGCTGCGTAAGCTTCCGAGCCGGTGCCCGCCATCAGTCAGGGCAGGGACACGACGGCGACGATGGCCGTGATCAGGACGATGATGCCGAAGGTGAGCAGGCCCGCGAACAGGTACGGCCGGGCGACGGAGAACGGCAGCCGCAGGCCCGGGTAGGCCGTGCGCAGGGCCCGTGGCGTGCTGTCGTGCTCCGACGCCACAGCGATGGTGAACCCCGCGGGCTGGAACACCTTGTCCTGCAGGTACCGCCAGTCCCAGTGCTCCGCGGGCAACAGCACCGGGGTCTGCCCCGCCGTGCCGGACACCACGAGGAGCACGGACTCGCCCTTGGATCCGCGCACCGGGTGGGCGGTGGCGGCGGTCGGTTCGACGGAGCCTGTCCGGCCCAGGCGGTCGATGACGGTCAGTCGGCCGTTCGCGTAGCTGACCCGCTGGCGGCGTGACCGCTGCCAGCCGTACAGGCCCAGCCAGGCCACGGCGGACACGGCCAGCAGCACGACGATGAGCACACCTCCTGCGGGGCCGATGCCGGCTCGGGCGGACCGCGCCACCACTCTGACCACGGCGCCCAGCAGGATCAGGCCGGCCATCGGACCAGCGATGACCAACCGTCGGTAGGCGGGCAGTTGCCGTAACGGCACAGGCCGCAAAACCAGCTCTGGAATGGCTTCTTGAGTCATCGACACTCCCTTCGCGAGAAATCGCGATGCCGGGCCCAAACGTTTGGGTCAACGGGAAGGCCAAAGGTTTGGGTTGACCCTCGCCGCGCCCATGCTGGAGCGTCTCGCAAAGATCGGTGACCCGCGCGCGCCCCGCGCAGGGCGCACTGCGCCTCGCTGCAACTCAACGGTTGGATGAGGCCACATGAGAGAGCCCTCGGCCTGGATGCACCTCGTCGCCGTTGATCCGGAAGGCACCTGCGCCGGGACCGCCGCCCTGGGCGAAGTCTCCGATGCCTGCGGCCGGACCAGGCGTACCGGACAGGCGTATCGGCGTGTTCCCGGACGGCATGCCGGCCTGCCCGCCAGCCCCGCCGTTCGCGGTACACGGGCCTCCGAAGGAGGGGTTGCCGCCCGAGCCGCCTTCCGGCGTGCGCTGCCCTGAGCGGGCATGGCATCGATGCGGGCGGCCATGCAGCGGTGCGGCCTGCGCCACCAGTGCCTTCTTGTCATGGGCGATCATGCCCGTCGTGCAACCGGCGGCAGCAGCCACCGACCGCAGAGTCAGCCCTTCCGCGCCACTCGCGCAGACCACCCGGCACACAGCCTGGAAGATCGCCGAGCGCCGCTGTTCGTGATCGACATGTCCGGGCACAGGGCCCGCCTCCTGCCGCAATGACAGATGTCACGCCGTACTGCCACTCCGATCGGGCCGGGGGCCGACGGAACCCTCGCCGGCGCCGACGCTGCCGCCGTCGAGTCCGCGCCCGCCCTCAGCCAGGCCCGTATACCGGGGCTCGAGCCGTCCGGGAGGTGTGCAGGCGTTCCCGCCTTCCCCTCCGGCCGCGCGCGAGGCGGACAGGTACTCAGCCGCAGGGACGAAATGTCCGTACAACTGAATGAGATTTCCCCAGGTTGCTTGCGTATCGGAGTCGCGCCGCCTAGCGTTAAATGTACGTACATTTGAGGGGAGGTTCCCTTGGTGACCAATCAGCACCACCGGACTGTGATCATCGGCGGTGGGACCGCAGGTATCTCGGTCGCGGCTCGGCTCCGCCGAACCGGTGAAAAGGGCGTCGCAGTGCTCGATCCGAGCCTCGACCACTACTACCAACCGCTGTGGACGCTGGTCGGCGGCGGACGAGCGCCGCTGAAGGAGAGCATCCGCCCGCAGAAGACCGTTATGCCCAAGGGCGTGCGGTGGATCCGCCACGCCGCCGTCGCCGTCGACCCCGAAGCCCAGGAGGTGACGCTGGACGACGGCGGCACCGTCTCCTACGACCATCTGGTGGTCTGCCCCGGCATCCAGCTGGACTGGGACCGGGTGCCGGGCCTGGAGGCCGGGCTGGGCAAGGACGGTCTGTCGAGCAACTATCTGCCGCACACCGCTCCCGCGACCTGGCGCTTCATCAGCGGGATGCGCTCGGGCAGCGCGGTGTTCAGCATGCCGACGGGCGCCATCAAGTGCGGCGGCGCCCCCCAGAAGATCGCATACCTCGCCGCCGACTACTGGCGCGAGCACGGCCTTCTCGGAAAGATCGACGTCCACCTCGTGATACCCGGTGCCGCCATCTTCGGCGTTCCGGAGTTCGCGCGCGTGCTTGACGACGTGGTCCGCCGGTACGGCATCAACGTCCACTACAGCAGCGAGGTCACCGAGGTGCGCCCCGAGGGCCGCGAGGTGGTCGTCACCGACCTGGGCACCGGGGGCAGGATGACCCTGCCGTACGACATGGCCCACCTCGTGCCGCCGCAGAGCGCCCCGGACTGGATCAAGCACAGCCCGCTCGCCGGAGCCGACGACCCGGCCGGCTACGTCGAGATCGACAAGCACACCATGGGACATGTCAGGTACCCCAACGTCTGGGCCCTCGGAGACGCCGGATCGTCCCCGAACTCCAAGACCGGCGCCGCCGTGCGCAAGCAGGCGCCCGTGGTCGTCGAGAACCTCCTAGCCACGATGAACGGCCGGGAACCCACGGCCGCGTACCACGGCTACTCCTCGTGCCCGCTGACCACGGCCCGCAACAAGATGCTGCTCGCCGAGTTCGACTACAGCGGCCGACCCACCCCGTCGATCCCGGTGATCGACACCATCCGCGAGCGCACCGACATGTGGTACCTCAAGCGGCGCGGCCTGCCGTTCCTCTACTGGAACCTCATGCTCCGCGGGCTCGCCTGACCCGACGCCCGCGTCGGACGCCCGACGTCCGACGCCCGAGGGCCGGAACGGCCCGACCGCCGCACCGGCCGGTGGGCCCGGCGCGCCGCACCTGCGGTCCGGGCCCCGGGCGTACCATCGCCGCCCCTGGCCACCTCGCCGTCGCCGCGTCGCATCCATGACGCGCGCCCCCACCGGCCCGCCACCCGCGCCCGGGCCCGACGCCCCGGCGCACCGTCACCGCTC
This sequence comes from Streptomyces sp. NPDC001292, assembly GCF_042896465.1. Taxonomy (NCBI): domain Bacteria; kingdom Bacillati; phylum Actinomycetota; class Actinomycetes; order Kitasatosporales; family Streptomycetaceae; genus Streptomyces; species Streptomyces sp. NPDC001292. The sequence continues at coordinate 101,084 of NZ_JBIAXG010000020.1, forward strand.
ATCCTTCAGGAGCCCGTCATGACGAACCACACCAAGCCGCTGATCTTCGTGCAGTTCTACCTCGAGTGCCTCTCCCACGCCTCGTACCTCGTCGGCGACCGCACCACCGGCCGGGCCGTCGTGGTCGACCCCCAGCGCGACGTCAACGACTACATCTCCACCGCCGAGCGTCACGGCCTGACCATAGAGAGGGTCCTCGAGACCCACATCCACGCCGACTTCCTCTCCGGTCACCTGGAGCTGGCCGAGCGCACCGGCGCCCGCATCTCCTATGGCTCCGCCGGCTCGCTCGACTTCGACACCGACCCCCTGGACGACGGCGAGCACCTCAACCTCGGCGAGGTCGACCTGGAGATCCTGCACACCCCCGGCCACACCCCCGAGTCGATCTGCGTCGTCGTACGCGAGCACGCCGACGACGCCGTCCCCTACGGCGTCCTCACCGGCGACACGCTGTTCATCGGCGACGTCGGCCGTCCCGACCTGCTCAGCGCCCGCGGCCGGTCCGCCGAGGACATGGCCCGCGCCCTGTACCACTCCACCCGTGAGCGCCTGCTCACCCTCCCCGACGACACACGCGTCTACCCGGCGCACGGGGCCGGCTCGGCCTGCGGCAAGAACCTCTCGACCGAGCTGAGCTGCACGATCGGGAACCAGCGCCGAGGCAACTACGCCCTGGCCGACATGACCGAGGACGAGTTCGTCTCCGTCGTGACCGAAGGCCAGCCCGCCGCGCCCGCCTACTTCGCGTTCACGTCCCTGCGCAACCGCCAGGCCCGTCCGGTCCTGGACGAGGACGCTCCCGTTCCTTCCCTCGCCCCCGACGCCTTCCTCCACGCACGGGCGGGCGGCGCCGTCGTCCTGGACACGCGGGACCCGGAGTCGTTCGCCTCCGCCCACCTGCCCGGCGCCGTCAACGTCCCCCTCGGCGGACGCTTCGCCGAGCTCGTCGGCGAGGTGCTCGACGCCCGGGACAGCATCATCCTGTGCGGCGATGCGGCCACGGCGCGCGAGGCCCGCAACCGTCTCGCCCGCATCGGCTTCGACCGTGTCCTCGGAGCCCTGGCGACTCCGGTCGACGCCGTCGGCGCCGGATACCTGACCGTCGCCGAGCGCGTGGAGGCCGCCGATCTCGACGACCGGCTCGCCGAGGACGAGGACGGCTTCGAGCTGGTGGACGTGCGCGGCCTGGGGGAGGTGCGTGAGAACGGCACCATCCCCGGCGCTCGCCTCATCCCGCTGCCCGAACTGGTCGACCGCCTGAGCGAGCTGCCGACCGACCAGCCGCTGACCGTGTTCTGTGCGAGCGGCAACCGCTCGTCGGTGGCCGCGTCCGTACTGCGGGCCCGCGGCTTCGAGACCACCGACCTGCGCGGCGGCTTCTCCGCATGGCGAGGTGCGGTCGCGCACCCCGCCGACACGACACCGGGCGGCGTCCCGGCGTGAGCGTGCTGATCCTCGCCCTGCTCTGCGGAGCCGTGGTCGGCCTGGCGCTCGGTGCGCTCGGCGGTGGCGGTGGTGTGCTCGCGGTCCCGGCCCTGGTGTACCTCCTGGGCGTCGCACCCGCCGACGCCGGGACCACGAGTCTGGTCGTCGTCACCGTCACCTCCGTCACCGCGCTCGCCCGCCACGCCGGCACCGGCAACATCCGCTGGCGGACCGGCGCGCTGTTCGCCGCGGCCGGCGTGGCACCCGCCATCGGAGCGTCCGTACTCGCCCACCGCATACCGCAGGCCGTCCTGACCACCGCGTTCGCTGTCCTGGCCGCTTTCGCCGCCGTGGTGATGCTGCGCGGTCTCCACGCGGCGCAAGGGGCCCGTCGGCCCGCCGCGTCCGCCTCGCAGGCCGCGGCACCCGAGCCGGCCGTGGGGGCCGTAGCGTCCCACTCCGGCCGGGCCGGGCGCGCGCAGACGCCCGCCGTCCGGGCGGCACTCCAAACGGCCGGCGGGACGAGCGCGGCGGCGAAGGGCGCGGGCGGCCCCGCGCCGCAGGACACGAGCGGCGCCGACGTCCCCGGCAGGTCCGCCGGCCGGGGCGGTTGCCTGCACACCGCCGCGGCCGGGGCCGGCCTGGGTGCGGTGACCGGGTTGCTGGGAGTCGGCGGCGGCTTCCTCGCCGTGCCCGCCCTGGTGTCGGTGCTCCGCCTGCCGATGCGGAAGGCCGTCGGCACCAGCCTCGTGGTCATCCTCATCAACTCGGTGGCGTCCCTCGCCACCCGCCTGGCGGCCGGAGGAACGTCCCTCGACCTCGCGATCTTCGGTCCGTTCGTGGGCGCCGCCGTCCTCGGCGCCTGGGACGGCAAGCGGCTGGCAGCCAAGCTCTCCGGGGCCGCCCTGCAGCGAACTTTCGCCGCCTTGCTCCTCGCGATGGCCTTGTTCATGCTCATCGACGTGCTCATCTGAGGTTTCCCGCACGGCCGCGGGCTGGTGCACCCCGCGGCCGGTGACGGTCACTGCTGGCCGGCTGCCGCCTGAGCGGCGGGCGTCCGGACCCGTCGCGGGGCCTTCGGCTTTTGCCGCCCGCCCAGCGGTACGGGTACGGGTACGGGTCGGGTACCGGTCACCGCCACCCGCGGGCCGGGCCCACTCGCTCGTTGCCCGAGGAGCCGATGAGTGCGGGTTTGCACCGTACCTGCGAATGTACGAACATTCACCTTGTGTCAGCAGCATCCGCCCGACCCCCGAGCCCCAGGAAGGCGCCGGTGACATCCCGACCCGGTCCCCGTCCCCTCATCCGATCCGCGGGCAGGCCGCTGTGGGCCCAGCTGCGCGCCGACCTGCTGCGCCGTCTTGAAGACGGAGAGTTCCGCGACGTCTTCCCCGGCGAGCACGACCTGGTGGCCGAGTACCAGGTGAGCCGGCACACGGTCCGCGAGGCCCTCCGCCAGCTTCGTGCGGAGGGCCTCGTCACCGCCCGGCGCGGCAAGGTCTCCCGGTTCACCGCCGGCCGCCCGCTGGAGCAGAAGATCGGTGAGCGATACAGCCTTTTCCGTTCCGTCGAGGAGGTCGGCGCCGTCCAGCGCAGCGTCATACGAGTGCTCGACGAGCGCGCCGACGGTGTCATCGCTGCCCGCCTGGGACTTGAGGAGTCCACACCGCTCGTCTACCTCGAACGCCTCCGTCTCGCCGACGAGGAGCCTCTCGCCGTCGATCGCGTGTGGCTTCCTGCGGCCGTGGCCCGCCCGCTCCTGGACGTCGACTTCACCCGCACCTCGCTCTACGACGAGCTCGAACGCCACTGCGGCACCCGCATCAGCGGCGGCTGGGAGCGCATCCGGGCCGTCCTGCCCGGCCGCGGAGAGCGCATCCTGCTCGACTGCCCGGCGTCGACCGCGCTGTTCGCGATCGACAGACTCGCTCACGACACCGGCCGACGCCAGGTCGAGTGGCGGCAGACGCTCGTCCGAGCGGATCGCTTCGCCGTCGCCGCCGCGTTCTCCGTGGACGACGGCTACCGGCTGGGCGCTCCGGTCCGTACGCCCTGACCCGGGATCGCTCCCTCGGGGCCCCACAGAGCGGGCCGAACCAGGTGGACCCCGCTGCGGCAGGCGCCCGCGCGGTGGTCAGCCCTTGGCGGTCCTGTCGTCCATGGCGTAGTCGATCAGCGGCCTGACGGTGACCGCCCCGTCCACGCCCTCGGCCAGCCGTTCGGCGATCTGCGCAGTGCTGCGTTCGTCGACGTCGCCGCGCAGGGTGACGACGCCGTCGTGAACCTGGACCTGCAGCTCCTGCCCGCTCAGCCGCAGGATCGCTGTCAGGACTTCGTCGCGTATCTCCTGGCGTATCTCCTGGCGTATCTCCTCGTCGGAGCGCAGAAAAACGTGCAGCAGGTCCGGGCGAAGAAGACGACCACGGGGGCCACCGACCCGGCCAGCTTGAACCCGGAGCGGCCAGGCTCCTTCGTCTTCCGGTGTGTTGGCCGCAGTTGAGGAGGAGGGGAGGCGAGTGGTCTGTGCCCGTGCCGGACCGTGGAGGAGTGAGTGATGGGGCTGGGTGTGTGTCAGTGCTCCGTCGTCGAGTGCCTCCGCACTCTCTGAACCCTCCTGCATGCCGGAGAAATATCGGTTTCCGAGTAAAGTGATAAAGGTCACGGTCTTGATGTGCCGGTTCAAGATCCTTTTACCTCTCGCTTGCCGCCTTTGGTCTCTTTTTGCTTCCGCTAGCTTCACAACTGCGCCATATCTGTGGCGCGTTCGAGAAGTGAAGAGACCGGAGAATCGGGATGATTCGCAATCATGCGTCTTGCCGGCGCAGACGTTCCTGGTCTGGGGGGAGCACTCGCTGGATAGCGGGAAGCCTGTCCCTGGCCCTGGCCGTCACGCTCCTTGACGGGGCGTACACCTCGGCCCTCGCCACGCCACAGATTCCCAAGGAGACGAAGAGCGCGGCCGCCACGCAGGCGGCGGACATCCCGTCGGCGCGCGTCGCCGCCCGGCTGTCGGGCAAGCGCGTGGAGGCGCTCTCGGAGCGCACCGAGACCTCCACGACCTGGGTGAACAAGGACGGCTCGCTCACCACCGAACTCACCGCCGGACCCGTCCGGTTCACCGACGAGGCCACCGGAGAGTGGCGCGAGGTCGACCTGGACCTCGTCCAGGGCGCCGACGGGACCGTCGCGCCCAAGGCCCACCCGCGCGGGCTGCGGCTGGCCGGCAAGTCCGGGACCCCGGCGAAGTCACTGAACGCCGCTCAGCAGGCCGAAGCCACCGACCTGGTGACCCTGGGCGAGGGCGATCAGCAGATCACCCTGCAGTGGAAGGGCGGCCTGCCGCAGCCGAAGCTGGACGGCACGCGGGCGGAGTACGTCAACGCCGTCCCCGGCGCGGATGTGGTCGTGGCGGCCACCCGGACCGGCTTCGAACAGTACGTCGAACTCAAGCAGCGCCTCGAAACCGGTGACGCGGACGGCTACTCCTACACGCTGCCGCTGAAGGCCAAGGGCCTGAAGGCGAAGCAACTCGCCGACGGCAGTGTGCTGTTCACCGACAAGAAGAACAAGAAGCGGGCCGTCATGCCCGCGCCGGTGATGTGGGACGCCACCGTCGATGAGCGCTCCGGTGAACACACCCGCAAGGCCAAGGTCGGCCTGAAGGTGGTCCAAAAGGGCGCCTCCGTCGACCTGGTGATCACCCCGGACGCCGAGTTCCTCACCGACCCGGACACCCAGTACCCGGTCACCATCGACCCGTCCACCTCCTCGCTGTCCAACGTCTTCGACACCTACGTGCAGCAGGGCGAGACCGTCGACTGGTCGGCCGACACCGAGCTGGACTTCGGCAACCCCGGCACCAAGAACGCGGACGGCACCCCGCGCACCGCGCAGACCTTCATCTCCTGGAACACCACGCCGGTTCAGGACGCGCTGGTCCTGGACGCGAAGCTGTCGCTGTACAACTTCCACTCGGGCAACACCGACTGCAAAGCGTACCCGTGGGAGGTGTGGTCCTCCGGCGCCGCCTCCACCTCCAGCCGGTGGACCAACCGCCCGACGATGACGGCGAAGAAGGCCACCTCCACCGAGACCCGCGGCAACCCGTCGTGCACCAGCACCCAGCCCAAGGGCTGGATCAACGCCGACATCACCGCATTGGTGCAGGAGTGGGCGTCGGCCAAGGCCACCCGCGGCCACATGGGCATCCGCGCCACGGACGAGTCGGTGGTGGCGCAGTGGAAACGCGTCAACTCCGCCAACGCGGCCACGAACCCGCCGAAGCTGGTCGTCAACTACAACTACCGGCCGCGCACCGGCACCAAGCAGGAGGCCGGACCACCGTACTTCTCCTACAGCGGCACCTACGTCGTCAACACCACCGCCCCGACCCTTCGGGACACCTTCGTCGACGCCGACGGCGACAAGGTCAACGGCACCTTCCAGATCTACGACAACGCCACCAACACCCAGGTCGGCAACGTCCTGGTGTCGAAGTACGTGCCCTCCGGGCAGGTCGCCTCGGTGACCGTGCCCTCCGGCGTGCTCGCGGACGGCAAGACGTACAAGTTCCGCACCAGCCCGTACGACGGCACGCACTACAACACCGGCTGGTCGGCGTGGAAGACCTTCACCGTCGACACCAAGGCCCCGTCCGCCCCGACGAAGATCGCCTCCACGGACTATCCGTCGGACAAGTGGGTCAAGGGCACCGGCCAGGCGGGCACGTTCACCGTCACCCCGCCCGCCGGCGGTGACCACGACTGGCTGGAGTGGTCGCTCGACGGGGTGACCTGGACCAAGGTCCCGACCGGCGGCTCGACCGCTGACAAGGCCATCAGCGTCACCCCGCCCAAGGACGGCACGCACACGCTCCAGGTCCGCTCGGTCGACAAGGCGGACAACAAGTCCGAGCCGGCCGAGTACGTCTTCCACGCTGGTCCCGGCGGCTTCATCCAGCCCGCCGAGGGTGAGCGCACCGCACGCCGCCTGCCGCTGGTCGCCGAGGCCGACGCTGCGAAATATGACAAGGTGTCGTTCTCCTGGCGCCGCTCGGAGGCGGACGACTGGGTGATGATCCCGGCCGGTGATGTGACCTCCGGTGGCAGCCCGCTGACCGCGTGGCCGGTGCCTGTCACCAACGGCAGGAACAGCACCCTGGTCTGGAACACCACCGACACCGTCAACCCGGACGGTTCGATACAGGTCAAGGCCGACTTCACGGGCCCGAACAGCGCCTCCGGCAGCACCCAGCCGCTGTCGGTCGTGGTGGATCGCAACGCCGACGGCGCCGCCGCGGCCGAGGCCGGCCCCGGTTCGCTGAACCTGCTCACCGGCGACTACACCCTGTCGGGCACCGATGTCTCGCTGTTCGACACGACGGTGACCCGCGCTGCGTCCTCGCGTACCCCGCAGGCAGGAGCGGCCCAGGACGGCCAGGCTGCGATCTTCGGCAAGGAGTGGACGAGCGGAACGGCGGCCCAGACCGTCGAGTCCGACTACTCCGAGCTGGTCAAGACCTCCGCGACCTCGCTCGACGTGGTCACCACCGACGGCGAGACGATCTCCTTCACCGCGAACGCGGCCAAGACCGGCTGGATTCCCGAGCCGGGAGCCGAGAACCTCACCCTCAAGGGCAGCTTCTCCAGCGGCGACTTCACCCTGTCGGACACCGAGGGCACCGTGACCACGTTCAGCCGCGTGAACTCCTCGGCCGCAGCGTGGACCGTGTCGCGTTCCTTGATCGACGGCCAGGCACACTCGACCACCGAGGTGGTATCCGAGGCCGTCACGGTGGACGGAAAGGTGCTCGCACGGCCCAAGCATGTCATCGCTGCCACCAGCGCGGTGAGCGTCGGCACCTGCGAGACCGCCCCGGCCACCCGGGGATGCCGCGTCCTGGAGTTCGTCTACGCTACCTCGACTACGGCCACGGCGGGCGCCTTCGGCGATGTCAAGGACCAGGTGGCGGAGATCCGCGCCTGGGCCACCTCGCCGGGAGCCACGGTCTCGACGGCGACGACCGTGGCGAAGTACACCTACGACACCTCCGGCCGCCTGCGCGAGACCTGGGACCCCCGGATCTCTCCGGCGCTGAAGACGACGTACGCCTATGACAGCTTGGGACGGGTCACCCAGATGACGCCGCCCGGCCAGCTGCCGTGGACCTTCGTCTACGGCAAGGTCGGCACCGACCCGGTAGCCGGCGACGGCATGCTGCTCAAGGTCTCCCGCCCCACGCTCAAGGCCGGATCCGCCGACGAGCTCGACGGCAGTACCGCCGAGACCTCCATCGTCTACGGAGTCCCGCTCACCGGCGCCAAGGCGCCCCGCGCCATGGGCTCCGGCGATGTGCAGGCATGGGGTCAGCTGGATGCCCCCACCGACGCCACCGCCATCATCCCCACAGGCTTCACCCCGGCGTCGCACGACGGCGCCAGTCTCACGGCAGACGCCTATGGGCGCGCCATGGTCCACTACCTGAACGCCTCCGGGCGTGAGGTCAACACCCTGGACCCGGCCAAGAACATCACCACCACGGAGTACGACGCTTCCGGCAACGCCGTGCGCGAGCTGTCCGCGGCCAACCGCGCCCTGGCGCTGGGCACTACCGACGCCGACAAGGCCCAGCTGGCCGACCTCGGTATCGCAGCCCTGCCCGCCGGCGAGCGCGCCGAACTGCTCTCCAACCGCAGTGCCTACAACACCGACGGCTCCCGTGAGCTGGAGACTCTCGGGCCGCTGCACCGCGTCGTGCTGGAGAGCGACCTGAAGGACGGCACCACCACGGTGGCAGCCGCCGGCGAGCAGTTGGCCGTCCGTCACCGTACGGTCAACGAGTACGACAGCGGCCGTCCCACCGACGGCACTGCATCCGTCTCCGACAAGGTCACCAAGAGCACCGAGGGCGGACAGCCGCGCAACTGGCCGACGCTCACGGCCGACGCCCGGGTCACGCAGACCGTCTACGACTGGGTGGTCGGCAAGCCCACCAGCACCATCCAGGACCCCGCTGGTCTGGCCATCACCGAGAAGGCGAGCTACGACGCCGCCGGACTCCAGGTCAGCCGGAGCCTGCCCGCGTCCAGCGGATCCGACGCCGGCACCGTGATCACCGACTACTACACGGGTGAGGGCACCGGCGTCTGCGGCGGCCGCCCTGAGTGGGCCGACGAGGTGTGCCGCACCCGCCCGGCGGCGGCAATCACCGGAGGCGGCTCGAACCCGGCGGAGCTGGTGACCACCACGGCCGAGTACGACCGCTGGGGCGAGACCACCAAGCTGACGGAAACCGCGAACGGCAGCACCCGTGTCAAGACGACCGAGTACGACGCCGCCGGCCGTGCGAAGACAGTGACGATCACCGGTGGGCTCGGCACGGCCGTCCCAGCCGTCACCACGACGTACGATTCCGCCAGCGGCAAGGTTGCCACGATCACATCCACCAACGGCGGAACGATCAGGAAGGTCTACGACAAGCTCGGCCGTCTCATCTCCTACACGGACGCCGACGGCGGCGTGACCACCAGCGAGTACGACGCTCAGGACCGCCCGCTCAATGTCACCGACAGCGTGCCGTCCACCACGTCGTACGCCTACGACACCGCGGTCGACCCGCGGGACCTGCCCACCTCGATCACGGACTCGGTGGCCGGCTCCTTCTCAGTCGGTTACGACGCCGACGGTCAGGTGCTGAGTCAGAAGCTGCCCGGCGGCTACACCCTGAGCCAGAGCACCAACCCAGCGGGCATGGCCACGCAGCGCACCTACACCCGGGACAGCGACGGCGAGGTCCTCTTCTCCGAGACCCTGGTGCCCACGGTCCACGGACAGCGGTCGCTCTACACCGGTTCGCTGGGGCAGACCTCCAACCAAAGCTACCGGTATGACAAGGTCGGCCGGCTGGTGCAGGCGGAGGACGACACCGTCGACGCCGTCTGCGTCACCCGCAGCTACGCCTTCGACAAGAACTCCAATCGCAAGACGCTGGCCACCTCGGCCGCACAGCCCGGCCTGGAGTGCACCAGCAGTGGTGCCACGACGGTGAGCCACACCTACGACAGCGCCGACCGGCTGGTCGACTCCGGCTACGCCTACGACGCCTTCGGCCGCACCACGGCGGCCCCGGGCACGACGTTGACGTACTACACCAACGACCTGGTCCGCCAGCAGACCGCCGGCAGCCAGCGTCAGACCTGGACCCTCGACTCCCAGCTCCGCTTCCGCGGCTGGACAGTCGAATCCAACTCCTCGGGCACCTGGACGCAGACCCAGTCCAAGCTCAACCACTACGGCTCCGACGTGGACGTCCCCCGCTGGATCGTGGAGGACACCGCGACAGGGGCGCTCACCCGCAACGTCAACGGATTCGACGGTCAGCTGGTCGCCACCACCGCCAAGACCGGGAACACCGTGCTGCAACTGGTGAACCTGCACGGCGACGTGGTGATGCAGCTGCCGCTGACGGCGGGCCAGGCGCCCACGGTTCTGAGCACCGACGAGTACGGCAACCGCACCGGCACCCAGACCAACGTCCGCTACGGCTGGCACGGCGGCATGCACCGCTCCGCGGAAACCGTCACGGGTCTCACCCTCATGGGCGTGCGCCTGTACAACCCGGCGACCGGCCGCTTCCTGTCCGCTGACCCTGTGCCGGGCGGTAGCTGCAACGCCTACGACTACGCCTGCGCCGACCCCGTCAACAACGATGACGTCACGGGCTGCGCCACCTGCCGCGTCCCCAAACACGCCTGGACCGGCCGGAGCTTCAGCACCGTCCTGCGCACCACCCGGTGGAGCTACAGCAGCTGGCAGAACTACAACTACCACTGGTTCTGGGACGTGGTCAGCGGTGACTACGGTCCCGTGCCGATCACCTCGTGGAAACGCCAGTACCGCTACCGCAAGCAGTACGTCTTCAAATGCAAGGTCGTGGCCTGGTACGGCTGGGGCCGACAGAAGATCCTGGCCACTTACGAGACGCACTACCAGTACTCCTACCGTGACCGCACCACCTACCGGATCGCGTTCACCGGCATCAAGTGGACCCGGACCGGAGGCTGGAGCTGGGCCAGGACGTACATGAGCTACGTGTCCAGCTACCGCATCGTCTACACGAAGGGCTGACCCCCTTCCACACCAGCAACCCATGGTGGTGCCCCGCAGAGACGTTCCACGGGGCACCACCCCTCCCCTGCCGCACGGACCCCACGCTCGAACGGAACGACCCCCTACTCCCTACAGAGACAACTACCCTCATGCTGATCGCAATCGCCGTCGTGGGCATCACGGTCTTCTGCCTCACGCTCTGGTGCTCGCTCACCGTTGCCCGGATGCGGAACCTCCCCGCGTGGCGCCGATACCTCCCCCTGTCCCTCTTCCTGATCGCGCTCGGCGCCAGCCTCCTGCGCGCCTTCGACCTCCCCCAGATAGCCAACGCCATCGCCTTCCCCCTCAACCTCGCGGCCCTCGTCACGTCGCTACACGAGATCCGCACTCGACAGAGCAGAAACCGAGCCGGGCTTCCCACCGGCTGAACCCGCGCACGCGAGCTCAAAGCTGTCGAGAGCCGCATCTGCCTGAATGGTGTGCGGGGTTGTGAGGCAAAGGCCTGGCCCGTCGTCACGGGGAAGGACGACGGGCCAGATCCCCGCCACTGCGCTGACGGTGTAACGACAGCGCCCGCCCCGGGGGGTGTGCCCGGGGCAGACGCCGTCCGCCCCCTGCTCGTCCGCCGTAACCGGTCCACCGGTGGATTCGCCTTCCACCTGTGCTGGTCACCGACCTCGGTGCCGCTCGGCCGCTGTCCCCGCCGAAGCGGCACCAAATCGAACTGCCCCGACAAACCCGCTGGGCGCCGCCCTACGCTCGGCGGGCGTCGGTGGTGCACGGCCGTCCTGATCAATCAACAACTGCGGCAAGGACGGGGCCCGCCGGACCACGCCTGTCAGGGACGCGCGGCACCGGGCCGATGCCTACGGTGCCGGCTGTCAGGGAGAGTTGGGCGTTGAAGCAGGAAGAGCCCCGGGACGGTCAGCTGACCGTGGCAGGAATCCCCGTCCCTTGAGGACCGGGAGCACGTCCAAATCAGTCAGCGGTCTGGGACCTCGTCGATCGGGCGATGTCCCGCCTGGGCGAGTCCTTCACCGACCGCGTCGGTGAAGGCGGCGATGGCCTCATTGTGCCGGGTCGGGACCCAGACCACCGACGTCAGCCAGGCCAGGGGTGCGCCTTCGAGGGGGCGCCAGACCAGGCCGGCGGCCATCGGTGCGGTCGGGGCCTCGTTCAGGTGCACGCCCCGGGCCGCGAGTACCAGCCCGTGCACGAAGTCGGGGTTGCGGGCGTGCCGGATGGCGCCCGGCAGGAAGCCTCCGTCCCGGCATGCCAGCAGCATGTGGTCATACAGGCGTGGCGCCATCACCCGCGGGAAGATCACCAGGGACGTCCCGTCGAGGTCACGCAGCCGGACTGGTGCGTCGTCCTGGGCGCAGGGGTGGTCCTCGCGCAGTACCACTCCCAGCTCGCGCCGGGCCAGCGGGCCGGAGTCCAGTCCGACCGTGTCTGCGGGGTGGCGGACAACTCCGGCGTCCAGTTCGCCCTCGCGCAGCCGCACCAGTTGCTCGTCGGTGGTCAGTTCGTGCAGGTCGATGAGGACGTCGGGGACACGCCGGGAAAAGCTCTCGGTGAGCGTGCGCAGTACGGGGGGTTTGGTGTCCGGCGGTACGCCGACGCGTAGTACGCCTGCTTCGCCGGGCTGCAGCCGGCGCATCGCCTCCCGGGCGGTCTCGACACCGGCTAGGACGGGGCGCACGTGTTCCAGCAGCAGTGCGCCTGCCTCGGTCAGCTGGATCCGTGGCCGTGTCCGGTCGAACAAGCGCATGCCCAGTTCGCGTTCCAGGTCGCGGATGCGCTGGGACAGCGGGGGCTGGGCCATGTGCAGGCGTTCCGCGGCCCGGCCGAAGTGCAGTTCCTCGGCGAGCACGGCGAAGTAGCGCAGGTGGCGAAGCTCCATCGGCACACCATATCGCTGTGATATCGCGGGCAGTCCCGATTGATGTTAGCCAGTTCACATACACGGCTGTTTGCATGGCTGCTCACGGGGATTTCGCTACCGGACTTCTCCCCGTCTCCTCCCCCATCCCGAGGCCGCCCGACGTCACGCGTCGGTGCCCGGCCGCCCACGCCCCAAGGAAAGGAAGGCTGTCATGTCCGGATCCAGTACGGTCGTCGTCGCCCGCCACCCCGTCTGTGTCGGCGACAAGGAGACGTATGTCGCCGAAGTGATGCTCGACCGCCCCGAGAAGCTCAACGCATGGACCGCCGCGATGCGCTTGGAGTTGGTGGCCGCCCTCGAGGCGGCGGGCGCCGACGACCGGTGCCGGGCCGTAGTCCTCACCGGTGCCGGACGGGCGTTCTGCGCGGGGCAGGACCTTGCGGAGACCGCCGCCATCGACCCTGACGACCACGCCGCCGCCGAGGAGTGGATCGACGACTTCGGGCGGCTGTTCCGGGCGGTGCGCGCCTTGGACAAGCCGGTCGTCGCCGCTGTGAACGGTGTCGCGGCCGGCTCCGGATTCCAGTTCGCCCTCCTCGCCGACGTGCGCATCGGACACGCGGGCGTGCAAATGGGCCAGCCCGAAGTGCTCTCCGGCATCCCCAGCATCACCGGTATCTGGGCCATGCTCGGCATCCTCGGCCGGGCCAAGACGGCCGAGTTCGCCCTGACCGGCCGGCTGGTCCACGGCGCGGAGGCGGTGCGGCTCGGGCTGCTGACCCGCCTGGTCGACGAGGACCGGGTCAAGGAGGAAGCGCTGGCCGAGGCTGCCCGGCTGGCGCAGTTGCCGCCCGGTGCCGTGGCGCTGACCAAGGGCAGGCTGCGCGAACTGGACGACGCCGGCCTGGATGAGGCGATCGACGCGGCCAAGAAGGTGCACGCCGCCGCCTACGCCACCGGAGAGCCACAACGCGAGATGGCCCGCTTCCTGTCCGGCCGTCGCCGCTGAACCCGCCCGCCCTGCGTCTTCAAGGAGTTGCCGCCATGTCCACCGGCGTCGCCACCGCCGACCCCGCCCACGACGACGAGGCCGCCTATCGCCGCCTCGTCGAAGACCACCACTGGAGCGTCCCCAAGCGGTACAACATGGCCGCCGACGTCGCCGACCGGCACCCCGGCGACCGGCTGGCGCTGATCTTCGAGGACCACACCGGCCGCCGGGAAAAGGTCTACTGGCAGCGGGTTAAAGACCGCTCCCGGCAGATCGCCGCGCATCTGCACGCCTTGGGCGTGCGCAAGGGAGACCGGGTGGCGGTCCTGCTGCCGCAGCGTCCCGACACCCCGGCCACCTATCTGGGCGTGCTGCGCACCGGCGCGATCCTGGTGACGATGTCGCTGCTGTGGGCCGACGAACCCCTCCGCTACCGGCTCGCCGACTCCGGCGCCACGGTGCTGGTGACGGAGTCCGCGGCGGTGCACCGCGCCGGCGGCTTCGACGGCACCGTCGTCGACGTGGACGATCCGGCGATCGCCGCCCGCGCGCCGCAGTTCACGACCGTGGACACCGCGCCCGACGACCCGGCACTGATCTTCTACACCTCCGGCACGACCGGTGCCGCCAAGGGCATCGTGCACGCCCACCGCACCCTCCTGGGGCACAACGAGTTCCGGTACTGCCACGACCTGCGGCCCGGCGACGTGTTCTACGGTGCGGGCGACTGGGCGTGGTCGATGGCCAAGCTGATGGGCCCGCTGCGGGCCGGTGCCGTGCATCTGGTGTACCGGCCGGCCGCCGGGTTCGACCCGGCCGGCCTGCTGGCCGCCATGGCCCGCAACCGAGTCACCACGGCCCTGGTCAACCCGACTTTCCTGCGCAAGATGCGCCAGGAAGTGCCGGATGCGGGCAGCCGCCACCGGCAGGTGCTGCGGGTGGTGTGCTGCTCCAACGAGCCGCTGACCGGCGACCTCATCGACTGGTTCCGCGAGCAGTTCGGCGTCACCCTGCTCGACTACTACGGTTCCACCGAGTCCTATCCGCTGCTGGGCAACTTCCCCGGCGTCCCCGTCAAGCCCGGCTCCATGGGACGTCCTCTGCCCGGCTGGGACGTTGCCCTGCTGGATGAGAACGGCCGCGAGGTGCCCGTGGGCGAGCCGGGTGAGATCTGCCTGCGGGCCGGCTCCAACCCGCAGTATCCGCTCGGGTACTGGCAGCGTCCCAAGGCGTCGGCCGAGACGTTCGGCGGCACCTGGTACCACACCAAGGACCAGGCGGTGCGGGACGAGGACGGGTACTTCTGGTTCCTCGGCCGCACCGACGACGTGATCAAGACCTCCGGGTACCGTGTCGGTCCATACGAAGTGGAAGCCGTCCTGCGCGACCACCCCGCCGTCGCCGATGCCGGTGTGGTGGGCGTCCCAGACCCGGTGCGCGGCCAGGCGGTCAAGGCATGGATCGAACTCGCACCCGGCCACCAGCCCTGCGATGCGCTGGCCCGCGAGATCTCCGACCACGCCCGCAGGGCCCACTCCCGCTTCGCCTATCCGCGGCTGATCGAGTTCATCGACGAACTGCCCCGCTCGGCCACCGGAAAAATCCAGCGGGCAGCCCTGCGCGCCCGTGAACTCAGCACGCCCGCCGCATCCCTCGCCGCGGGGACACCGAGCCGGAAGGACGGACCAAGATGACGAGCCACAGCCCCAGTAGCGTGCACACCACCGACAATGGCTGCGCCGTCCCCGTGCCCGGCCTGGCCGACGCGCCCGAAGTCCGCCGCAAGGTGGCAGCGGCCACCGCGATCGGCAACTTCGTCGAGTGGTTCGACTCGGGTGCGTACGCCGTCATGTCGGCCACCCTCGCAGGCCTGTTCTTCCCCCAGTACGACACGACCGCGGCCCTGCTCGCGACCTGGGCCATCTTCGCGGGCGGCTTCGTCGCCCGTCCGCTGGGCGCGGTGTTCTTCGGCCGCTACGGCGACCGTATCGGCCGCAACCGGATGCTCGCGCTGAGCGTGCTGTGCATGAGCGGCTCGACGCTGCTGATCGGGCTGCTGCCCAGCTACGCCGTCATCGGCATCACAGCGCCCGTGCTGCTGTTCCTGCTGCGGGCAGTCCAGGGGTTCTCCACCGGCGGCGAGTACACCGGCGCCTCGGCTTTCATCATGGAGTACGCCCCCGAAGGGCGTCGCGCCCGCTACGCCAGCGTCGTCGCGCTCACCGTCGGCCTGGCCGCGGTGGCCGGCTCCCTGACCGGACTGCTCATCACCACCTCACTGGACGAGGCCTCACTGCGCAGCTGGGGCTGGCGCATCCCCTTCCT
Organism: Streptomyces sp. NPDC001292; assembly: GCF_042896465.1. Classification (NCBI taxonomy): domain Bacteria; kingdom Bacillati; phylum Actinomycetota; class Actinomycetes; order Kitasatosporales; family Streptomycetaceae; genus Streptomyces; species Streptomyces sp. NPDC001292. The sequence continues at coordinate 116,821 of NZ_JBIAXG010000020.1, forward strand.
GCTGGCCGGACCGCTCGGCCTGATCGGCCTGTATCTGCGCAACCGGATCCAGGACACCCCTGTCTTCCGGTCCATGGAACGGCACGAGGCAGTGCGCCACGCACCGATCCGCGACGCGTGGCGCGTGTGCCGCCGCCAGGTGCTGACCCTGTTCGGGTACAGCATCACCAACGCCGTCGGCTACTACCTGATGAGCAGCTACCTGATCGCGTACATGTCGGAGGAGGTCGGCTACAGCAAGTCCCAGGCCATGCTCACGGGATGCGTGGCGATGCTCGCCTACAGTGCCGCCTGCCCGCTGATGGCGGCGGCCAGCGACCGCTACGGACGGCGGCCGATGCTGTTCACGGCGTGCGCGGGCTTCGCGGTGGCCACCCTGCCCGCCTTCTGGCTGATCGGGACATCCCTGCCAGGGGCACTGGTGGGCACGGCGGTCCTGGCGGTGCTCGTCGCGGTGATCGGCACATCGAACGTGCCGGCGATGGCCGAGATGTTCCCCGCCCAGCTACGCGCAAGCGGTTCAGCGCTCGGCTACACCGCCGCCTACGTGCTCTTCGGCGGCACCGCCCCGTTCGTGGCAACAGGGCTGGTCACCCTCGCCGGCACCCCACTCGCCCCCGGCTTCTACCTGACAGGCCTGGCCGTCGTCTCATCCCTGGTAGTCCACCTCTCCTTCCGGGAGACCGTACGGCTGCCGCTGACCCGCACGACAGTCCTGGAAAACTGACAACCACCCGCCCCCAACCAACCGGTGCGCCCGCCCGCATCCCCTCCGCGGGCCGGCACACCACCACCCGACCCCAGCAGCAGCGACTCAGGCCACGGCCACTGAGGTTCACGCGTGATCACCACGATGCAGGACGTGACCGCGGTCGCGTCGTCCGCGGGCGCGAGCCGGGTCGAGTCCAGCAGCGCGGTCCAGGAGGTTCGGCCGGCCTCCAGGGCGGCGACGAAGGAGTACGGCCAGCCGGGGACGAACTGGTCGGCGCTTCGGCCTCGCCCGTAGACGTGGCAGAAGGAGCCGGTCCTCGCTGGTGGAAGCGTCGAGGCGGAGCTAGTTCCTCACGTCGACGGCGAGCACGATCCGCCGCTCGGCCGTCTTCGGCAACGACAGGCCGGCCAGCGTGCGGCGCAGCCGTGTCGGTTCGATCCAGCCCCGGTCCAGCGCGGCGTACAGGGCTCCGTGCCTGCGCCGGTGCTCGACGGCCAGGGACAGCTCGACCAGTGTCTTCACCGGCCCGTCCACGCGCAGCACCGCGTCTGTGAGCTCGAGGAGCGCGTCCACGCGGGCATTGAGGCAGTCGTGGAACTCGCCCCGAAAGCGGGACAATACCCAATACCTCCAATGCATCGCCTGCCGGCCGGGTCGAAGGCCACGTACCGCGCCGCTGTCGATCGTCACCGCGCTGGTCCGGACCCTGATCAAGGTGCCCACTGCCGTGCTACGCAGCCGGGTGGCCAAGGATGCGGAGGTGCTGGCGCTGCGGCACGAGAACGCGGTGCTCACTACAACCAGCACCGCCCCCACCAGTCCCGGCGGCAACTGCCCCCGGACAGCACCAAACCGCCCGCTCCAACACCATCACCGACATCCAGGCCCACCGAATCCGGCGACATCCCCTCCTCGGCGGCCTGATCAACCAGTACCGGAGAGCCGCCTGACCGAACGGCCTCGCCGCAGCTCACAGCACCGAATCATATTGTCGAGCGACACAGGATCAGCGATGACGTCGTTCGGGAAGACCATGCTCCGCCGCCTTGACGATCTCAGCGCGCAGCTGGGCGCAGTCGGCCATCTCGCGCGCGTACAGATCGGGGTTCAGGTCGGCGAGCGGGGCGAGGCTCTCCTCGGAGGCCGCCACCTCGCGCAGTGCCCCTCCCCTCCTACTGTGGAGACCGTGGCCGGAGAAATAGTGCCGAACGCATCGAGCCGACGTCGTGCACGATCACGGATGCCAATGGCTCGACATCACTGTTGGTATAGCTCCGAACTTGACCGCGGACAGTAGATCGCGGCGGGCGCCTGGGCCGACGCCTTACTTGCTGTGCACGATCTGGATCAGATTGCCGCAGGTGTCATCCAAAACCGCAGTGGTGACCGTGCCCATCTCCAGCGGCTCCTGGGTGAAGTGCACCCCGAGCCCGCGCAGCCGGTTGAACTCCGCTTGTACCTCGTCCACGGCGAAAGAGGCGGCCGGGATGCCGTCCTGGACCAGCGCCGTCTTGTACGGCTTCACCGCGGGATGACCGGAGGGCTCAAGCAGCAGTTCGGTCCCGTCGGGATCTTCCGGCGAAACCACGGTCAGCCACCGGTCCTGGCCCAGCGGGACGTCGTGCTTCTTCACGAAGCCCAGCACGTCGGTGTAGAAACGCAGGGCTTTGTCCTGGTCGTCGACGAAGACGCTGGTGAGGTGGATCTTCATGGGGTGCTCTCCGGTGTTTCGGGCTTGAGCCATCGGGTCACGATGCGCTCCAAGGGTTCGGTGTTCACGTCATGGAACTTGTAGCGGCCCTGGCGCCGTGAAACGACCAGACCCGCAGATTCAAGTACGGCCAGATGTTGGCTGATCGCTTGGCGAGACAGCCCCGTACCGTGCTTGGTCACCAGCCGTGCGCAAATCTCGAATAGGGTCTGGCCGTCCCGTTCCACCAACTCATCAAGGATGCGCCGGCGGGTGGGGTCGGCCAATGCCTTGAAGACATCGTCCGCCACAACCACCACCATAGGCAAGTGGCGCCTTGCCTATCAAGTGAGGCCCACTGAGAAGGCTTCTCGAAACCGAGAGTGGTGCTGGGTTCGTGCTGGTCAGGCATGGTGCCGGGGTGGGTGAGGTAGGTCCGGTGCGTCCGTGGTGGTGGCGTGCTGGAGGTGCGTGATGGCGTCGGTGCTGGGGCGGCTGGAGGAGCGGGAGCGTGCGGCCCGGAAGCGGGTGGAGGAGTTGCAGGCCGAACTGGAGGCCGCGCAGTCGGAGTGGGACGAGTGGCTGATCGCCCGCAGGCGGGTCGGCGAGGTGTGGGGCGGGGACGAAGCCGCAGGCCGAGATGGTGAGGCGGGCAGGGCGCCGGGCGGGAACGAGGCCACGGTGCCGTCGGCGGCGAGGTCCGGGTCGGTGGTTCCCATCTGGCGGCAGGGGCTGTCGGCCGAGGTGCCGGCGCCGGAGTATCAGCAGGTCATGGGTCTGCTGGCCGAACGCCGCGTCACCGGCGCAGGGCCACTGAACTGCCGTGAGGCCACTGCATTGTTGGGGCTGGAAGTGGTTCCGGCGAAGGTCGAGGGCGTGCGGGTGAAGCTCAAGCGGCTCGTTTCGCGGGGATGGGCGCACGAGCCGACGCCGGGCCGGTTCGTCTGCGGTGGCGGCACAGACGGCGGGCCATGACCATGGTCATCGACCACAGGATCATCGCCTCCGAACTCGCCGGCAGTCGCTCGTAGTCGCGGGCGAGGCGCCGGGAGCGGGTGAGCCAGGCGAAGGTCCGGTGGTGCCGTGAGGTGGCCTGGGAAAGGAGGTCCTGGGCGGCGTCCCGGCCCCCCGTCGAGGCGGGGGTGACCATGACCGCCAGGATCAGGCCGAGGATGTCGACCACGATGTGCCGCTTGCGGCCTTTGATTTTCTTCTCGCCGTCATAGCCGCTGGTCGCGGCCTCGACCGCCGAGGTGCCCTTGGCGGACTGCGAGTCGATCACCCCGGCCGTCGGCTCCGCATCCCGGCCCTCCGCGTCACGGGTCGCGGCGCGGAGCCGGTCGTGGAACTCATCGATCAGTCCCTGCCTGCGCCAGCGGGTGAAAAACCGGTGCACCGCCTTCCACGGGGGGTAGTCCGTAGGCAGCGCAGGCCACTTCACGAGCGCCCCGCCGAGATCGACCGGTTCCTGCTGGGGCGACTCCGCCCACGCGTGACAAGAGTGTCGTCCGGGGGACATATACGGCATCCATCGAAGGCTCGGGTAGCCGGGCCATATTGCTCCATGACAGGCCACGACTGCTCGAGCGCCCGGTAGACGGTACCGCGGCTGACACCGAATGCCTTGGCGATCGCGGCCACGGTGACGTCGCGGGCCTCGTACCAGGCTCGCGCGAGCGCGACTTGCGGGTCGCGCGGATAGGCGTGCGGTCATGGGCGGCGGTTCGGGCGCTCGTCCCAGCGGTGAGTGGTCCATGCTCGCCGGATCAGGCTGCGCACGGTGATGATCGTGTCGGCGAGGTCGAAGAAGGCGTCGATGACGGTGGCGCGCCGCTCGTAGCAGCGGGCGAGCCGGTGGAAGGCGTTCTGCCAGGCGAGGTCCGTCAGCAACCGGGCCACCGCCGCCGGGACGTCGGGACGTAACGCGGTCACCTGCCGGGGCTCTTCGTTGAGTTTGCGGCGGACCACTGCCAGCGGACTGCCGTCGCCGGACGGCGGCTCCCCGGTGAGCAGAGCGAACAGGACGCTGCCCAGGGCGTAGAGGTCGGAGCGTTCGTCACCCCGCTGGTCCAGGAACTGCTCCGGCGCTCCGTATTGGGCGGTGCCCACCGGTGAGAGCCGGCTGGTCGGCGCGACCGTGAACGTGTGGGGTGTGGGTGAAGCCCGCGATGCCGAAGTCCACGACCTTCAGGGAGCCGTCGGCAGTGAGCATGACGTTGGACGGCTTGATGTCGTAGTGCACGACATTGACGGCGTGCGCGGCCACGAGGGCGGCGCAGATCTCCTCGGCGATCTCCAGGGCGCGCCCCAGGGACAGGGGGCCGATGCTGGGCGAGGCTGGTGCCCTCGACGTGCTCCATCACCAGGAACTGCACGTCCTCATGGGCGCCGCGGTCGTAGAGGGCCACGACGTTCGGGTGGTTGATCTGGCCCGCGGCGACGGCCTCGCGTGCGAAGCGCTGGACCAGCTCGGGCGGTGCGTTCTCGTCGCGGTGCAGGAGCTTGACGGCGACATCGCGGTGCAGGTACCGGTCACGGCCCGCCCACACCTCGCCCATGCCGCCCCGGCCGAGCAGCCGCGTCAGCTCGTACCTGCCCGCGATGAGAGCGCCCCGCTCCACCCGCCACCTCCCGTGATCGGCATGACGGATCACGCCGGGGTGCGGCAGTTGGTTCCCGGGCGTAAGCACTGGACCGGCCAGATGAAGATCCGCATCTTGGCCACATGGTGGATGAGGGAGAACCGAGACTCTTTGTGAATCGGCGGGGGGAGTTGATAGCTGACGATACGCTCGCGGTGGCGCAAGGGCGGCTCTTGTAAGCACGGTCCACCCGCCGGTTGGGTGGCGCGAGGCCAGGACAATGCGCCTGGGGATACTCGCCGAGGTAGCGAGCACCGGCCGCACCAAGCCCTGAATCAAGCGACCCCGCTCCGCCTCCTGCCGGACCGATCACCGAGCCAGGATGAATCAGACGCCTGGAGATCCGCCGACGAGATCGACTCGGCGACCCCCTTCGCGAGTCCCGACATGCGGCCTGAGGGACTGAACGAGCTGCACAGCAGCCTCGGCTACCGCGCTCTCGTCGAGTTCGAGGAACCGTGATGAGCGGCTGGAGGACTGGCCGACCCCTCAGGGAGCCCTGTGCGTACCGGCACTCGTGACGATTTTGACTCTGTGTGCCCGACGGCTGGGCGGCTACGTCTTTCGACGGAGGTTTCGATGAGACCATCGGGCTCCGGGGAGCGTACGACTCGGCTGACCAACCCCGAGCGCGGCGCCCCGTAAGAAATGCGCCACGGGCACTTCCTCCGCCTCTGCGGGCCGCAGGCTGCACATGCGACCAGCTCGCTCGTCCAATCGGACAGCACTCCAAGCACCGGTGCCTGCTTGGCCTACAGGATGCCGCACGGGTCCGAATGACGTGTTTCGTGCTTGTTACGCGTCAATCAAGCCCATATAAAGGTTGCTCTGTGCCGCTCTTGGGGCGTGCGGGACGATGTGCTTCCCATGAGCTGCCAAGTTCTGTTCCGGGCTGCGGACGGCTCGCCTCCGCAGGGTGATGGACCGAGCCCGGACCTCACACCCGAACACACGCCAACGTTTTCAGGGGGAAACAGTGAAAGGCATCCGATCGAAGAGCGTCTTAGCCGGGGGGTGCGCCGCGGCCCTGCTGGTTCTCGTGCCCGCTCAGGCAACCGCCGCGCAGGCCTCTTCACCTCCAGCGTGGCCGAAGGCCGCTGCCGCGACGCCGACCAGCATCCCGCCCCGGCTGGGTGTGCTGACTTGGAACATCTGTGGCGGCCTCACGAGCTGTCCCGGAAGCAACCAAGGCAAGGTCGACGAACTTGCCAACCGCGTGAGAGAAGACAGCTCGATCACCGTCGTCATGATCCAGGAAACCTGCGAGAGCCTGCACTCCCGGCCGCTGGAGAACGCGCTCAACAGTCGGACCTCCGGCAAGTGGGTGGTACACCACCGCACGGCCAAGACCCTTGGGACCAACAACCCGATCCGCTGCCCGCGCAGTGGCAAGCCAGAGGCCGGCGTCGCTATCGCCATGAAGAAGCTCCCGGGCAGTGACATCGTCAACGGCCCGGATGGGAAACCCGGCTGGAACATGACGTTCACCAGCACCAGCGAACACAACGGGACCCACTCCCAGGGAGCAGCGTGCCTGCAGGACCGCGGGAACAAACTGCTGGCCTGCACCAGTCACTTCGCCAACGAGAAAGCGGACCCTTCCAAGGCGCTGCGCGCCGCGTCCGCCCGTGACTTCCGCAACCAGGCCCGTAACTGGCAAAACGGCGACTACCGCACCATCATCGGCGGCGACTTCAACCTCAAACCCGGTGACAACGCCGTAAAGCCGCTCTACGACGGCAACTTCGAAGCTGACTCTGACGAGAAGTGCACCACCACCGGCCCGTGGTACCTCAAAGGCTGCCGTAACCCGGCGGGTTCGAAGTTGGACTACATCTTCTTCAGCGACTACGGATGGGATCTGCAGCAGGGCCGCCCCATCTACGTCGGATCCTGGCGCTACGACCTCGGACGGCTCAGCGACCACTGGATGCTGCGCGCCTACGTCACCCCCAGCGCCTGAGAGGGCCCGCTGCCCCCACAACCCCGCGTACTCCTACGTGAGGACAAACAGGCATGCGCTTTCACACAAAAGCGGCCCTCGCCCTGAGCACCGTCCTGTTGGGCAGCGGACTGGCCTGGGCCCCTGCCGCCTCCGCCGATGAGGTAAAGGCTTCCACCCTGGCGGAGTACACCATCGGCCGGTTCACCATGGACGGCGGCAACACTGAGCATGGCGGCGGGGGGCAACGAGGTACCCGACGCCCTGGTACGCAGCGTCAAAGACCGTCAGCCCGTGTGGGGCCGGCGTCCAGTTCTGACCACCGGTTTCAGGGCCTAGGCAGACACCCTGAGCCAGCGGCGGAGGGGGCCCTCCGCATGAGCCGGTCCCCCTCCGCGGCGGCGCCTCGGCGCCTTGTGGGGCTCGTAAAGTCATCTCCGCGCCCATGAGGGCGGGCCTGTCAATGGGCAGCCCGGCGTTCCCGGAGATGTGAACCGGGTTTCCTCGTGGAGCGCCTGACGGTGTCGGGGCGGTCCTGGATGTTGGGGAACGCGCGTGCAGGGGCGGTGTGTTGGTGTTCACCGGTGCGTGGTGACGTGTCGTGTCACAGGCACCCATCGTATCGCGGTCGAAGCGAACTGACATTCGAAGTCACATGAGTTGGAGACCGCGGGGCCCGGCACGCACAGCCGGGCCCCGCGTGGGCTTAGCAACCCGTACGGTCCTCCGTCAGGATGCCCTGCTCGGTCCGCAGTGTGCGGTCGTAGCAGGCCTCCGCCCCGTCCAGCCGGTAGCGCTCGCTCGACGTGCCGACGGCATGGCGCTGGTCACGCGGGACGTCCAGCGTCCAGGTGGCGTCGCCGGTGTACGTGTCGTCGAGCCGCGACCAGGAGATGCGCTTGCCGGCGCGTACGACCGAGGTGTCCGCGCGGTCCCCGAGCGTGAGGACGGTGCGCAGCCGGTTGTCCGTGCCGATCGTGGTCTCGCCGTCCATGGTGTAGACGCGATGGGTATGGGCGACCCGCGCCGGGCCGCGGCCGTCCACGGTCACCGTCTCGTCGTCGTCCCAGCGTGACGTGAGCCCGTCGGTGTTCTCGTCCTCCGTCCAGTGGTGGGCTGAGGTATTGGCGAGGGTGCGCGAGACGGTGGTCTCGACGCGCCCGTGCGAGGTGTTCACATAGCCGGCGACGGTGAGCCGGTGGCCACCCTTGGTGTCGAGCCGGTTCAGTGAACCGGGTGTGATCGACGTCGAGTTGGAAAGATCACTCTGATCGTGCTTCGTGAGCGCCCCGGTGACGTGCTCGCTGCCCTCATCCTGCCAGACGAGGACGTTCGTGGGCGTGCTCCAGCCGCTCTGCCCATCGGGCAGGCCCGCGACCGACACCTCGACGCGGTGCTCACGCCCGTCGTTGAGGACGCCAGCGAACGGCGTCAAGTCGTACTCGATCGGCTTCACGTCGAAGGCACGCGGCGCCGGAACTACGTACCAGAGGAAGGGATTGGACCAGCCGCCGGTCCACACGTTCGGGAACGGTGCTGCGATTCCCGCGAGTTGGCCGTCGACCTTGACCTGCACCTCGCGGTACGGACCCTTGTCCGCCTTGCACGAGTAGGGCGTGGCGTCCGGCACGGTCAGGTACCAGTACTCCTCGCAGCCGCCGCCGGATCCGGTGGCGTACACCTCGGCGACGATGCGCTCGGAGTTACGCGGCGTGGTCAGCGTGGCGCCCTCCAGCGGGAGCACCTTGTCGGGCGTCTCGGCGGCCTTCGTACTGCCCTTCGCGGCATAGAAGGTCAGCGTGACCTTGACGTCGATGACGCCGGTGTATGTCTCGTTGACGACATTGCCGATGAGCATTTCGACGGGCTGCTCTCGGCGCAGTGTGTCGCTGTAGTGGGTGACGTCCTTCTCCACCGACCAGGTGATCCCGTCGACGGAGGGCTCGGGCGTGGACGTACGGAACACCTCGACGCCGCCCATACGGAGGTAGCCGAGCCGGTCGTACTGACGGCCCTTCACCTTTCCGTCGAGGCGCAGCACCACCTTGCTCCAGCGGTCTCCGCACTCCTTGGGCGGGGCGTAACTTCCCCTGTACGGCGTGAAATCGCGGAACTGCACCTCCGCGATGGTGACTTCGCAGGATCGGGTGTCGGGCTTCTCGATGGCCGGCGCCGCCGTCAGCGGGTCGTGCCAGTCGGTGCCGAACTCCACGGGAACCGGCTCGGCCGCGGCCGCCGGGCTCGCGCCGAGCGCCGATCCGGCGGCCATCACCAGTCCGGCGAGCATGGACGTGATCTGTCGTTTCATGAGTCAGGAGTGAAGCGCGAGACGAACAAGTGCGCCAGGGGCGAATGTTCGATCTTGGCGTGATCTGTGCGCTCGTGCGGAATAATCGATTGCCGCGAACTCCGGCGGAACGCGAACCTTGCACGGTTTCATCACTCGCCACCCCTCAGCGCTCCATGGGACGTCATGCAGATCGGCGACCTTCCGTTTCCGGTCCCGGTGATCGACCTGACGCTGTTCGAGGAGCAGGCGGCCAAGTGGGGCCAGCTCACCGGCCTCAGCCCGTCGCGGCGCGCGAAGCTCAGGACAGACATAGAGGCCCCCGCTCCGGCGACCCCGCCGGAGCCGACGTGACCTGAGGGAATACCAAGTCGCGGACGCCGAGCGCTAGTTCGGGTCCGCATGTGCACCGGGCCCGGCCCGTGCCCGCGCCCGCCGCGCCCGCGGACCGCGGCGGGAGACACGGACTTGATCCCACCCCTTGTCCCGCCGCCCGTCGGCACCGAAGAATGCGCACGGCAACCATCGGCTACAGACGTCACACCCGGCGTCGGCATCAGCGGCACCGCCGCCCTGTGCTGATTCCCCTGCACCTCATTCCCGCCCCGGTCTTGTGACGGTGCTCACCCGCCGCAAGGCCTGACCGCGCCACCGGGCCACAGGCAGCGGCCGGAACCAGCCACCTTGCGCACGGTCGCTCCGCCCTTGCCCGGGGTTCCTCACGAACCGCGGGGAACCCCGGGGACGGGTCACTGCTGCGGAGGGTTCACCTCGAGCGTGCCGACCGGCTGTTGGAAGCCGGGTGCGTGACCGAGCTTGCGCAGGTAGGGATCGAAGGCTGCGAAGTCTCCGACCGGATCGGGCGAGTTCCACACCGACTGGGCGTGAACCCGCAGCCTGGGCAGCAACGTCTGGGTGAGGACGTACTCGGGGGCCCAGCCGTGCGGGTCGTCCCAGATCGGGAAGAACTGCCCGACGCTGTTGCTCCCGGCAGGCACGCTGTAGGGGGCGCCCCAGCCGCCGGAGTACACATACGGGCTGCCGTACGTGGTCCATTGGCCGGCAGGCCACGGCTGGTTGATGGTGTTGTTCTTGTTGTCGGCCGTGAGCGGCGGCCACAGGTCGTGGTACAGGTCGGACGACGAACCGATCAGGGTGAAGCCCGCGTCCAGGTAGGCGCCGGCCGCAGGCGCGTCGTAGATCTCCGCCCAGTAGTCGATCGTGATGTCGCGGCTCAGCCGGACGGCGCCGCCGGCCGGGTCGCTGATCATGTCGTTCCACATCCAGGTTCCGCGACCGTCCTTGGCGAGTTCGCCCGAGAGGTAGTTGAACAGCGCCTTGTAGCCGTCCTCGCCGGTGGCCTTCGGCCCGGCGAAGCCGCGGACCCAGGACAGCAGCCGTGGATTGTCCGCGTCGAAGAACTCATCGCCGCCGAGGTGGACGTACGGGGCGTCGAACGTCGCGCCGATCTCCCGGACCCACCGCGCCAGATGCTCACGCACATCGGCACGGGAGTAGTCGTAGCCCGTCTTCTCCGGCAGTGCGTACTCCGGATACACCTGCGTATCGAGACTGCTGTGCCCGGGTACGTCGATCTCGGGAACGATGGTGACGTGGTACCGGCGGGCGAACGCGACGAGGTCGGCGATCTGCGCCTTGCTCCACGACCCGCCGGCCGGCAGCCGGTCGACCAGCTTCGGCGCCACCGCGCTCTCCACCCGCAGGCCCTGATCATCCTTCACCCGCAGCTGCAGGTAGTTCATCTTGGTGTAGGCCAGATCCTTGATCTGGTTCTTCAGCCAGCCGAGCGAGTAGTAGCGCCGCCCGGAGTCGACCTGCAGCCCGCGGAAGGTCTGGTCCGTCCAGTCCGTCACCACGCCGGCGGGCAGCCGACCCGCCGACCGCAGTGCCTGCAGGATGGTCTGAACGCCGTAGAACGCGCCAGTGCCAGAACCACCGGTGACCACGACGGCGTTCTCGTCGATGTCCAGCCGGTAGGCCTGGGACGCCAGGGCCCGGGCTTTGGCCGGGGCAGCGGACAGGTCCACCGCGCCCGTGGTCAGCAGGATTCCCCGCGCTACGCGGGCGTGGTCATCCACCGTGCGGACCGTTGCCGTCCGCACCAGCTTGGCGTCGACGAACTCCTTGGCGATCCGTTCGGCCTCATCACGCAGCGTGGCGGCTTCCCCGTGGCGCACGGAGATGCTGAGGTCGCCCTGCGGCCGCCAGGACTCTCCATCGTGACGCGTGAAGGACTGCACCGCCGGGATGGTGACCGGGAACCCGTTCGCTCCCAACGCGCGGGTGTCGTCGGGGGGCGCGGGTGCCGGGTTGGCCGCCGGGCCGACCTTGCGCACCGCGAAGTCGTCGCAGTAGCCGGGGCCGGAGCTGCTGCCCAACTCGTTCAGGAAGCAGAACGCGTTCAGCTCCCGGGTGCGCGGCCCGGTGGTTATCGTGCGTGTCACCGTGGTCCAGGTCGGGCTGCTGACGTCGACGTAGTTGGCGGCGCCGCGGTAGAACGCGACATTCTCAGCGTCGAAGACACCGACCCGCACCGATGCGTTCCCCTCGGTGCGGACCTTGGCGGTGAACTCGTAGACGGTGTTGGGCTCCACCTGCCGGACCGGCTTGTTGACCATCCCGCGCGAGACCCCCGTGCCGCGCACCGGAAGATTGCCGCCGCGCGGGTACCGGCTGTCCCCGTCGTAACCGAGCCCGACCTGCGCCGCGTGGCCCGATCCGGACGCGCCCGCGGCGACGAGGGAGGCGTGGTAGTACTGACCGCCGTCGAATGTGCCGGATTCGAATCCCGGGTCGATCATCACCGGGTCGTCGCCGTCGGCGCTCGCCGGGGAGCCGCCCAACGTCGTCAGTGTGGCGGCGCACAGGGTCAGCGCCGCGACGGTCGCCAGCATGCGCCGTGACACGGTCACGAGGTTCCCTTTCTCGTCGACTGGAGGCTTCGCTGTAATCCGGGCAGTGCGTGCCGGTGCGGCCATCACGGGTTCACCTCGACCTCGGCGAGCGACAGGGGCGCGGTGGTGGCGAGCTGGATGCGCACGTAACGTCCGGCGGCATCGAGCGGGACGATTGTCGGAGTGGCGGCGGTGTCCGTACGGTGGACGGCGGTCACACCGGGCTGTGCGAGCGTCGCGGCGAGCGAGTCACTGGTGAACGGGGTGTCGGAGGCGAGTACGTAGTAATCGGTCAGGCGCTCCGAGCAGCAGTCGGTGCGGTTCCACACCGCGACGTCGGAGATGGCCTTTGACGCACCGAGGTCGACCTGCCACCAGGGTTCCGGCGAGCCGTCCTCGGCGGTGTGGGTGACCGAGCCGACGGTGAAGTTGCCGTCGGTGTCGCCGTCGACCGCCCGCGAGGCCACACCGCCCCAGTCGGTGCTCTTCTGCGTGGCCGGCCGGCCGTACGAGAGGGAGGTGACCTTCAGCGCGATGAACGTGCTGCCGAGGGGCTCACCGGTGGACGCGTCCGTCATCTTGACTTCGACGGTGTGGCGGCCGGGTTTGGCGGAGCCGTCCGCGGCCACCGTCACCGGGATGGCGGCCCGGGTGCCGGCGTCGACCGTCAGATTGCCCCAAGCCGGTGACACGGTGATGCCGTCGGAGGGGGCGGCGTTGAACGCTACTTTGGCCGGGGAAGCCGAGAGATTGACCGCTCCCACGCTCGCCTGAAGGCTCTTGCCCGGTTCGAGCAGCGCCGGACTGGCGTCGGGCACCGAGGAGAACGGCCGGACACCGGCCTGCGTCGTGCCGTGGCGCGGCGGCTGACTGCCGCTTCCACGGCCCCAGTCGGTGCTCGCCGGGTCGGAGGTGAGGGCGAACCGGATCGTGCCCGCGCGCAGCAGATCACTGTGTGAGATCCACGACTTGGGCCAGGATTGGTCGCCCACGCGCACCGACGACACGTATTGCAGCTTCGACCGGTCCGCCCCCGGTGCGATGATGTCGACCGGGCGGCCGCCGTCCGGTTGGATCCGGACCCGGTCGAACATCGGCGCCGTGAGCACGTACTCGCCGGAGCCGGGCATCACCTCGTAGATGCCGATCATGGACCAGATCAGCCAGGACGATATGGTGCCGAGGTCGTCGTTGCCGGGCATGCCGTAGGCGTCGTCGGTGAACAGCGGCTGCGCCGCACGCAGCACCGCGGAGGTCTTCCATGGCTGGTCAGTCCACGCGTACATCCAGGGCGCATGCAGATCGGGCTCGTTGTTCGGGTTGAAGGCGAAATTGTTGTGGTAGTCGTACGCCCCGACCACCCACGACTTCTTGGCCACCCCCGTGTGGTCGCGGAGCAGTTCCGGCATGTCGAAGAAGGTGTCGAGTCGCTGCTCGGCCTTGGCCCTGCCGCCCATCAGCGCGAACAGCCCCGGGGCGTCCTGCTGCGCTAGCCACTGGTACTGCCATGGGGTGCCTTCGTGGAAGCCGGTGCTCTGTGTCGGGTCAGCGCTGCCGGCCCAGGTTCCCTCCGGGGTGCGGGCCCGCGGGAACCCGTCGAACCCCTTGGAACTCACCCCGAAATCCCACTCGTTGGCGAAGTTCGCGCACCGTGCCCGCAGCGTTTCAGCCTTGGCCCGCTCACCGAGGCCTTGGGCCATATCGGCCAGACTGCAGTCGGCCAGCGCGTACTCCAGCGTCGCGGAGCCTGCCTGACGGGAGTCGCCCCAGGTGTAGCCGCCCTTGTCCTGGTAGCCGATCCATCCGTTCTGCAGATATGTCGGGTTGCCGTCGCGGCCCCGGAAGACCGACTGATCGGCCGGCACCTCAGTGACGTTCTTCCACAGCGCGTCGAACAGGGACCGTGCGGTGAGCTTGTCGAGCAGCCCGCGGGCGTACAAGGAGGTGATGAACGGCGTCGGGCCCTCCCCGCTCATCACGTTGGTCTCGCTCGGACCGAGCGCCCAACGCGGAAGCCAGCCGCCGTCCTGGTAGACACGCAGGAGCGACTTCGCGATGTCGGTGGCGCGTCGCGGTTCGAGCAGCGCGACGAGCTGGTTCTGCGCACGGTAGGTGTCCCAGAGTGAGAACATCTGGTAGTACGGCCGGTCGCTGCGGTGAACCTGCTTGTCGAAGCCCATGTACCGGCCGTCGACGTCGGAGCCGACCGACGGGTGGAGAGTCGCGCGGTAGAGGGCGGAGTGGAAGGTCCGCAGGTCGGCGTCGCTGCCGCCGGACACCTGCAGCCGCCCGAGCTGGCGCGCCCAGGTCCGGTGCGCGGCGGCGCGGACGGAGTCGAAGGTCTGGCCCGCGCTCTCGGTGCGGCGGTTCAGCCGGGCGCCGTTCACCGAGGTGTAGGAGACGCCGACGGTCGCACCGACCTGGCTGCCGCCGCTGAACCCGACCATCGCGCCGCCGTCGGCCCGGGAGCCGTCCGACGATGTACCGCTGATGTCCGCCGAACGGCGGCCCGAGGTGACGTCGCCGCTGTCCGCCCAGGTGCCGAATTCGTCGAACGGCCGGTCGAACTTGGCGCTGAAGAAGACCTTGTATCGTTCCTTGCCCGTCTCCCAGCAGAAGTTGCCGCCGGTGATCCAGCCCTCGACGGTGTTATCGCCGACGACGTCCACATGGCCGGCGTAGGTGTAGCCGTTGCTCGAGCCGACGTTCACCACCACCGTGCGCTGAGAGGCGTTCGCCGGGAAGGTGTAGCGGTGCCAGCCGGTCCGCTCGGTAGCCGTCAGCTCGGCGGTCACCCCGCTGTCCAGGCCGACCTTGTAATACCCGGGCTCCGCGTGCTCGTCGGCGTGGCGGAAACCGGCCGCCTGCTGGTTCGGCTGTGTCCCGGGGAAGCCACCGGGCACCGGCATCAGCCGGAAGTTGCCTGCGGTCTGGCAGCCGACGCCGGACAGGTGCGTCTGGCTGAATCCGAGGATATTCGAGTCTGCGGAGTCGTACGAGGCGTAGGAGTTGAGCCGGGTGTCCGGGCTGTTCTGCACCATCCCGAAGGGAAGCGCCGCCCCCGGGAACGTCGTACCCGACCCGTTGTTCCCGATCGAGGTGTTCACATATGCCGTCGGATCCTCGGGGAACGGTGGTCCTGCCTTTGGTGACGCGACCGCGGCCGTTGTCAGTGTGCTGCCGATCAAGACAGCCACAGAGACCATGGTAGACAGGATGCGGGCCAGACGGACTGGTCTCGGCAATCGCATGGACCCTCCTAAGAGGTCGGATGACTGCTGGTATGACACCGTTGTCATATTCGGGTGTCCCGTCAAGGCCTCGCGCTGGGCGGATCATTGACGAGATGTGGTGCATCACCGGCCGAGGAGACGATGCGCGCCGATGCGCGCCGACCGGCGGGCGTGCGACATCGCACGAGGAGGTCGGTTGGTGCCGAAATCGGTGAGGGCGTGTCGTTTGTCGGTCCCTGCCGCTGAAGGGACCATCGAGTACTCGGGCGAACCATGCCATCGCCGACCGCCGACAGGGCAGTGAAAGGCGATCCGCTGCGCCTTACTCCTCGGGCCCGCTGAGCGGGCGGTCCGAGGAGGCGACGATCCGGGCGGTGAGGTCCGGGTCGGGCATCCGACCAGACGATCCGGGCGGTGAGGTCCGGGTCGGGCATCCGACCGGCCCCAGCTCCTTGAGGCGGTCGATGAGTTCGCCGGACAGGTCGGCGTACGCGAATGCCGTCACCGTACCGCCGGGCAGGGCCTTGCCGACCAGGGAACCACGCCAGTCTGCCCGTGCGCCAGGAACGGATACCGGGTGAGGACGTCGGCGCCGCGCTGCGCGTGGAAGGCGGGGGCCTCGGTGCGGGCCGGGGAGAACGTGGACGACTCGATGCCGAGACCGGCAACGGCGATCACGGGACAGGGTGCTGGCATGGCTCCTCCGCGAGCTGACAGGGGTGGTTGCCGGGGCCTACGGTGGCCGCCCGTGGCCGGCGTCAGGGGGGGGCACGTGACAACGCCGGAGGCGAAGTCGACTGGGCCGGCCAGGGAGAAGGCCGCCATCCTTCAGCAGAACCCGGCCGTGCTGCTCGGCGAGGCCCTCCAGGGTCTGCGCCAGACCGGGCAGTGCAACCTCGGGTTCCTCTTCTGCCGCGAACGGCACAGTGGACACGCCGCTGAGCCCGTCGCCGGGCAGCACGCGACTCACGACCCATCGGACGCGGCCTGGTCGCGCGTGTGCGTCCGGTAGAGGTCGAGTTCGCCGTCGAGTTCGAGGGCCAGCACGGTGCACAGCGGGTCGAGGTGGTCATCGGTGAGGTGGATGTACTCCCATCCGGGTACCTCGCCGAGGCCGCCGACGCGCTCGTGCCGCACCTCCGTGTCCGCGCCGAGCACCCGTACCGAGGTCACCGCGTTGCGTACACCGCGCAGGACCACGAATTCGTTGGGGCGGTCGAAGACGAAGAGATACAGCGTCCTGCGGTCGGCGGAGAGTGTCGAGGGGCCGTAGAAGTGGCCGTGTGGCATGCCACGGTCCGTCCCGTACACGGCGGCGGAGTGCCGGCCGATCCACTCCCCCAGGGCCTCCAGACGAGCGACCTGCTCCGGGAGGATGGTGCCGTCGGCCTGTGGACCCACGTCGAGGAGCAGGTTGCCACCACCGCCGATGGTCTCCGCGAAGATGCGGACCAGTTGCCGCGGCGACTTGTGGTGGGTGTCCTGGGGTTGATAGCCCCAGGAGTCGTTGATGGTCAGGCACAGCTCCCATGGGCCGGCGGGTGGCTCGATGGGCACGCCCTGTTCGGGCGTTGCGTAATCGCCGTGGCCCGTCAGTCTGCCGTTGACGACGGTGTGCGGGGAGCGCGTACGGATCTCCGCGGCCAGAGCGTCCATGCCCCACTGTTCGGGGGATCGCTCCCACTCGCCGTCGAACCACAGCACGTCGGGCTTAAAGCGTTCCAGGATCTCGCGGACCTGGGTCCGGTGAAAGTCCAGGAAGTTCCCCCATCGGGCCGGGTCCTCTTCGCCGGGAGCGGGCATCGAATACGGGTTGCCGCGTTCCGCCGGGTCCTCGTCGGGCCCGCGTAGTGTGGCGTAGTCCGGGTGGGACCAGTCCAGGTGGGAGTAGTAGAGGCCGGCCTTCACATCCCGTCGGCGCAGCGCCGCGACATACTCGGCGACCAGGTCACGCCCGGCGGGGGTGCGCTTGACCACCGACAGGTCGTTCGCACCGGTGTCCCACAGTGCGACTCCGTCGTGGTGCTTGGCGGTGAGCACGGCGTAACGGGCGCCCGCGCGGACGAAGAGGTCCGCCCATGTGTCCGGGTCGAAGCGGGTGGCGGTGAATCGGTCGAGCTGCGCCATGTAATGGTCGTACGGAATGCGGCCGTCGAAGAACGACCAGGACTCGGCGACGCCGTCGACGCTGTAGATGCCCCAGTGGATGAAGATTCCGAGTTTGGCCTCGGTGAACCAGCGTTGCGAAGTCATCGTGACAGCTCCAACTGTGTCAGGGAACCGCCACTCCTCCGGTGGAGGAGTGCCCCAGGGCTCGTGGGGAAGGCTCAACTGCCCAGATCCTCGGGGCCGGGGGCGTCGTGCGTGTCCCAGCCTTGTGCGTCCCGGGCGGAGCACGTCGCCCCGTGCCTGCCCGAGCACCGCACGACGACCGGCTCGGCTGCCCGGTGCCGCTCCGTCATGCGACGCCGGCTTCGATCGCGAGCACGGCCGCAGGTGCCCCCCGCAGCTCCTCCGGCACGACCACCGTGCCGTCCGGGTCCGTCGCCGCTCTCCGACGGCCGGCTGCGGTGAGCCAGCTCGCGGGGCGGCCGGCGGCGAGCTCGGCAACATCACGGGCCAGCGTCAGCCGCCCGTCGCCCGGCGCCAGGTCCGCCACGAACAGGGTTTCCTCGCGCGCGGTGTAGCGGACGGGATGACCGGCCGCGTCGGTGTGACGGCGCCATGGCCGGCTCCCATAGACCGCTTCGCCGTTGACCCGCAGCCACTCCCCCAGCTGGCGCAGCCGCGACACCTGGTTCTCGGGCAGCGAGCCGTCGGCCCGCGGGCCCACGTTGAGCAGCAGATTGCCGTTCTTGGCCACGGTGTCGACGAGCATCTGGATCAGCTCGGCGCCGCCGATGAGATGCCGGTCGTCCTCGACCACGTTGTGGCCGAAGGACTGCCCGAGCCCCCGGCACGCCTCCCACACCCGCTCGGACGGCTCCTGTTCGCTCAGGTACTCGCGTGTGCGCACGCCGTGGTACGGCACGCCCCAGCGGTCGTTGAGCAGGCCGTCGGGCACCTGCTCGAGATAGCGGGCGAACAGCGCGGCCAGGTCTCGGTCGCCGCGGCCCTTTCCCACGTCCGGCCAGTCGATGTCGTTCCAGAGGTAGTCGGGCCGGAACCGCTCGACCAGTTCGACGAGCTGTGCGAGTGCGTAGTCGGCGAAGGCCCTGTCGTTGCGGCGCAGTTCGAACAGGTCCGTCAGCGAGCGGATCGGCGGGAACGCGCTGACGTGCCAGTCGAGGGCGCCGGAGAAGTACAGTCCCAGGCGCAGATCGTGGCGGCGTGCGGCGCCGCTCAGTTCGGCCAGCAGGTCGCGACGGGGCCCGCGGCGTGCCGCGGTGAACGGGGTGGTGCCCGAGTCCCAGAGGCAGAAGCCGTCGTGGTGCTTGGCGGTGGGCACGACGTAGCGTGCGCCGCATTCGACGAACAGGGACATCCACGCATCGGCGTCGAAGCGTTCGGCCTTCCAGAGGTCGGCCAGGTCCTCGTAAGAGGTGCCCACGCCGTACGTCTCCTCGTGGAATCGGCGGGTGGGCGATCCGGCGATGCGCACGGTGTTGGCGTACCACTCGGCGTACGGGTGGTGGACGAACTCCAGCTCGGCGGGGATGTGGACCTCGGGGTTGCGAGGCGTGCCCCAGGCGGGCACCGAGTAGATGCCCCAGTGAATGAAGATGCCGAACTTGGCGTCGGTGTACCAGCGCGGCACGGAGGCGGACGGGTAAACGGGTGTCTGTGCACCGAGGTCGGGACCGGTGCGTTGGTCGAAGCGCAGCAGGGGATTCTCCTTGGTGGCCACGGCGAGCCGCGCCCAGCAGACGGGGCCGGGTTGCGGCGCGATGTGTCAGCGACCGGCCAGGCCGGTAGCGGCGATGCCTTTCACCAGGTGCTTTTGCAGTGCGATGAGCAGCAGAAGGGTCGGGACGAGGGAGATGACGGAGGCGGCCATCACCAAATGCCACTGGCTGCCGTTCTGTCCGAAGAACAGCTCCAGGCCGAGCGGCACCGTACCGAGCGCGCTGACGTCGTTGACGATGATGAGTGGCCACAGGAAGCTGTTCCAGTAGGCGATGAAGGTGAAGACCGCGAGCACGCTGAGCGCGGGGCGGGCGATCGGCAGCATGATGGAGAGGAAGGTACGCAGGGGCGAGCAGCCGTCGAGGGTGGCGGCCTCCTGCAGCTCGTACGGGATTCCGCGGAAGAACTGGCGCAGCAGGAACGTGCCGAACGCGGTGAAGGCCCAGGGGAAGATGAGCGCCTGGTAGCTGTTCACCCAGCCGAACTCCTGCATGAGGATGAACATCGGGACCACCAGCACCTCCTGCGGCACCATCAGAGTCGCCAGGAACACCAGGAAGAGGCCGTCCCTGCCACGCCACCTCAGCCGGGCGAAGGCGTAGGCGCCCAGTGATGAGGCGGCGAGGACGACGAGCGTGCCGATGGCGGCCACCAGCAGTCCGTTGAGGATGAACCGCTGGAACGGCAGAAAATCGAAGACGTCGGCGAAGTTCTGCCAACGCAGGTGGGAGCCGATGAGCGAGGTCGGGTTGGCGAAGGTCTCCCCCGACGGTTTGAGCGCGGTGGCCACGGCGTAGACGACCGGTGCCAGGAACAGCAGCGTCACCGCTACGAGCAGCACGTGCGACACCACGCTGCGGGGGGTCCAGCGGACCTTGTCAGTGTTCATAGTGCACCCACCGCTTCTGGCCGAGGAACTGCACGGCAGTGATCAGCAGGATGACGGCGAAGAGGAGCCACGCGCCTGCGGCGGCCAGCCCGAGGTCGCGCGAGACGAAGCCGTTCTCGTAGACGTTCTGCACCATCGTCACCGTCGAGTCTCCCGGTCCTCCCCTGGTGAGGATGTAGGTCTGGGTGAATACCTGCATCGACGTGATCATGGTCATGGTGGTGACGAAGAAGACCGCGGGTGACATCAGCGGCAGCTGGACGCGCAAGAACTTCCTCAGGCCCCGGGCCCCGTCGATCTCCGCCGCTTCGAGTACGGAGCGCGGCAGTTCGTCGATGGCGGCCGAGAACACGATGAGGTTGTAGCCGATGCCCTGCCAGACGCTCATGACGACCACGGAGATCATCGCCGTGCCGGAGTCGGCGAGGAAGTTCGGGGCGGTGATGCCGAACCAGCTGCCGAGGTAGTGGGCGATGATGCCCTGGGGCTGGTAGAGCAGCTTCCAGATCACGGCGTTGACCACCATGGGTGTGATCGCGGGAATGAAGAAGAGCACCCGGAACACCTGCTGCCAGCGGCTGTTGGAGATCCAGAACGCCAGGGTCAGGGAGAGCACGACGTTGAGCGGCAGGAACAGTGCGGTGAAGACGAAGGTGTTGCGCACGGAGACGAGGAAGCTGGGGTCCTCCAGCAGCAGGTAGCGGAAGTTGTCGAGCCCGACGAAGGACCGCTGGCCGAAGATGGGCCAGTGGTACAGGCTCATCACGACGGCCATCGCCACCGGGAACAGGGTGAAGACGGTCAGTCCGAGGACCCCCGGGGACAGGAAGCCGTAAGCGTACCTGCGTTCCCGGCGACCGGGGCCGCCGCTCCGGCCCCTGCCCCGGCGCGGACGGGCGGCCGACGGGGGCATGGACCGGGTGCGCTGCTCGATCGGTCGTGTCGCCACGGGTCAGCGTTCCGCTTTCTTCTGGATGGTCGTCAGCGCTTCCTGGGCGGTCTTCGACCCCGTGTAGGCCTCGAGCAGATACTGGCTGAACAGGGTGTTGATCTCGTCCCAGTTCCGGGTTCCGAGGAACGGCACCCCACCGGCGAGGCCGTCGTGGACGGCCTTCATCCCAGTCTTGACGGTCTCGGCCTTCCCGCCGCTCTGCTGGATGAGGAACTTCTCGTACGCGGGCTGCGCAGCGGCCCGCGCGGGGAAGATCCGGCCCTGCCCGGCGAGGTAGTTCTCCGCCTCGGGCCCAGTGAGTACGGAGAGGGCCTTGACCGCCTCCTTCTTGTAGGCACAGCTCTTGGAGATGCCGAAGCCGGAGTTGGCGACGTACGTCTTCGAACCGCCGGGCCCGGCGGGGATCGGCGCCACGCCGACCTTGAACTTCGCCTGGCTGGTGTTGGACCCGAGGTTCCAGGTTCCGTCGACGGCCATCATCGCGTTGCCGTTGACGAACTGGGTCTCAGCCCATGCGCCGTCGCTGGAGCTGGCCGGGACGCTCGCGGCCTTGGCCTTGGTGGCCAGGCCCGCGTACCAGGTCAAGGCCTTGACCATCGCGGGGTCGTCGAGCTGCGCCTTGGCGTCCGCGGTGACGGGGCGGGCGCCGTTGTAGGTCAGCGCCATGGTCAGCGAGTGGAGGTCGGAGAAGGAGAGCGCGAAGCCCGTCTTCCCGTTCTTGGTGAGGGACTTCGCCGCCTTCTCGAAATCGACGACGGTCCAGCCGGATTTCGGCTCGGGGAGGCGGGCCTTCGCGAACGCGTCCTTGTTGTAGTACATGAGCATGCTGGCCAGGTCCATCGGTAGCGCGTACTGCTTGCCGTCCCACTGCAGGGCCTTGAGCGCGGCCGGTTCGAAGCCGTCCGTACCCGTGGCGCCCTCGAGGTCGTCGTCCAGCGGCTCCATGAGGTCTGCGAAGCCGGACAGTCGAAGGCTCTGCATGCTCACGATGCACGGCTGGTCGCCGCCCGCGGCCTGGGTCTGCAGCTTGGTGAAGTAGTCCTTGAACGGGGCGGTCTTCAGGTCCAGCTTGATGTCGGGGTACTCCTGGGTGACGAGCGACGCGAGGTGCTTCAGCTGCTTCTCCTCGTCCGCTCCGCTGGCCCACATCTGCCAGCTCAGGGTGACGGATCCATCCGACCTCTTCGATCCTCCCGACCCTTGGCCGGATGTGCCTCCGCACCCGGCGAGTGCGACGAGTGCTCCCGCCGCCGCGACACTGGCCCACTGCACGGCACGCAAGCGCATCGCTTGACCTCCTCAATTGACACCCGGCAGGGGAAGATTGGTGTGACGGAGTATTTTTTTCGGGCCCGAGCAAAATGGGACGGTAGAGGCGCGCAGATCGGACGTCAAGGGCTCCAACTCGGCGCGCTCACCGGCGAAAGGGGAGGATGTGAAGGCACAACGCCCGGCACCTGGGGATCTGATCCAGACCGAGATCCTGGCGCTGCTCGGGGCGGCCGGGCCGCTCAGCCGGGCGGAGATCGCGCAACTGCTGCGTGTGGGTGCCGCGACCGTCACCGGCCACACCCGGCGGCTCATCGGCGAAGGGTTCATCCGCGAGCTGAAGCCCCACGCCTCCTCCGGCAAGGGCCGTCCCCGCGTTCCGCTCCAACTGGTCCCCACCGCCGCCCACGTCCTGGGCCTGCGCGTCGCCATCGATCATCTGGCCGGCGTCGTGGTCGGGCTCGACGGGCAGATCACCGACGAGTTCCGTCTCCCCCTGCGCGTGGCAGAATCACCCGTTCCGCTGCTCACCCGGGTGCTGCAGGAGGAGATCGAGGCGCGACGGAACACAACGCCCATCCGCGGAGTCGGCATCGCGGTCCCCGGCATGGTCGATCCGATGACGGGCGTCGTGCGGCTCTCCGCGATCATGGACTGGCACGATCTGCCGCTGGCCGCGGAGCTCGGCCGGGCCCTGCCCGTGCCGATTCTCGTCGACAACGACCTTCGTTCCAGCACGACGGCCGAGCTGCTGTTCGGCATGGGCCGTGATCACGACGACTTCCTCGTCCTCGGCATCGGTGACGGTCTCGGTATGGGAGTCGTGCTGGAGCGACGCGTCCAGCGCGGCGCGGACGGATTCTCGGGCGAGTTCGGCCATCTGCCGGTCGATCGGACCGGGCCGCGATGCAACTGCGGCAACCGCGGCTGTCTGCAGTCCCTCGTCGGGCAGACGGCACTCCTGGAACGGGCCCGCCGCGCCGGCGTCGGGCTCGGACCGGGGGACGGGCTCTCCGATCTGGTCGACGCCGCCGAACGTGGGGAGCCGGCGGTTCTCGCAGTCCTGGACGAGGCCGGCGAGCTACTCGGGCGCAGCGTCGCCGGCGTGGTCAACGTCCTCGCGGTCAAGGCGGTCAAGGTGATCGGCGAGAGCCTCGTGCTGTGGCCCCACCTCGGCCCGGCCTTCACCGCCGCGGCCGTCGCCGGGGCGGTCGAGCCGCTGCGGGACCTGGAGATCACCGTGTCACCGTGGCGGGACACGGAGCACGCGCGGGGTGCGGCCTGTCTGCTGCTCGCCCGCAGCGGAGCGATCACCAGAGCCTAGCCCGTGCGACGCCGCGCGCGCCGTACGGGCCTGACACGGCCACATCTCACCGAGCCCGTACGCGGATGACGCCGTCATCCCTCCTTCACACGGCCGTAGACCTGGACCTCGGCCATGTTGAGCTCGACGGGGGTTGTGCAAGGACATCGAGCTGCTCGCGCTCCGCCACGAGAACGCGATACTGCGCCGGCGGCTCGGCGTCCGGCCGCGCCTTGCCTGGCCGGACCGCGCCGTGCTCGCAGCTCTGGCCCGGCACCTGCCAGGCAGACTGCGACGGCACCGCTTGGTCACCCCCGGAACCCCCCCGTCCTGGCACCGCTGCCTGCTGCGATGGCAGTGGAGGCAGAACCCGGGCGCACCGGCCGCCAGCCGATCTCCGAGGAACTCACCGCCCTGATCCTGCACCTGGCCCACGAGAACCCGGCCATGGGGCCACACCAGGATCCAAGGCGGCGAGTCCTCGCCGAGTGCGCCGAGCACTACAACACCGGAAGGCCACCACCGGGCCTTGCACCTTCACTCCCCGGCCGACGACCGCGACGTCATCCCCTTCGCCGCCCAGCGCATCCACCGCCACAACGTCCTCAGCGGACTGATCCATGAATACCGCAACACCGCCCGTCCAAGATCACGACAGGCGGCGTAACCCAGCTCAGCGCATGTATGGGACTTTTGGAACCCCACAGAGTGTGGACCATGACTGCATTCGGAAATCTGCTGGTCAGACGGTCGATGGCTGTCTTTCCCCGGTGAGAGGAGCCGTTGTCGGCGAGGGTCTATCAGGAATTAGGCTCTGGCCCGTAGTCGGTGGTGACGCCGAGTAGCCGCCCTCGATCATGATCTTGTGGTGGATATCAACTCCCTTATCGGGACGGTGTTTTCG